>NZ_JAFFQA010000038.1 GCF_016919065.1 Desulfobulbus rhabdoformis | reverse complement strand
AAAAAATCGATTTTTACCTTCAAGGCTTTGTCAAGAAAAAAATACGCTACTCCTGATTAATTTTTCGTTTATTTTTGATGAGTTAATCGCGTCTAAGCTCGTTGCCGAGGCGCTCGGAGAGCAGCCGTTTTGGAACCAAGCATGTTCTCTAAAAGTTTACGAAAACCAATTCCCTCGTACCCCATAAAAACAGGGCATTACGGGATAACGGGAAGTGCTGATCCAGACAGACCTTTCTTTTCAGGCGCAGAACTATTCGCGGGAACGAACACTAACCTAGTCGAAATCGCGCAGATTAATCCACAGCATCGTGAGCAGGACCTCCCTACAAGATTGACTGACGCACTAATGAACTCCTGCAGCCACAGATCTGACTCAAAGGAGCTTGAAGGAGCGGCTTGGACCATATTTGCCGAACTGATTGATAATATCTTTTCGCACAGCGGAACTCAACTTGATGGCTATGCTTCACTTCAACTATATCGAGGAGGTAACAACCTTAGCGTCGCTGTCTCTGATAGTGGCATCGGAATTTTGGAGACATTAAGACCATCGTTAAAAAATGAATCACCGTCCCTAGCACAGCTATCCGATGTAGATCTTTTAGTTGAAATCTTCAGACAAGGCATATCGCGTCATGGAGCAGACAGAGGTTGCGGACTTAAAGGAAGTGCTGCAAAAGCGATTAAGTTTAGAGCCAAACTCGACGTCAGACTTCCAACCTCTAGAGTAGTGCTCGCACCGTCCTCAGATGGCTATAAACCGAATACGGCTTATTGCTACGATTCTCTCCCGCTAATCTGGGGAACTCATATATGTTTCAAATTTGCACTTGACTAATCACTCCATTCTGATTAAATTAACACAATGAACGAGATTCGTGCAGTCATAAATCTTCGCAACCTCATGAGTAGCCCCGATGGTTGGGGCCGCTCGCAAGGCCGCGAAGTCTATAACCGATTGATTGACTTTGTAGAGTCAAAACCCGGTGTCATGATATTCCACATTGCTCTTGCTGATGTGAGACGCATAGATTTCTCGTTCGCTTCTGAAACGTTAATTGAACTAGCAAGGAGATATCGAGGCAACAAAGGATTTTGTTTCATCGACCCAGTAGACAAAGATATGCTCGAAAATTTGGACGCAGCTGCTGAAAGAAAGCAGCAACCATTGACGGTCTGGAATGACGGTGAGTACAAAATCATCGGATTGCAACCAACGAAAGGCACTATCACCGCCCTTGAATTTGCGCTCAAACATAAAGAAGCTCGCGCTTCAGAATTTGTATCGACTAACCCGAATATAAGTATTGCAAATGCTAGCATGAAATTCAAACAACTATGGAATCAAGGATTTCTACTTCGTACGGAGAATGTCGCTGATAGTGGTGGAGTTGAATATGTGTACCACCGAATAAAATAGTTTTTTTTGTCGTGCCGTTAAACTCGTTCATTTAACGAGAAATTTGCTTTGTAGATATGGATCAACAAAGATCAAAAACTCAATCATGAGGTAGAAAATGAGCAACAGCCAAGCTGACCATGCACCAGGCCACAACAAAACAATCACAATAATTGTTAACGGAAGACCACGAGAAGTAAGTGATAAACGCATCTCTTACACCGAAGTTGTTCAACTCGCCTTCCCAGATGTTCAGCCAAATCAAGACATCGTTTATACAGTCGCTTACGACAATCCGCACGGAAAAGACGGAACTCTCGTGGACGGCCAGGAAGTGAAACTTAAGGAGGGTATGATATTCAATGTCACCAAGACCAATCGTTCTTGATCCTGACCTGGAACGACTCCAGAAAGAAGGTTACGCAGTAGAAGTTAGTCACGGACATGTATTAGTACATTCAGTGCCTTACGTAACATCACAGCGCGAAGTGAAACGAGGTATTGTTGTCACAAACCTCAATGGCAATGTCGGCCAATTAGGATCTCCAGCTGACCACCAAGTCTGGTTTGTCGGTGAATACCCGTGTCATCACACCGGAAAGCCCATAGAGAGTATTCGTCATTCATCACAACACTTTCCACTCTGGACAGGCTTTATTGCGCAACATCGGTTTTCAAACAAACCGCCTAACGGTTATCCTGACTTCTATTCAAAAATGAAGAGCTACATTTCAATCATCTCGAACGAAGCAAAAGTGATTGATCCTGCAGCGGATCCAAGGACGCATGAAGTCATAGTGTCTACAGAGGTAGACTCTGTTTTTAGATACTGGGACTCAGCTTCAACGAGAGCGAATATTCTTGCAGTCTCCGAAAAGCTTGCAATGAATCGTATCGCCATTATCGGGCTTGGTGGCACTGGATCTTATCTTCTCGACCTTGTGGCTAAGACTCCTGCACGTGAAATTCACCTCTATGACGGTGATAAATTTCTACAACATAACGCCTTCCGAGCTCCAGGTGCAGCATCAATAGAAGAACTTGAACAAGGATTACCAAAGGTAGATTATTACAGTAAAAAATATGACAAAATGCGTACAGGTATTTACCCGCATGATGTCTACTTAGATGAAGACAACATCTCTGAGCTTCAAGATTTCGATTTTGTATTCGTGTGTGTCGATAAAGGACCAGTACGAAAACTGCTGAGTCGGTTTCTCCAGAGGCAAGAAATACCTTTTATTGACGTCGGAATGGAGCTCCATGTA
Organism: Desulfobulbus rhabdoformis; assembly: GCF_016919065.1. Lineage (GTDB taxonomy): Bacteria > Desulfobacterota > Desulfobulbia > Desulfobulbales > Desulfobulbaceae > Desulfobulbus > Desulfobulbus rhabdoformis. The sequence continues at coordinate 48,110 of NZ_JAFFQA010000038.1, read as the reverse complement.
CTTCCTGAAAACAACTGCATATACGGCACCTGTCGAGTAACACTCAGCACACCACAGCAGAAAGATCATTTTGCAAAACGTGCGACTATGAGTTCAGGCAGTGAGGGCGGTATATACGATAGCAATATTCAGGTCGCTGACATGAATGCTCTTAATGCTGCCCTTGCGGTCGCAAAATGGAAACAGTTTTGCACCTTCTACCAAGATTTGAGGCAGGTACATCATACGACTTATTCGATAAATAGCCACTCACTTACAAAAGATGAGATGCCCGAACTGACTGAAATAAAATGAAATCATTTTCTATAACACCAGAATTTGTGGATATCATTCCAGAGCATGTCCACGAACGGAAACTTTATATCTGTGAACGCTATAAAATTGCTGTCCACAAATGCTGCTGCGGGTGTGGTGAAGAAGTAGTCACACCATTAACTCCCGTCGATTGGTCAATAAGCAGGCATGGGGATAGCGTCTCAATGAGACCTTCAATCGGAAACTGGAGTTTCGACTGCAAATCACACTATTGGATTCGAAGAAATCAGGTGGTTTGGGCCGGTTCGATGACCGAACTAGAAATTAAGCGAGTCCAAGCGAAAGATAAAGCAGATAAAGAAGCCTACATCACAGCAGTCAATAGGCAAAAACATCAAAGGAAGTTGCCGCTCTCCTGGATATCGAATATTTGGAATGTGATAAAGAGTCTGTGGCCGTTTTAACGTGCGTTCCATTACAGGCGGTACTCAAACAACAAACGAGAGGTCCAACATGGCAAAACAAGAAGTAACAAGCAAGAAAGCAGCTTCAGCAGCATCGAAAACCCTGAGGAGCAAAACGGCGAGCAAAGCGGCAAAATCCGCTGCTGGATCGACACTATCACAGTCGAAAGCTCCCAATAAGGTTACTGGTGAAAAAGCCTCGTCTGCAGCCTCAAAAACTTTAAGGTCTAAATCAGCGAGCAAGTCTGCAAAATCCGCCGCCGGTTCGGCTCTAACTCAGAAACCATCGAAGAAAAAATAGGGAAATAATGCTACGAATCGTTTCATTCTTAGCACTCGCGTTTCTTTCATTCTTATACGCAGTAGGCTTCATTTATGATACCGGCTATCTTTTAGAATTTGGTTATGATTCAATTCAACTGCCGGCTCCACCTCAGGAATACCTTGTGTTCGGGAGTATTTTTATTCTTTCCGGGGTCGTAAAACAGTTTACTGTATTTTTCTACGGTATGGGTGTTATCGCGGCTGGCTACAAACCGGTTGAGCGGGCTTTAAATAAATCTAAACTATCAAGATATGTTGATGTTGAAAGCCTGCCATATATTATGACAGCCGCGATTCTGCCAATACTTATCTTATCAGTCGGCACTATACTTTCGTCTGGAAAGGCAGATGCGATTAAAGAGAAGTCCACTATTGGTATTCAGGAAATTACATATTTAAAAGAGACAAAACAGCACACCAGTAGTGGCTCAACAATTCGAAACAGAAACAATATGTTGCTGTTCTACGATCATAACAACAAACAGACTATCCTGACCCCTCACAGCAATGTCATGAAGAATGTATCCAACTTTTCTAGCGATAATTCCTTATAGGATCAAAAGTGAGAAAATTACAGATTTTTTTTGCATCCGAATCAAATCTCCAACAAATCGATTTATGGCCAATTTTTAAATGATTATCGAAATTATTTTACCAAAACAACCTGGTTTATTGATTGTTTTTCCGATTCTTGTCAGCCTTCCTTCTCACCCAGCTGTAGCGGACCGGATCAATCCTGAGTAGGTGATTACGCATCTCCTCCTGCTTTATTTTATCTGCACGCATAAAAATACTGCGCAAATCATCATCCACCGATTTTTCACTAGCACCCAGCTCAACAGCTTTTTTGTACCAAGCCTGGCCTAGATCGTAGTTGCCGATTTCAATATTCACCGCCCCCAATAGCGTGCACGGACGAAAATCCTTTGGGGTCAGCCGGTGTGCTTGGTCACCCAATCTGAGCGCATCGTCATATTCTCTCAGGTCACGTCTTACTCCACCATGGGTTGTGCAAACTGCAGATTTCAACCTTGAATTTTTAAGCTTTGACAATGCAATCGCAGTTAACATTGAATCAGCAATTTTCGCTCTCCCACACTTGCGATAGTGACTGCTTGCGTTGACTGCAGACCATGGATCTTTACTTTTCTTAAATTCACAAGCATAAAACTCGGCTTCAATCCTATGATATTCTTCCCTTAATTCAATGGTATAATATTCTTTACCTTTGGTTGAAAGCCAAACTATATCCTTTTCAGAGAGTCGTGTGCCTCTATCAACACGACGAAGGATATCCATAACCTTTGGGAAACAGTCTTCCTCTATAAAGTAAGACTTGCGTTTGCGGCCAGTAGGCTCAAAATCGCCAATTTTACCGTCCTCCAAAATCTTCTCTCTCGTAATTCCAAACAATTAGCCACTACCACATCTCGTGCCGAGTCCAAAACGTGTAGGCACACGAATTAAAATTTATTGCTTGATCATATAGGGTTAAAATGATATATGCGTAAGCATGTATCTCAGAACCACCAAACGCACCAACAAAGACGGCTCCACAGTCGAATATCTGCAGCTGGCACATAACGAGCGTCACCCGGACACGCGGAAGCCAGTCGCCAGAATCATCCACAACTTCGGTCGGGCCGACCAGCTTGACCGCCAGGAACTCGTCCGGTTGTGTACGTCCATTGCCCGTGTCTGCGGCGTGCAGGTCACCGATCCTTTCGCTCAAGACGGCGTGTCGCCGACAACTCCGGGAAGCTGTATGCCGGCTGACATGAAAATCAAGCAGACATTCGCCCTTGGCTGTGTCTGGGTGATCGAAGCACTCTGGGAACGACTCGGCTTGAAGAAAACGCTCAAGGACATTGAACGAGCAACGGAGGCCGCCGTTCCCTATGAGCGAGCGTTGTTGGCCATGGTGGCCAACCGGTTGTCCGACCCCGAGTCTAAACTCGGTGTCTGGGACCGTTGGCTCTCCTCCGTCTACCTGCCGTCCTGCACATCGCTCAAGCTGCGGCAGCTCTACCAGGCCATGGACGTGCTCCACGATCATGCCGAAGCGGTGGAGAAAGCCGTCTTCTTTAGCACGGCCAATCTGTTCAATCTGGAGGTGGATCTGATCTTCTACGATACCACTACCGCCTCCTTCCATATCGACGCCGAAGATGACTCCGATTCTGAAGAAAGTGCTGCCTTGCGTAAGTTCGGGCACAGCAAAGAAGGGACTTGGTCGCCACAGGTGGTGATCGCCCTGGCCGTCACCCGTGACGGCATCCCCGTGCGCAGTTGGGTCTTCCCCGGTAATACCGCCGATGTCAGTACAGTGGAGCAGATCCGGGCCGATCTGCGCGGCTGGAACCTGGGCCGGGCAATGTTCGTTGCCGATTCCGGCATGAACTCCGCTGACAACCGGTCCGAGTTGGCCCGGGCCTGCGGCAAGTATCTGCTGGCCTGCCGGATGGCCACTACCTCTGAGATCAAGCGGGAGGTACTGAGCAAACGCGGCCGCTATACGGTATTCCGAGACAATCTCCAGGCCAAGGAAGTGATCGTTGGTGACGGCGAGCGTCGCCGGCGCTACATCCTGTGCTACAACCCCAAGGAGGCCAAGCGGCAGGCAGCGCATCGACAGATGATCATCGACCTGCTGGAAGCTGAGCTTGGCAGGCACAAGAACCAATCGACTTCGGCTCAGTGGGCTATCGAACTGCTCGCCTCCCGCCGCTTCAAGCGGTACCTGCGCACCACCAAATCCGGGCTGCTGCGTATCGATCGACAGGCCGTTCGTGATGCCGCCGCCTACGACGGCAAATGGGTGATTGAAACCAATGACGACACCATCAGTCTGGAAGATGCGGCTTGCGGTTACAAGGGCCTGATGGTCATCGAGCGTTGCTTCCGTTCGCTCAAGCGAACCCAGATCCGGCTGACTCCGATGTATCACTGGGCTCCCCGACGCATCGAGAGCCATGTGAAAATCTGTGTGCTGGCACTGCTCATCGAGCGGGTTGCCGAACTGGCGTGTGGCAGATCGTGGCATCAGATTCAGCGGTCGCTGGACACGCTCCAGGTGACAGAATTTTTTGATTTAAAATATCGTGTGCTCATGCGCAACGAGCTCTCCAATGAAGCAAAAAAGATATTAAAATCATTAAACATTAGCCCTCCCAAGCAGGTTCTCCACCTGGAAGAAATAGCCTGAGATTTGTAGACACACGCCTCGTTTTGCCATTCCTCGCGAGGGCAGTGGTGCCGTGGGATTGCGCCGATTCATAAACTTACCGACCGCAAACCCAAGTAAGAGAGCTCATATTTAGCCCTTAATTCATTCTGCTTGGCCCTTGCAATATTCTTTGGATCACTGTCAAAGGCTCGCTTTTTCGCAGCTGCTATTTCTTGCTCCCGTCTCATCCTGGCCTGTAAGGCCTCTCGTTTTCGCGTCTGTTCGGCCTCCTCTCTAAGGGCCTTTATTTCAGCAACAGAACAGCGTTGATGTTTTTCTTTTTCAGCTGCTTTCAAATAATCGGGAAACGAAATTTCCTTTCGAGCATAGCGAGATAGTGAGAGAAAACCTTCTTTGCGTAAATACTCCAGAGTAAAATTGGAAAGCAACTGACCAGATTCCAACTGCTCCAGTATTTTAGTCATACGACTTCCAGGGATTGAGGCACCACGGAGGTCCTCAACTTGATATTTGACTGCCACCTCCAAAAGAGTAGGCTTTCCTATAGAAGTTTCTTGATTCTTCATCGCCGTTTGGGATCATTTCCACTTGATATCATGCAGCTCCTCACTCTGTGCTACTTACACTACTCATCCTAACACTGTTCCCTTAAATATCAAATAAATCCAACACATCCTTGAAAGTCTTGCCTCCAACCTGCATAAACCGTCCACCCTTTCGGAAAAAGGTTATAGAACGTACAAAAACAGGATCACTTTCCTCTAGACCAAAAGGATGTGAAGCTCATGCAGGAAATCATGCTCCTTTTTGCCGAAAAATATGGGTTGACCATCAATGAAGTCATGGCTGAGATGGAAAAGGTACTCTCTGCAATTCTCTCCCAGTGGTACCGGCTTGAAGTGATGGTCACCTTCCGCCATGATCTCAAGCCCGAAGCCGTAGCATTCGAAAAAGTTGGTGGCATAGTTCTCCAACGAGTTATCGATTTAGAAAAAATGCGAGGCACAAACTCTATTCTCAGACAATTGGAAAAGAGTCTGTCCATGGCAGCGGTGCTTAAGCAAACCAGGCAGTACAAGTATTATGAAAAAGAAATACGTTGGGGCGATATCACCGTCATTGATTGCGAAAAAAACTATCATATTGAGATTGAGATCCTCCCGGGAAAAACCGTAACAGCTATCTGTCCTCTCAATCGCGTTGGTCTTCACGATCAAAATTCTTCTTCCTTTTCGATTGGAAAGAAACGGGCCTTTCATATTCGCAGAGTAGACCCTGTCGTACTGAGCGGTACCCCAAGGCTGAAAGTAATGCTCGATCGGGTATCTAAATACCTTGTCGAGGCATTGCTAAAGGAACAGCTTGTTGGTGTTGCAGATAACATCACTATTCGTTGCACTAAACGATATGTGGGGCAAAAGAGTTTTGTCGTAACCTCCAGACGCATCCCAAAATCTGCAATTGTCGCCGTTTCCAAGGAGCTTGGAGAGCCATTACAGGTCAAATTTACTCAGAATCAGCGATGTTCTTGAAAGCGAGGAAGAAAAAAGGCCTGTGGACACATATCGGCACCGGTGTCCACCTTGATCGCCTAGAGACTATTGTCGAATTGGGCTTTCCTGATCATTTCCGCAAGGGGCATTTCTGGTGTTTCGGTACAACCCGGGTTGGAAAAACACGGTTGATGGAACACATCATCGAGCAGGACATCAGCAAGGGTTATTCAGTGGTGGCAATTGACCCAAAGGGGGACATTGATCTCTTTTCAAAGATCACGCAACTGGCCGACGCTACCGGACGTCTCCATGACCTGATGTTGATTACTCCGATATTCCCCCAATACAGCGCCATCCTTGATCCCCTTTCCTCATATTACATGCCGGAAGAATTGGTCGCACATATCACGGCAGGGGTTGCAGTTGGCCGCGAACCATATTTTTTTGGAGTTGCCTATGAGGTAAGCCTGGTAGTGGTGCAAGCACTGATCATGCTAGCCGAGGTGAACGGGGCGACCCCTTCCTTTAATCTCAACGACATTAAAAATCATATCAGCCACCAGGACCTGGAGCGGCTCAAAGAGCAACTTGATTATATCAACACCCCGGAAGCAGAGCAGCTCTCCAGGGATATGCAGAAAATTCTCTCGACTCCTGCAGACTACTATTCCAAAGTCGCTAGTTCTCTCCGTGTAGCTTTGACCGAGTTGACGTCCGGCAATGTGGGTCAGATCATCGGCAAGGCGGATGAGAATCGTTTCATCAAGCGACTGGAACAAAACAAAGGAATCATTCTGGTCGTGCAGCTGGGGTCACTCCTGACCAAAAGAGCGGCATACACCGCCGGCAAGGTGATCATCTCCATGATACAGGCCTTTGTCGGCCGGGTTTACTCCAGCGGTAAAAGCGTCACTCCTCCCCTGGTCCTCCATATCGATGAGGCCCAGTCAGTACTCTACAACGGTATCGAAGACCTCTTTGCCAAAGCGGGTGGTGCAGGCGTCTATATCCACGGCTATTGCCAATCGATCAGCCAGCTATATGCAGAGGTAGGAGAAGACCGTGCCAACACGATCCTGGATAACTGCAATACCAAACTGTTTATGCGGGTACCGGATGCAAACACTGCAAGCTATGTTTCCAGGCACCTTGGTGAAGAAAAGCGTTTTTCACCAATTATTTCTGTCGGCGGCGGACTATCGATACGTGAGACCGAGGAAGTCCGCATCAAACATACTGAGGTCCTGAACATGGCGGCTCGGGAGGTATTCCTGAACACCTATTCCGGCACGTATAAGGGCAAGACGGCAACAGTGCCTGACAGCAAGCTCAAAGTTACTTTTCCTGATCTGGCTGGAACGACGCTGACGATGGCAAACCGTGAGAGATGAAGGAGGCAATACAGTGCATCATCGATTGGCTCACAGCAATTGGCTGGAATGGCAGCTTTCTGATTCTCGCAGTTCTGCTCATTTTTACCTTTTTTGCAGTTTTAGCCTTTAGCAGGAAGAAGGAAACCGTTGTTCGTAACACGATTCATTTACGTGACTTGTCCAAAATATGGACAGAGGATGGTTCCGGAGAAGTCCATATTTCAGAACTCTCTCCTTTGTGGCGAGATGAGCAGTCTCTCGCTGCAAGCAGTAAAACCATCCTATTTCAGAATCCTCGGGTAACGTTATTCATGGAAAACATCCTTAACGGTGTTTGGTTTAAAAATTTTCCGCAGCAAAAGACTGTTTGCGCTCGGTTATTGTCCTTGCTCGACGAACAGGGTGAGTGCCCTTCGGTTGTTGACATTCGTGGAGATGTAGAAGGAGGATGGGATGAGAACACGTACCAACTTCTGGCCAGAATAAGCCTACTGGATCATTCTCTCAACGTCGCGGAAGAGGTGGTCCAACTGCTCTCTGAAAACAAGGCATGGCATGTTATCCCCGACACAATGATAGCAGCCCTGGCCCACGATATGGGCAAACTTGAATCCATGCGAGGGTATCTCTATTCCGTGGGAGAACATCCTCTTGCCGCCGGGCGCGCATTTACCGGAATCAGCGAGTTCGAAAAACTTCCCAAGAAGGATGAGATTCTTCAGGCAATAAAACTCCACCACAAGATGCCAAAAGGATTGCTCGGCAAAACACTGAAAAAAGCCGACCAGAAGGCAAGGCAGAAGGAACTTGAGAGTACCACCCTACAAAAAGATTTTGCGGATACAAAAGAACACGCGCCACCACTATCAGCTACCACGATTGATCCAGGCACAAATAACAATGCAGCATGGCAAGCTCAAGCAGACATATATAACCAAGAACACAATACCAACTCCAGAAAGCCAAAAACCGCGCCGCAAATGGTCGACATTTCATCATGGTTCGAGGCTTCACAATTCTTGGACAACTTGAAACCCTATATAAACAAGATGTTTGGCCGCAGGTTTCTGGCGTTTTCAATGCCCGATGGCCGGGTCTATTTCCAGGCCAAGGTGCTTGAAGAGGTGGCGCGAAAAATGGCGGAACAAGCTGGGTGCATGGAAATCGCCACCATGGCGAACAAGGACGAATCCATGCGAGGCGTCTTATACACTATCGTTCATCAGCTCCGAGCAGATCACAATGTAATCGACCGAGGGCTGATAAAAGACACCTTTTTCGGGGGATACTTTAATGTAACCCGGAAAATCGGCAAAACTATCAAAGGGTACTACACACCATTCCATGCAGAGCCTTTTGGATCCATTGCTGAAATGGAACAGGTCAAACCACAGATGTTGCGGGATATCATTAAAGTCAGTCCCTATCTCGACGACGATCATTCCGAGGGCGATGACTGATGGGCAGAGAATGGGAGAACAAAGGGCAGAATGACACCAACGCCCAGATTATTACGACCGATGGTGGCAGGATATACAGGCCCAAGAATCTCCTCAGTGCCATTTCCGAGGTTCAACAATTTTACGTCATCGAAAGCAAGGGGCAGAACATACCGGCTGAATTTCTCACCCTGGAGCGTACCTTAGATTTTTTTAAGATAGGATTGAAAAGCGGCTTTCACGAAGGGTTTGTAATGGTCTTGCTCTTTCCGGTATTTCATTTTTATCTTTTCCCTTTTGTCTTCAAACAGTTGGATTGGTTCAGCCACTTCATTTTCGGCAGTATCCCTTACCTCGTGTTGCTGGTGAACACAGGCATGTGTTGCTATATCAGCCGCTATTATGTCGGCAACATCACCAGAAAGGCTATCAACTCATTGCTCATGGGAAGGGCAATGTCTCTATTGCTCAAAGCTTTCCTTGTATACGTGATCTACCTTGTGCTCTACCGGATAAGCACACCTGAGAATATCTGGCAACTCGCCCAGAATTTTGGGACCAAAGCCAAAAGCATCTATATCGGCTTCTTTGAGATTAAACCCCATTTACTGCCCGTCGCGACGGAAACCGCCGGCATCATGTTGGTGGCCGCAATATTCCCGTACGGGTCGGTGTACTTTCTGGATTTATGGCATAGACATCAAGTCAAAAAAAACAAAAGGACTATTTCAGCGTAACTGTAGGAGGTGTAGATGGCCGAAAGAAACGACACTAAACCGTCTTGGCAGGAAATCCAGGAGAAAAAAATCAATATGGCCAAAGAGCGTGGCTCCCGGGTATTGAAAGTCAACTCTCCCCTTGGTTCAACCATGTTCGATATTCTTCGACAATTTGACATGGCATATGCGCACTTCAAAGCCAAACTTGGGGAAATGAATGGCATTTCCCACGAAGAAGGGGAAGAGCTCATGGCTGAAGGGCGAGAAATTGTTATGGCTTTCTCAGACTATACGGCGAGATTAAGCAAAAGAATCCGTTTTCGTTACTACACTCCCCGAGAGATCGATGCATTTATGAAGACTGAAGGTGAGGAAAGTCAAGAATAAGCTTGCAAGACAAGGGAGGCCTTGCTATTCCAACCAACATGCCGTTTTTACAAACATTAAATCAAGGACTCAAGGGATCATTATGAATAAAGCCGACCTCATTGAAAAAGTAGCAAAAGATTGCGATATGACAAAGGCGCTAACAGAACAGGTATTGAACAGCATACTGAATACCATCACCGATGCTGTTGCGGCTGGTGACAAAGTTTCTCTGATTGGTTTTGGCACCTTTTCTGTTAACAACCGTGCCGCTCGTCTGGGCCGTAATCCTCAGACAGGGGAAAGCATACAGATACCAGCCAGGAAAGTGGTGAAGTTCAAAGCCGGTACTAAGCTGATCGATTCGGCAAACATATAACAATTCGAAGAATCCGGTGACGAAGGTATAGCAAGTTTATGGGTAAACAGCGTAAACTTGCTATAGGTTCAAATGCATTACAGGGACTGATCATCCATTAACTATGCGCTTCCTCTCAAATTTTATGGAAAGGGTTACATTTCGCGCATCACCTTCATTGAACAATCCCCCCTGCCATAATCAAGCTATTTTTTAGCAGCATTCCGCCCTAAATTGCCTATTTTATCGATAGCTTCCAGTTTATGGTCATGGAGTAAATGAGTGTATCGCTGCACCATCTGCAAGGTTCTGTGACCTAAGATATCAGCGAGAGTACGGATATCAACTCCAGCCATGATCAAATGACTGGCGGCAGTATGACGGAGGTCGTGCATATGTATATCAGGTAAACCGGCCCGCTTTTTGGCGGCATCAAAGGCTTCCCTGAATTTTATTCCTGGCCTCGCTTTAACCCTGTCTGTCTGCAGCTGTCCCTCATCCAAGAAGACCAGTTTTCCATCCTGTCCTCCAGCGAGTTCTTTCAGCTTGGATAGTTCGGCTACAAGCTCTTTGGTTAGTGGTACCCAGCGGGAATCTTTATTCTTGGTATCAGGTAGATAAATTACTCTTTTCTCGAAATTGATCTGACGCCAATACAAACCGGCAGCCTCAGATGCCCGCATTCCTGTATGTAAAAGTGTCAGAATGAAATAGAAGAGACTTTTGTTTCTGGCTTTACGACAAGCATCCAACAGTTTGGAAGCTTCTTCTTCTGTCAAAAAGCGGGTTCTTCCACGAGGCGGAGCTGGGCGCTCTATCCCGGAAACAGGATTATCGACAGGAATTCCCCATTCTTTTTTAGCTTTTGTGAAAAGATGTGAAAGCAAAGCCAACTCTTGCCGGACTGAATATGCTGAAACCTCCTTCAGCCTGCTATCCCGGTACTGAGCCACGATAGAAGTGGAAATGGAGCCGAACGGTGTTTCTGCTCCAATTTGCTCCACTAGTCGGGCCGCAGAGGCCTTCTCCCGCATATGGGTGGTGACAGCCTTGTTGCAGGAAATAGTGTCGAGATATTTTTCTATGGCCTGGCCAAAATTCACATTCATCGCCAAGCGTGGATCGTTGTACTTCTTGGCCTTGATACTCTCCTCGGTTTTGGCTGCCCAGGCAGATGCCTCACCTTTCGTATCGAATGTCCGGCATACTGACGGATATCCTTTAATGCGGACGGTCGCAAGGTAGCTCCATCCATTCATTTTTTTACGCTTCGTAATCCGGGCCATATTTTTTGCTCCAATTTTGCTCCACTTGAAGAACAAAACATAGCAACAAACAGCAAATGATCACAGGAGATGAAAAAAATCAGCCACACATAAAAAAAGGGCTTTATCCTGATATTACAAGGATAAAGCCCTAAAGTCAACTGGTGCCGGAGGTCGGAATCGAACCGACATGACCTTGCGGTCGCTGGATTTTGAGTCCAGTGCGTCTACCAGTTTCACCACTCCGGCATAAATGTGCGACTCTATTTACCTTAACCTCCTTTTCCCTGTCAAGGGGAAAGGTTGAGTTCTGTGAACTCTACCTCATTTTGCAAGGCATCCGATGCGAATCGGGAGTTTTTTTTACTCAAAAATCCTCATTTCTGACCGGACACTAGCCAAGCCTTGTGGGAGATAGGCATTGTTCACAGAGCAAACCGGACAACGCGTGAGAGAGTTGTTCGAGGGTATAGGGCTTTCGCAGGTATCCGGAGGGCTTCTCTCCCGAGAATCGGGTGGTCACGTCTTCTTCTGCATAGCCGCTTGCCAGCACTATTTTTGCGTTGGGATTCAACTGCCGGAGTATTGTAAAGGTTTCTTGGCCACCCATTTTCGGCATGGTGAGGTCGAGGATAACCAGATCGATCTCTGGTCGGTTTTTCTGGTACATTGTAATGCCTTCCATCCCATCTCGGGCGATCAAGACATCCAGTCCGAGCGCTTCAAGTTGCCCGGTGCAAACATCGAGGACGATTTGCTCGTCATCAACCAACAGCACCTTGCCTACAAAACCTTCACTTTTTTGCTCTGTTGTGTTGGTCCCATCAGTCTCTTCCCCTTCTGTGTTGCCGAGTGCCGGGAAAAAGACAGTGAAGGTCGCCCCTGCGCCGGGCTCGGAATTAACCCTGAGACCGCCATCATGGGACCGGATAATACCAAGAATAGCTGAAAGCCCCAGTCCACGGCCGGTGAATTTGGTGGTAAAGAACGGCTCAAAGATGTGTTCCAGCGTCTTTTTGTCCATGCCGGGGCCATTGTCAGAGACCTCCAGCGTGATGTACAGACCTGGATGTGTGGGCTTAATCACAAAATCGTTTGTGAAAAAATCGAGCGGGCAAAACATGCTGTCGGTCGAGATATTGATAGTGCCGCTTCCTTCTCCAACCGCATCGGAGGCATTTATGGCAAAATTCATTAATATCTGGCGCATCTGCGATGAATCTCCGACCGTCATCGGAAGGTTTTCTTGAAGGTTCAGGTTAAGCACGCAGTTTTTTGAAATGGAGGTTTTGAGTATCTGGGCCATTTCTCGGACCAGCTTGCTCATGGAAAACTCCTTTTCCTCGATCTTTCCCTGCCCGGAATATGCCAGTAACTGTGTACAAAGGTCCGCTGCTTGAAGAGACGCGCTCTTGATGCTTTCCAGGTTTTTCGTGGCAGGGGTAGGTTTGGAAAGTTTCAGTAAAGCTAAATCAGCGTGACCGAGAATAGCCATGAGCAGGTTGTTAAAATCGTGGGCAATGCCTCCGGCCAGCACCCCGAGACTTTCCAACCGTTGTGTCTGCTCCATGCGTAGCTGCATGAGTTTGTTCTGTTCCTCGTGCTCAACCTGTTGCGTAATATCGTTGCTGACAAGGACCGCCAGTTCCACAGCGCCTTGCGCATTGAAAATCGGGACACCGGAAAGCATTAAAATCCGTTCGTACTCTTTGTCTAAGCGTTTGACATGGTACGTTTCTCCATCGAGATACTCGCCCTTGAGAACTCTGGTGGGGGAAGGCCATTCATTGTACTGAAGGACCCTGAGGGCGGGATAGGTCTGGACAACAAAATGTCGAGCAATATACTCTCTGCTGAGCTGCTTTTCCTCTCCCTCGTCAAACTCGTAGATTTTTAGGTGCTTATTGTTGGCATAAATTTGATTCCCGGAAGCGTCGAAGACCGCGACACCACTGCTGACGTGGTCAAGAATGGTCAGCCATTTGGCCTGTTCCCGCTCGGCTTGATCTTTTGCCTCCTGGAGGATGCGTGTCCGCTCGGTGGTGTTTTCCGCATAGAGTATCATGCCACCGATATCGCCCGTCGCGTCATACCAGGGGTGACACTCCCAACTGGTGTAGCGGATTGATTTATCGGGCATTGTGTACTTGTCGTTGTCGCTTTTGACAACAGAGCCATGCAGTGCCTGTTGATGGGCGTCATGAAATTTCTGGGGCAAGGCCGGAAAGAGTGCATAATGGTTTTTTCCTATGACCTGCTCTTCACTGAGCCCGAAATCATTCAGGTGCTGATCGCTGCAGGCAAGGTAGACCATGTTTTTATCAAAAATTGCTGCCGAAATGGGCAGCGTTTGATGAAACTGTGTATCCATTCCTTGCAAAAAGTTCCGCCAGGCACAGCGTACTCTGAACTGCTTTTCTGGTTATTCGTCTCAGAACCCCTTTCTGTCATGACAGACTACTCTTCAGGATACCAGCCGCTCCCCACAAAGGGTGGCAATATTCTCTGTGTAGCCGGTGGCTGGAAATCAAAAAAGATAACATTACTTACAGAATTATAGAGCCAAACCGAAAGAAGAGCAAAGTAGGAAAACGTAATAACGGCAATGCCCTCGCCCCATTAAGGCTGAACATGGGGCAGGCGGGAGAAAGATTTTGTTTCCTGTAATTCTATATGCAGCACAAAAAACATTGCATTTCACTCTGTTCATGGCAGAGTGCTGCCACGTTGCTGAACCCGTAAGCATTTATGCGCCCCAACAGTATGCGGCGCTGCCCTTTTCTTTTTTCCGGTTGTTTATTCATGGCCACATCCTCCCCCTCGGTTTCTCCGCGTGCTGCCGCGGTTGACATGCTCTGCCTCTGGGCATCAACCCACAACTCCGTCGATCTTTTGTTTCATGATGCCATTGAACAGGTGGCTGACATTGATCGAGCTTTGGTGAAGACCTTAGTGTACGGTGTCTTGCGGCAAAAGGAATATCTAGATCAGATCATCCGCCGTTTCTCCAAACATCCGCTACGTAAGATGAAACCGCGCACCCTGATGGTTCTGCGCATTGGCGTCTACCAGCTACTTTTTCTGAGTCGCATTCCCGAATCTGCGGCAGTCAACACCACGGTCAATGCCCTGAAAAGCTCCAAACAGCCATCCTGGCTCATTGGTTTTGTCAATGGAGTTTTGCGCAATGTTGCCAGAAAACGAAGTTCCTTGCCTTCGGCCCAGCAATTAGCCGAAGCAGACCCGCCTGTGCTCAATCATCCAGCCTGGATGATAAGCCGCTGGCAAAAAGAGTTGGGCATGGAAAAGGTGCGCGCGATCTGTGCTGCCAACAACCATGAACCTCTCTTGAGTTTGCGGGTCAACCGGCGTAAGGGAAGCCGTCAGGCACTCAAAGAGCTGATGGAAAAAACAGGGATCAAGGTTGAAAACGGATTTTTCAGCCCCCAGGCGCTCATTGTCAAAGAGTATCCTGGCTCAGTCGTCTCCTTGCCCGGCATGGCCGAAGGGCGATTTCAGGTGCAGGATGAGGCGGCCCAATTGGCCTCGCTATTGGTTGGGGACCTGCCTGAGGGAGCACGTGTGCTCGATGGCTGTGCAGGCCTTGGCGGGAAAACCTCGCACCTGGCGGAGATGTTACCCCTCGGTGGATCCGTAACAGCTGTGGAGCCGGATAGCCGCCGTTACCGACTTTTGCGGGAAAATATTCTTCGTTTGGGGCACCAGAAGGCTGTTATCGCGGTGCGCTCGAATTTAGAGAATTTTGCTGCCACTCGGCCCAGAGCTTTCGACGCCATTCTCATTGATGCCCCCTGTTCGGGAACCGGCGTTATTCGTCGGCAACCCGATATTCGCTGGAACCGTACCCCTGAAGATTTTATCCAGTATCAGGTGTTGCAACTTGGGTTGCTGGCCACGGCTGCAAAGCTCTTGAAGCCCGGTGGCGTGCTTGTCTATGCGACCTGCTCTTTGGAGCCAGAGGAAAATCATCGAGTGATTGAGCAGTTTCTTGATCAGTTGCCCGCATTCACCATGGAAGACGCCCGAACCTTTCTCCCGGAGAATGCACATCGTCTCATCGATGGACACGGATTTTTACGGCCAAACCCCGCTGATGGTCTGGATGGTTTTTTTGCAGCACGTCTCACCGCTGCAGGCCGCTTGTAGTTTACCCGATCAGTGTTTATAATCCCCACTTACAAACACAATCCTAACATCTGAGGCCGGAACCAAATACCGGCTGTTGCAGATAAACCCGAATCCGTGACGGCGGGTGGTTACTAAACAACGCATCTTTTTAATAAGACGACGTATTTTCAAATTCATGTATTGTTCAGTTGCACCCACCGCCCTTTGGGACATCCATTAGCACGCCACCTTTATTGCCTGCAACATACCGATAAAGTTTACTTTAATCGGCATGTCACAAACAACGAAACTGGCGCACTGATGAATGCTCACGGATTCAGGATAAAGAAAATCGACAAAGGTATACCTCCCCGCAAGGCTGGTCTTGCGTGGAGTGCAATGTACATCTGAATCCCCCCAAACACTGCCCTTCAATGCAGGGACGGTCGGCCCAGGCATATTCCCTTAAAGCCTGCCATCCGCTGTTATTGAGCGAGAAGGAGAGTTCGACAATGGCTGAAATAAAATCGACCATGGACCTGGTTATGGAGCGCGCCGCCCGTATGGGCATGGCCACGCCAGAGGAAATGCGTCAGGAAGAGAATACCAAGAAGGGCATGCAGAGCACGGTCGATTTTTTAAACGGCAGCAAACCCTCCTTGGGGGAGATTCTTGGCGAATTTCCCGCAGCGGATCACGAGGTTATTGCCAAGGGCATGTTGCGATCGCTTGTCCGTAATCTCTTCTTGCCCCGCGACGAAGAAGGAATAGAGCGGTTGCAGCGGGCTATTGCCGGTATTGTTGAGCTCAACGCTGCCACGCCGGATGTGGGGGCGCTCTGTCAGGAGTTGCAGACTATTGCCTTGCAGTATGGTCAGCATCGTCAGCAGTTACGTGATCAGCTCGCGCAGCAGGTGCGGATGCAGATTGAGCAGGTGATGATGAGCAAAGGCATGCAACCCGACAGTATTGACTTTGATCCCACCACTGAGCCGCAATTCAAGGAGCAGTGGACCAAGCTCGAAGCCGATCTTGATGGACAGTACGGTCAGGCCCTGCAGCAGTTCAAAGCGCAGCTTTCCGCCTGGTTTGGGATCTGATTATGTATGCCCCCCAACAGGAGAGAATAGAGCGACTCCAAAAGAGTCTGCGACAACAAAAAATCGATGGATTGCTTGTCTCGCAGCCGGATAATCGCCGTTACTTAAGTGGGTATACCGCACCCGATCACGGTATTCAGGAAACCGCAGGCTATCTCCTGATACCGGCATCGGGCAACCCCATTCTTCTCACTGATTCCCGCTTTACCCTCCAGGCGGAAGCAGAGGCCCCGCTCTATACGGTGGAGACCTACACCAAAGGGATGTTGCAGGCGGTGGAAACCCTTTGCCATTCTCTGGAGGTTCAGACCCTGGCCTTTGAAAGCGAGTATTTTCTCTACTCGACCTTTCAGAAACTGGAGAAAATGGCAGCCAGCCGAGAACTGACGCTCAAGGCCACATCCAACCTGATTGAGCAGTTTAGAGCAATTAAAGATCCACAGGAATTGGAGTTGCTCAGGCGCTCCCAGGCGCTGAATGAAAAGGTCTTTCAGGCGGTCTACCAGACCATTGAGCCTGGCATGACCGAGCGGGAGATTGCCCTTGCCCTCGAGCTGACCATGGGGGAGATGGGGGCTGAGGGACCAAGCTTTGAGACCATTGTCGCCTTTGGTACCAACGCGGCCAAACCCCATGCCGTACCCACGGATCGGGTCCTGGAGCCAGGCGATCTGGTGCTGATCGATATGGGGCTTATTCTTAATGGCTACTGCTCGGATATGACCCGCACCTTTGTGGCGGGCAAGCCTGATCAGACATTTATTGAACGTCACCGGGTGGTGCGCCAGGCCATGCTTGCCGGGATTGGTGCCATCCGCGCCGGTGTCACCGGTGTGGAGGTGGACCGGGCGGCCCGTCAGGTGCTCAACGATGCTGGCTACGGCGATGCCTTTGGGCACGGGCTTGGGCATGGAGTGGGCATTGCGGTCCATGAAGATCCCCGGCTCTCTCCCCGTGGGACCAATACGCTGGAGACCGGTATGGTGGTCACGGTTGAACCGGGATTATACCTTGCTGATTGGGGCGGTATTCGCCTGGAGAACATGGTGATAGTGCAAGAGGACGGTGCAGAGGTCATCAACACGGATACGACGAGTCTGGATTTGTAAAAGGCGTGAGGGGCTCGAGAGGAGAATAGGCCCTGATCTGGCGTGCCGAGTCAAAGGGGGACCGGCTTGCCTGGTTGCATCGATTGAATGATTACCCACCCCAGCCAGCAGGAGTTGCATGTCCGCTGATAAACATTTTGTTCTTGATACCAATGTGTTGCTGCATAGTAACGCGGCGATCACCTGTTTTGCCGATAATACGGTTGTCCTGCCGATGACGGTGATTGAGGAGCTCGACAAGTTTAAAAAGAACAACGACGAGCTCGGGCGCAATGCCCGCCAGGTTATTCGTACCCTGGATCAACTTCGTGGTCAGGGGAGTCTGGGAAAAGGCGTCCCCACCGAAGACGGCGGGAAGGTCTGGATCACCATGGAAAAGGAGGACGACTGCGGCACCTGCATCGACCTGAATATCCCGGATAATCGAATTATCGCCACCGCCTACCGGCTCCATAAAGAGGGCAGGCGGGTTATTTTTGTTTCAAAAGATATCAATGCCCGACTTAAAGCCGACGCACTGGGCGTTGCGGTGATGGATTTTGAGCAGGAAAAGGCGGATTTTGACCAGCTCTATACCGGTTGGCGCCAGATAAAGGTCAGCGCATCGAAGATCGACCATCTCTACAAGGGAAAGGAGCTTGAGCTTGCGGATGAAGAATTCCTTCCCAATGAGTTTGTCTTGTTGGTGGACGCTCAAAATGAAAAGCATACCGCCATTGGCCGTGCAAGCAAGGCGGGCAACCTGCTCAGACCCCTGAACCCGGTGTTTGACAGCGCCTTCAATCTTCGTCCGCGTTCCATGGAACAGCGGGTTGCCCTGGAGTTGCTCATGGACCCGGAGGTGGCTCTTGTGACGCTTGTGGGGCAGGCCGGTACCGGCAAGACTCTGCTCGCTCTGGCTGCCGGTATGGCGAACTCGATCAAGGCGGACAAGTACGAAAAAATGCTGGTTTCCAGACCGGTGATTCCCCTGGGCAAGGATATTGGCTATCTTCCTGGGAGCAAGGATGAAAAAATGAAGCTGTGGATGCAGCCCATCTTTGATAATCTGAGCTATCTCATGGGGCTGACCAACGGCGGCAAACAGGATGCCGCGGCCGAACTCGGCATCAAGCGACTCCTGCGAGAAGACCGCATTGAGCTTGAGGCCCTGACCTATATCCGTGGGCGTTCTATTTCGCGTCAGTATGTGATTATCGATGAGGCCCAGAATCTGACTCCGCACGAGGTGAAAACCATCATCAGTCGTGCCGGAGAGGGCACCAAGATGATCCTTACCGGAGACCCCGAGCAGATTGATAACCCCTATCTCGACGCCAGCAGCAACGGGCTGAGTTACACCGTGGAGAGACTCAAAGGGCATGAGACCTGTGGGCACATTACCCTGACCCGTTCCGAACGCAGCCATCTGGCCTCGCTGGCGGCTGAGTACCTGTAAGAAGCTGGTGCACGTAATTTTTAGTGCTCAGGCGACACTCTACACAAAAAGGCAGTAAAGGAAGCAAAGTATGCGACAGTACATGATTGACGAGATCTCGTTTCTCGAACGCGATTCCCTGGATAGTTACCTGAAACGGACCCTGAAACCCGGCGGACTGGAGGGGGTGTATTTTCTTGAAATTCCCCCCGACCTGATCGGCCCGGAGCAGATTGGCCATGGTGACTGTGCACCTTTTTACTGCACCGTGGTGCTGGAAGAAAGCGCCATTCGCTTTGAGCTGTTGGTGCGTAGCGGCAGCAATATGCATTGCACTTGTATCGCCCAGGCCACTGCTGCCCAACGTCAGTTTGTGCTCGATTTTGCCGACCGTATGCTCAAAGAGGAGATGATCAGCGCATGAACGTGACCGATATTCCCCTGGAAGAACGCATAATCTTTGCTCTGGACGTGGCCGACCCCCGCAAAGCTATAGCCTTGGTCGATCGTTTATCTGACCATGTTCGTTTTTTTAAAGTGGGGATGCAGCTCTTTTTCTCCGGTGGCTGGAGTGTGGTGGAGCACATTGTCCGCAAGGGCTGTAAGGTCATGCTTGATCTCAAGCTCTATGATATCCCGGCGACTGTGAAACTGGCGGTTGAGCAGTTTGCCGATCGTGGGATTTCTCTGACCACTGTCCATGGCTACAGCCCGGTGGTGGAGGCGGCCCTGGAAGCGGATACCGGCATCCAGATTCTCGCGGTCACTGTTTTGACCAGTTTTGGCAAAGAACAGGTCAGCGAGTTGCAATACCAGGGAACCGTCGAAGATCTGGTGCTGCAACGCGCACGCACTGTGCTCAGCGTCGGCTGCCATGGCATTGTCTGTTCCGCCATGGAGGCACCATTGCTGCGCCAGCAACTGGGCCAGGAATTTGTTATGGTGACCCCGGGAATTCGACCGGCAGGTGCTGATCTCAACGATCAACAGCGAGTCGCCACGCCAGGACGGGCCATTGCCGATGGCTCGGATTACCTGGTAATAGGTCGCCCCATCCGCGACGCCAAAGATCCCGAGGCCTGTATCAGCGCAATTCAACGGGAGATAGGCCAGGCACTGGCATAACCTCAGCTTGCACTTCCAAGGGCGGTCGCAGCGGAAGAGGCTGTGCGCACAACCAAAAGACCATGAGGAAACGTCATGTTGATTGATTTGTTACGCAGCAGAAGAAGTATTCGTCGTTTTACAGATCAACCCATTGAGCAGGAAAAGCTGGATCTCCTTCTGGAGGCGGCCCTGCGTTCTCCCTCATCCAAAGGATTCAATCCCTGGGAGTTCGTGGTGGTCAGGGAGGCAGAGCGAATTGAGGCACTTTCCAAAGCCAAAAGCCACGGGGCTACCTTTCTGGCCGGGGCACCGCTGGTGATTGTGGTGTGTGCTGATACCAGTAAAAGTGATGTCTGGATTGAAGATGCCTCTATTGCCACGCTGCTTGTTCATCTGGAGGCGGCAGATCTTGGCCTGGGAAGCTGCTGGGTACAGTTGCGCCTGCGTGACCGTGAAGATGGAACCTCATCGCAGGACTATATGCGCTCGCTTCTTCGTTTACCCGAGGGCGTAGAAGTGCTTGCCATGGTGGGAATCGGTTACCCCGAGGGGCGTAAAGAGGGGCATCCCACCACCTCGCTTTTAACCGCGCAGGTCAGCTATGAACAGTTTGGCCAGAAAAAGGACTGAAAACCGCACCGCACTCAAATTTTTTTGAGTGCGGTTTTTTTTACCCTTCAAGCCGCCAGGCTTAACAGCTTCTCCCCTCTGCCAGCTCGATGCGGTTTCCGCCTTTGTTTTTAGCCAAAAACATGGCGTCGTCTGCCTCTGTCACCACCGTCTTTATCTCCGAATCTGTTCCATATTCCGCCAGGCCAAAGCTTGCGGTCACCTTCATTGCAGTCCCTTCTGCATAAAATAAGCTTTCCCCGATACGGTCCCGAATTTTTTCTGCCACCAGCAGTCCGCTGCAGAGCTCTGTCTCAGGGAGCAGAATGACAAACTCCTCGCCCCCCCAACGAGCCACTGAATCCTGGCCGCGGAGCATGCTTTTCATGCGGACTCCGGCTTCGATGAGGATGGTATCGCCAGCATCATGGCCGAGCTGATCATTTACCTCTTTGAAGTGATCCAGGTCGATAAAGAGCAGGGTGAAAGGCATATGATTACGTTGGCAGCGTACACTTTCATGCTCCAACCGTTCCATCATGGCCCTGCGGTTATAGAGTCGGGTGAGCGGGTCTATCATTGCCGCCTCTTCCAGGGCATTCTGGGCGATGATACGCTGGGCTATTTCGTGGCTGATGCGGGTATTGACCTCATTGAGGTCTTCAGTGCGCTGGCGGACCCGTATCTCCAGCTCATCCTTTGAGTATTGCAGAGCCGTGAAGGCCTCCTGCTTCACCTGTTCACTGAGGGCCAGAGCAGTCGACATCTCGTTAAAGGCAATGAGGAGCTGGTCCAGCTCATCATTGGTTCGTAGAGAGATCTGCTCATCAAGTTTGCCTCGGGCAATGTCTGTGCACCGGGTGATGGCCAGATCAATGGGCCCGGTAAAACGTGAAGCCAGGTACCGGGAAAAGAGAAATGCCAGGGCTATGGAAGCCAATAGAGAACAGATGCCAGAAATTCTTAAACTTCTGTACTTACTGTTGACTTTGTCGGCTCGCATGTCCAGGCCTACCAGGTATTCGCCTTGTCCGTTTTTCAGTGGCGCATACCCGGAGAGAAATGATCCCCATTGGTCGGTGTTGATCTTTTTATCCACGCTGACACTGGTAAATCCCTTGAGCAGGCTCGATAACACAGCGGTGTACTCCTGTCCGGGCATGGCCTGCTCCTCGGATTCATCCGAGTCGATCACAAAAAAGACTTTTTCCCCCTGTTGGCGCATCACATAGAGAAAGGCGATATCAGGGTTCATTCTTCTGAGCTGCCTGAGCTGTTCCAGGGGCTTGAGATACTGCGTTTTTGCTGTATCCGCTTCGGTTGCTATGTCACGAAGACTGTTAGCATCAATCATCTGGCTGATTAAGGCAGCACTTGATTGCAGTCGTTCCTGCAGACCGGTGAGCAGGCTATCGGCCGCGCTGGTGTAAAAGTAGGTGCCAATGCTGCCGGAAACAAGAAGGACAGCAAGTGCATGGCTGAAAAAGAGCTTTAAACGAATGGAGATTTTGGCGTTCATGGGAGGTCTCTGAGGCTTTGGCAAAGGGGATATACCCTGAATCCGTGCCAGCGGGTGAAGCTGAACAACACGAGAGATGATTTAAAAATCTTTGTATTATTAAAAAGATATGTCGTTGGGCGGCCTCTCCGTCGTCACGGATTCAGGAATAATAACGACATAATATCAAAAAGTATTCTAGGGGAGGCCTGCTGTTTTTAGCAAGGAGGGATTTTAACCTGCATGCAACCTAAATCCTTAATCCCATGTTCGGAATATAAATTTTGTGGCATGTAGCGTGAAGATATTTGTATTTTTTCTCTTGCCAAATCATAATGATAATCATTATTATAAAAGGCAACCCCATTGAAACCTACTCTCTTACCACAGGAGATTGAGTATGAAAAAATTTTATGTTGTTCATAATGGCGAGGCAAAGGTTGTTGATACAAAAACTCTGAATTCCTACCCGTTTGTCTCCGAGGCCGCAAAAGAGTCCAGTGACAGATTCAGCGAGGATTGGCATGCACACAATGCAACCAGCACTCAGTGGTGTGTCGCCTATGCAGAAAATGATCGTGAAGCTGTCGAGTTAACCGATAAAAGTTCTCGTGGCCTGGTCGCGAAGGAAAATGTCTGGTGTGAAGTGAGCCGCGTTCCCTACGAAGAACGGGTGAAGTAACAATTGGAGTCACAAAATTGTCCCCTGAATAAAATTCCAAATCCGTGAGTATTCTTGTGAGTATTCTTTTAACAAATGCTTATTTCTTGAAGAAGATGTGTAATTCAGCGGCAATTAGCCGTCACGGATTTAATGAATGCTCAGGGAAAAAGCGCAGAAAGTTTTTGGCAGTCGCCATTCTTCTGGGAGTGGCGACTGCTCTTGAATTTTTTAAACCTGTCGTATGTTTGGGCGACCCCATGGTTCAACCCCTTGGAATAGTGTGAGAAATTGAAAAAAATGGGCGGGGGTGGCACAAAGAAAATTAAAGAGTTGATTGCACCTGCGCCTAAAAAGTTTACAATCTAAATATATCTCAAAAGATGTTTGCCTGAAACGACAGACACCTCAACTCAGAAGGGCATTTTATAATGCCAAAGAAAAATAGAACATGAGGAGGTTTTTTTATGTCGTACGCATGTCGGCAGTTGGAACTTGGAAGAACCGGATTGGTTGCTGAATCCAAAGTCAAATGGGAAGGCTCACCTATTCCTCAACCGTACATTTACTATCGCACAACGTCCACTGTTGCCTACGCAGAACTTTGTGCGCCAGGAGACGTGCTGGATGCCCACTGGAGCGAAATCGTTGCAGCGGCCATCTCGGCAGGAAAGGCGGTTGGTGTGGAAAGAATTGCGAATGAACCCTACACCGCGCTGGAAGCTTTTACAGCAAGTTTTAATGAACAGCTTGGCCTGGGAGGTGTCGCCGGTGGCGATAAAATCCTCATTACTCTCTCAGCAAGACAGCAGCCCAATAAAGAGTGGCATAAATAACCTCAAAATTCGCGAACATTCTCGGTGCGGCAGGTGTTGCTGAACCTGGGACGGTTTTTTCCAATGAATCGCTTTTTATTCAAGAGGATTCGTCGACCAGCAATCACCCGCCGCCACATGCTTCGTTATTTTTTCCCTGAATCCGTGACGGCGGGTGGGCACTGAACAACGCATCCTTTTAAATGGACGAATATTTTTAGACAAATTCATGTATTGTTCAGTTTCACCCACCGCCTTTTGGGGCATCCATCAGCACGCCACCTTCATTGTTCGTAACAAGCCGATAAAGTGTACTTTAATCGGCATGTCACAAATAACGAAACTGACGCACGATGAATGCTCACGGATTCAGGTTTTCTTTTTGGGTGTATCCAGGTAGTTAACCCCGGATTCATGCAAGTGCTTGAGTTTTGTTTCGATCTGGTCACAGAGCGTTTTCAGCACTTTCAAGCGAGCACAATACTTGCTGTTGGCCTCCACCAGCGTCCAGGGGGCAAGAAGGGTGCTGGTTCGATCCACCATATCACAGACCGCCTGCTCATAGAGTTCCCATTTTTCCCGATTGCGCCAGTCTTCCTCAGTGATTTTAAAGGTCTTAAATGCAGTCTTTTCACGATCTTTAAAGCGGCGTAACTGTTCATCCTTGGTAATGGCCAGCCAGAATTTGACCACCAGCAGATTGTGCCGTACCAGCTGGGCTTCAAAATCATTGATTTCACTGTAGGCCCGCATCCAGTCCGCTTCAGCACAGAATTCCTCGACCCGTTCCACCAACACGCGTCCGTACCAGGAGCGATCAAAAATGGTAACCCGCCCTTTGCGGGGCAGATGACGCCAGAAGCGCCAGAGGTAGGGCTGGGCCCGTTCCTCTTCTGTGGGGGCCGCGATGGGGATGACCTGGTAAAAACGAGCATCAAGTGCTTTGGTGATGCGTCGAATGCTGCCTCCTTTTCCTGCTGCATCGTTCCCTTCAAAGACCGCAATAACAGACATGTATTTAAATTTGGAATCTCGGGTCAACTCGGCCAGGCGTGCCTGGTATTTCTGCAGTTGCGCTTTATACTCTTTTTTCTCCAGCACCTGGCTCATATCCAGGGTTTTGAGCAGGTGGAGGTTGTCAATGGGCGGCATCCATGGTGGCGTCAGAGCTTTGGGGGCAGGGGCTTGTGCCAGCTGGAGACGTTCCTGGAGGGCCTTGAGCAGAATTTTGCCCACGGTCAGGTTGCGGTAGCGGGCATCCTCCCCCTCGACAATAAGCCATGGGGCTTCTGCCGTACTGGTATGGCGAATAACGTTTTCATGCACCTCTCGAAACGTATCGTAGAGCTTATAGCGTCTCCAATCGCGTTTGGTGACCTTCCACCGGGTGAGAGGGTTCTTCTCCAGTTCGGTAAATCGTTTTTTTTGCTGCTTTTTGGAGAGATGGAGCCAGAATTTGAGGATTAACCCCCCCTCATCCACCAGCATCTTTTCCAGTCGTTTTGCCCTACCCAGGCTCTGTTCCAGGTCTGCAGTGTCTGTCTTGCCATTGACTCGGTTGAGAATGGGCCAGGTGTACCAGGAACCTAAAAAGACCCCGATTTTCCCTTTGGGGGGCAGGGCACGCCAGAAGCGCCACATCATGGGGCGGTCAAGTTCTTCGTCGGTTGGTTCGCCCATGCCATGGGTTTGAATATGGCGCGGGTCCATCCACTCGTTGAGCAGGTTGACGGTGGCCCCACGTCCTGCGCCGTCCAGGCCGCCGATGAGAATGATCACCTGAAAGGCTCCGGACTGGGCCAGCTCCATCTGCGCTGTCAGCAGTGCCTCGCGCAGGGCTGGTACCTCGTCTTCGTAAACGGATTTTTTAACTTTGTGTCCCAGTTCAGCAGATTCAAACATAACTGACCTCGTGTAGGGAAAAAACAATGCTCGCGATCGGTCGATGTGTAAACAATATATGCTCAGGCCGTTTTTGAGCTGGCCTCATAAACGTAGTGTATATCTTTAAGCCCCAAAGAAGATAGGAAAAATACGGAAGGCTTAAGAGGCGACCTTCTTTTTGATGTCAATGATCGGTGTCTGGTCCAGCACGTCCAGTCCGCGCACTGCAATGCGGTTTCCCTCCACCGAAAGGACAGTCAATTCGGAAAGAGCGATTGGGTTGGGGCGTACCGGGCTGCGGGTGGCAAAAACACCACTTAACCCCCGGCTTTTGTCACCGCGCGGGTAGACCTTCAGGATATCGCGAGAGGAGCGGTGCAGCCAGAAGAGGACCACGATGGTCATGCCAGTTTTAATGCCATCAATGGCTTCCTGATAGCGGGGATCGATTTCAAGAATACCGGTGTGGTCGGAGATGTCGTAGTTTTTTGGGGCCTTGTCAAGATCGACAATATCACCATGAACAATGCCGATACTGTAGAGTTCAGGAAGGATTGTTGGTTGCATTGAGATACTCCTCATACTTGGGATTGTTAATTTTTTCTTTGGAGACTGGCTGCAATCTGCGGGATTGAGTATCTTCGCCTCCAGCAGAAGAAAACAGCTGCTCGCCCATGGCGAGATCGAAATATTTTGATGTTGTGGGCGCATAACGTCCGCTTTGGGAGCTGAAGTATGGAGAAAGCAACACCCCCCCCTTTAACCTCCGCCAATATGATTTTGTTGACGGTCTGTCTCGCCCAGTTCATGGCACCGTTTATGCTCACCTCTATAGGTGTTGCCCTGCCATCTTTGGGGCGGGATCTCAATGCCTCAGCCATGCAGATAGGACTGGTTGAGCAGACCTACGTGCTCTCGCTGGCCATGTTTATGCTCACCTTTGGGCGCCTGGGGGATATCATTGGCCAGCGGATTATGTTTTTAAGCGGGTTGGGCATATTTACCGGTTTTACCTTTCTCCTTGGTTTCAGTACCAGTATCTACACTGTTATCACCCTGCGGTTTTTTCAGGGAATCGGTGCGGCAACCATGCTTTCCGGCAGCATGGCCCTGGTGGCGGCTGCCTTCCCTCCAGAGCTACGGGCACGCAAGATCGGCCTGGTCTCCGCCTGTACCTATGTAGGATTATCCACCGGTCCGGTGATTGGTGGCTACATCACGGAACATTTCGGGTGGCGGCATGTGTTTCTTAGCCCGGTGCCCATTGGGCTTGCAGCGGTCTTTGTTTGCCTATTTGGTATGCGTGAAATGGAGAAAAATGCCTCGGGTGAACGGATGGACTGGCTGGGGAGCACGGTATACGGCCTCAGTGTCGGCTGCATCATGACCGGAGCAGCTCACGCCCAGCAGTTGTGGTTGGGGCTCCCGCTGTTGCTTGCAGGCACGCTCGGCTTGGGTGGTTTCCTTGTGTTGGAAAAAAGCAGCAACAGCCCACTGCTCGATGTTCGATTACTCTCGCAAAATCGATTTTTTACCCTGAGCAGCCTGGCTGCG
Organism: Desulfobulbus rhabdoformis; assembly: GCF_016919065.1. GTDB lineage: Bacteria > Desulfobacterota > Desulfobulbia > Desulfobulbales > Desulfobulbaceae > Desulfobulbus > Desulfobulbus rhabdoformis. The sequence goes on along the minus strand of NZ_JAFFQA010000038.1, from coordinate 20,982 downwards.
CTGGGCAACTACGCGGCCACCTTTGGCATTGTTTTTTTTATGAGCCTTTTTTTGCAGTACGCAAAGGGCCTCACGGCCCGTGAAGCCGGGTTAATCCTTCTTTTGCAACCGCTCATGCAGGTGGTTACTTCACCTCTCTCCGGACGTCTTGCAGATCGAATTGCCATCGCCAAGCTGGCAACCGCCGGCATGCTCATCAGTGCTGCAGGGTTGCTCCTGGCGGCCTTGACCCTGAGTACCCGGACACCGCTCTGGCTTGTTGCAGTGGAGCTTTTGCTGATTGGAGCTGGTTTTGGAATTTTTATCACCCCGAATTCCACCGCCATTATGGATAGCGTGGAGCGGCGTCAGTTCGGGGTGGCCTCTGGGATGATCGGCGCCATGCGCACCCTGGGTATGGCCACCAGCCTGACAACGATTACCCTGGTCTTTTCCCTGTTTATGGGAGACCAGGCCGTCACCAATGCAAACCTTGATCAATTTATCATCAGTATGCGGACGGCCTTGGTCGTGTTTTCATTTTTTTCCTGTCTGGGCGTGATCCTTTCCATCAGCCGGGGAACACGGCAGGAGGCTGGCTGAGCCTCTGCTGCCCTTGAAATGAAGGTTCTAAATTATTTTAAGGCCCTGTAATACGAATCCAGCGTATACACAGCCGCCAGCGGGTTATGGCCGGTGACCCGATCTTTGACCGCTAGCACGGTGCAGGGGGCCTCGGCATACTTGAGGAAAAGGGAGTCATGCCCCACGCAGAGCCCTAAAAGAATATTGAACTCGGTCTGTTCTGAATTGAGTACCTGTGCCTGGAGGATAGGGTTGCACATGGTTTCAAAGGTGCAGACACTGATTTTGTCCTGATCGGTCAATCCCAACTCTTCCTTGGGGATGCGGCCAACCTTGCAGATGACCGAGACCATCTCGATTCCGTGGTTTTTAAAAAAACGTTCTACAATTTTGGCCTCGTTTCGCAGGCCAAGGCAAAAGGCCATACCCACTTTTTTGTAGCCCATCTTGCCAATGAAGTCTAAAATTTCCTCAATGCGGGGTTTGGCGGGACGAACCTTGGCGTAGCCGAGCTCTCGGTTTGCGTAGCCATCTCGTTCCTGAAGAGAGGCCTGGCGGGCAAACTCGGCGTTTTCACTCTTTGCATACTCAGCCCGGGACTCCTCTATCAGTTCGGGTTTGCGGACCGTGGGACAGTTTTCGGGGTGGCGTCCTCCCTCGGTGCGACAGATACGTTCATCGGGTTTAAACGAGCAGGCGGCGCAGGTGGGGTTGGATGGTTGCATGGTGTCTCTTTCCTGGAATGAATTAATGATAAGTGGTCTTTTACCTCTCAAGGGTGTCTTGAATAATTAGATTTTTCAATCAAGGTCAAGGCATGTGAAAAATTTTACCGCAGGCATATGCTTGATATTCCGAGGATAAAATTTTGAGCATAACGCAGAGATTGGCAGAAAAAGCAATTATTCAAGATTCCTTCAAGACCTCATGGTTGTATATAGATATCTTTAAAATCCGGTAGAGGCGGAAACAACTCTTGCATCGGTAAGGTTGCAAGCTCTTTTGCAACCCGGGTCAGGTCTCCTTGCTGGCCTCGCAACAGTTCAACACTTTGGCTGCTCAGCCCGGCCAGCTCAACCTGCTGCCAGAACAGTGCCCGTAGGGATGGAAAGTGAAAGTCGGCTGCAAAGAGGTGCTGTTGCTCCGGGGCAAGGGCTGCTACAATGGTTTTTATCCACTGGACAAAGGCGCGTGAAAAGACCATGCCCGCGTTTTCCCGACCCGCCCGATATTCGGAAAAAAGCCGCTTTTGCGGATCTGTTTCCTGCTGGCTGCGGATTAAATCGATGAGGCCTAGTTGCAGTAGCCAGGGGTGCAGTGGGATGGTGCGTGTCGGTGTATCAGCATCACCAAGCCTACGTAGGTTGAGGCACCACACTCCCTGCTTCTGGATCAGGTCGCCTGGCATAAGAAAAAAGACCTCGTTACGACTGGCACCACAACAGGCGGCCAGAAGCGGTGCCCAGTAGTGGGAAGGAAATCCCGGCTTTTGAAAGGCGAGAAAATTCTCCTGGCGAAAAAGCAGGGTCAATGCCTCTGGGGTAAATGGTGGAATCTGCTGGGTAGACATGGACGCGGTGATTTGGGCTCTGGATATTGCCTGAAAACGGGTGTAACTTCTGGCTAATCCTCTATAAATGATTCAACAACCATACCGCGCCCATGACTGATCGTAAAGCTGAACCTGTGATTGGGCTTTTAGTTGAGGGAATCTTGAATAAGAAAATTATTTTGGAATACGATATGCGCCTACTCTTTTCCTTACGTGGCATCTTGCTTTTCTTCGTCTGTGTGTTGGCAGCTGGAAACGCACCTGCAGCAAATACAACAGCACGATACCTGAATGACCAATTTGGCTTTAGCTTCCACTATCCGGCATCGTGGATATTCACACCTGGAGCGCAACGTGCAATGCGGGTGCAACTCGTTACGCCGGATGGGGTGCCAGCAGCAGCGTGTGCGGTGATGGTAAAGGAGTATCCCAATGCGGTCAATGCAAGGCAGGAAGAGATTGATGAGATCTTTGAGCAAACACCCACCAAAGAGGAGTTGCAGGAAGTGCTGGGGCAGGAGGAAGAACACCTGCACGTTATCAAAGCCAGTACAGGGCGATTGGATGGGCGGCCGACCCATGTGGGCACCTACCGATTGCGCCAAGGCCTTGATGAGTACCTCTACGGGCGGGTGATTATGACCGCAACCCCCGGATTAACCTGGTCTGTCAGTTGTCGAGGTCTGGGTGAGAGTAGAGAGCAGGCGAAGAAAAATTTTGTGTCCTGGCAACAGGACATTGATGCACTGATTGATTCGTTTACCCTGCCTACGGACTAAGGAAGATTTTTTGTGGTTACTCGCTGCGCAGTGAGAGGGCAATGCGCTTGCGTGCACTGTCCACACTGATAACGCGAACCTGAAGCTGTTGGCGCACATGGACCACCTCTGCCGGATCTTTGACAAATCGATCAGCGAGCTGACTGATGTGAATCAACCCATCCTGATGGACGCCAATATCAACAAAGGCGCCAAATTTGGTGACATTGGTTACGATCCCCGGCAGCCACATGCCCTCAAGCAGATCTTCCATTTTCTCGATTCCATCGGCAAAGGCAAAGGCTGTGAACTCCTGGCGAGGATCCCTGCCTGGTTTGCCAAGCTCGTCGAAAATATCTTTGAGCGTGGGTAACCCCAAATCACCGTCCACGTAGCGCTGCAGCTCTATTTTATTGCGCTGTTCTTTGTTTTCTATCAGCTCCCCGATGCTGCAACCACAGTCTTTTGCCATCTGCTGGACCAGGGCATAGCGTTCAGGATGGACCCCGGAACGGTCCAACGGATTGGTGCCATCGTGGATGCGCAGGAAACCGGCGCACTGCTCAAAGGCCTTTTTCCCCAGGCGCGGTACCTTGAGCAGTTGTTTGCGATCGGTAAACGGCCCCTGTTCGTGACGAAAGGCAAGTATATTGGCCGCCAGGGTAGGGCCCAGGCCGGAGACAAATGTAAGTAGCTCCTGGCTGGCGCTGTTGACTTCCACCCCCACTCGGTTGACACAGCTTATCACCACATCTTCAAGCCCCTGCTTCAGAGCTTTCTGGTTGACATCATGCTGATACTGGCCCACCCCAATGGCCTTGGGGTCGAGTTTGACCAGTTCTGCCAGAGGATCCTGGAGACGTCTGCCAATGGAGATAGCTCCACGAACGGTGAGATCGTAGTCTGCAAATTCCCTCCGGGCAACTTCCGAGGCAGAGTAGATCGAGGCCCCACTCTCATCCACCATGGTGATTATGATTGCAGCGGGAAGGTTCAAGGCTCGCACAAAGGTTTCGGTTTCCCGGCTGGCCGTTCCGTTGCCAATGGCGATGGCCTCTATGTGAAAACGGTTGCAAAGTTCCACTACAATTTTTCCCGCCTCTGCCTGTTGTTTGGCTGAAAGGGTTGGATAAATAGTGGTGTGATGCAGCAGTTGCCCCTGTCTGTCCAGGCACACCAGTTTGGCCCCGGTGCGAAAACCAGGGTCCAGCGCCAGAGTCCGTTTGGCTCCCAGAGGGGCGGCTAAAAGCAGTTGGCGCAGGTTGTCGGCAAAGACGCTTATGGCCTCCTGATCAGCCTGTTCTTTGAGCTGGGTACGCAGCTCGTTTTCAAGCGATGGTGCCAAAAGCCGTTTATAGCCATCATCCACTGCCAGCCGTACCTGCTGTCCATCAAAGGCCTTGCTGCGAACAGTGGCCCGGTGGAGTATATTAAGAGCCTCCTCTTCAGCGGGGAGCAAACTCAGGTGCAGGATTTTTTCCGCCTCTCCCCGCAGCATGGCCAGAAGCCGATGCCCGGCCACCTTGGTAACCGATTCCTGCCAGTCAAAATAGTCGCGAAATTTCTTGCCCTCCTCCTCCTTGCCTTTGACCACCCTGGCGGAGATCACCGCTCGCTGTTGAAAGAAGGCACGAAGCCGCGCCCGCAGCTCGCTGGTCTCGCTCAGCTGTTCGGCGATGATATCCCGTGCTCCGGCAAGCGCTTCTTCTGCAGTCTGCACCTCTCCTTTTGGATTCACATAAGGGGCTGGATCAACGGTTTGCCCTTTTTGGGCAAAAAGCATGACAGCCAGAGGCTCCAATCCCCGTTCTCTGGCCATCTCTGCGCGAGTGCGGCGTTTTGGTTTAAACGGCAGGTAGATATCCTCAAGCTCTGTCAGGTTGGGAGCCCTGTTAACAGCGTTCAGCAACTCTTCAGAGAGCAGCTCGCGTTCGGTGAGCGATTTGCGAATGGACGCTTTGCGTTTGTCCAGTTCAACCAGGTCCGCGTGTAGGTCTCGAATGGATGAGAGGTGCACTTCGTCAAGCGAACCGGTTGCTTCCTTCCGGTAGCGGGCGATAAAAGGGATGGTTGCCCCATCTTCAAGGAGGGAAAGGACAGTTGCCACCTGGTGGTGGTTTATCTGCAGAGAGGAGGCGATACGCGAAGCATGCTCGGGCATGGAAAATTCACACAATGCAAGAGAAGTAATAACGCGCCTGCAGATGCCCCCAGTCTGCATACAAGGACCAGGGGCAGAGGCAACGAGTGAAATGGTTGGGCGCCAGAGAAAGAGTTTTCCGGTGAGCTATGCAAAATGTTGCACTGCTCCTGAGTCTTCACCCTTTAGTTTTTGGGCAGGGTCACCATGGAAAACCGAGGTTTTTGCTGCCCCTCACACTCGACCCATTCGGTAAACATGGCGTAAGGACGCACCCAGAGACCGGTTGCGTTATACATGGGGCGATAGAGTACCAGTGGCTCAAGGGTTTCACTATGGCGAACAACCCCGAGTACCTCGTAGTCACCACCTTTGTAGTGACGATAGCGCCCTATGGGCAGGTTGGGAAGAGGGGTGAGTGCAGTCATAAGATTATGTTTGCTTTTAGATGGGGGGTGGAACCGGGCGAGTGAGGAGCCTAAAACAGCTCAATGTCGCCGGTTATGATTTCAGTTTTCTCGATTTCTCCGTTGGCAACCAGGGTCTCATAGAAGCAAACCTGGTTTCGTCCATGCTCCTTGGCAAAATAGAGTGCCTGGTCAGCCTGGTCAAGCAGGGTGGCGGTAAATTGATTGGGATCCATTCGGGTAACCCCGAGACTGATGGTCACCTGACCGACCTGGGGAAAATCATACTCTTCCATGGCCAGGCGAAACCGTTCCAATGCCATCTGGGCGTGATTTTGTTGAGCTGCCCGAAGAACAATGACAAATTCTTCACCGCCGAAACGAAAAAGGTGATCGGTGGCTCGAAAATGGGTCTGCATGAGCTGGGCCGTGAGTAAAAGAACCTCATCCCCATACAGGTGCCCCCAGATATCGTTAATCCGTTTAAAATGATCAAGATCCACCATGACCAGCCAGTAGGCTGAACGGTCGACCGATGTCCTGCGTTCTGGAGAAGTCGGGGAAGCTAACGGTTGCTGCAGGGAGTAAATTTTATTGATGATATCATCAAAGGTCCTCCGGTTGAGTAGACCTGTAAGCTGATCGTGCTGGGCCTCGTTGAGGACGGAAATAAAATTGCGATAGACCCCCAGCAGGCCAGAAACCATGTGGCAGTCCAAGCCTGACAGTGGCTCTGGGGTAATGGCGACCAGGACAATATCCATGGCTCTGAGCTGTATCAGGTGCCAGATGGATACGGTCTCTGCCGGGGAGAGTTGTCGGTTCAACGGTGCCGCGCTACAAGAGGCGGCATGAATTGCTTGAAGGACACTCTCTTCCACCAGGACGTTTTCCACATGGACAACATAACTCTCCTGGCTGAGTTTCAACTGGTAATACGGTTGATGGTTGTGGTCCAGCCGGAGGATGAACAGCTCCCTTGAAGGAATAAACTCATTGAGGGTCTTCAGGAGACTGAACTCCATAAGTTCCACATCCTGGCTGGCTGTCATAGTGACGAGTTTATCAAGAAGTTGTGGTATGTTGTTCATTTCACGGCGTTTCGTGGAGGCAGCGTCCGAAGAAGCAGGAAATGGTGATTGCAGAGCACCTAAAATACCAAATTATGCCAAGGTAATGGTGATTTTCAATCACTGCAATCATATTTGTTTTGCGGGGCCATTTCGTCCTTGGTGGATGGGGAGGGGGGAAGCGGAGATCGGGAAGAAAATGAAAAAGGCTTGTTCTGTTTTCTTTTGTCTTGTTAAATGGTTACAGGTTGAATTGCCTGTGGCACAAGAAGCAGAAGGAGGGAGGAGTCTATGCAAAAGCAAAACAGCAAACATGGCCCGGCAGTCAGCGGTTTACTCCTTGGCGGAGTATTGCTTCTGCTGAGTGGTTGTGCTCGAGAACCCATCGGGCGGATAATGGAGACCACAGCCTACTGTGGGTGTGGCCAGTGCTGCAGTTGGGAACGAGGAAGCTGGAGCTATCTGAAACTTGATTTCTGGAACCGCTATGTCAGTGCCGGGCCCGATGCGGGGCGGCCCTATTATGGGCAGACTGCCATGGGCACCGAGCCACGGGAACCACAGGAAGGGCTTTTTTCCTGGGATACACTGTCCCATCCTTGGATGGTTCCGTTCCGCATTCTCCCCTGGTCCTGGTTTTCAGAAGACGGCACCATCGCCGCAGATACCAAATACTATCCTTTTGGCACGCGTATGTATGTCGAAGGATACGGCTGGGGCAGGGTTGAAGATCGTGGCGGTGCCATCAAAGGGCCCAATCGCATCGATCTTTTTTTTGATTCGCACCAGGAGGCGCTGGGCTGGGGGCGAACAAAAAAAGTAGTCCGGATTGAACACCGCTGAAACCGACAGAGAAACATAACCGTTCTGCCAGGTCGGCGAGAGGCTCAGGAGTTGCTCACCAGGTTGCAATGTAAGGGCCCCTGATGAATGGAGAAGGGGAGCGATTTATCCTGTTTGGCATTGTACATGGCCAGGTCGGCCGCATGAATTATTTCTTCTGCATGAGTGAAGTCCGGGGTGCTCATGGCAATGCCGATGCTGGTTGAAACTTGGATGCTGTGCCCTTTCAATTCATAGGGCGTCTGGCAACGGGTACGAATACGGTTGCCCACAGCCTTGGCATCTTCAATGGAGTTGACCTTGGGGAGTATAATGGTGAATTCATCGCCTCCCAGGCGAGAAACCACATCATTGCTGCGAACGACATCCTGTAGAGTGGCGGCAAAGGCCTTGAGCAGTTCGTCGCCGATGTCATGGCCTAAGGTATCGTTAATCTGTTTAAATTTGTTCAGGTCCAGAAAGAGCAAGGCAAAACAGGGCTCACCACGTCCCTTCCTGTAGAGGCTGAAACTGGATTTGAGGTACTCCATGAATTCAGCTCTGTTTTTCAGGCCGGTGAGAGAATCATGTCCGGCCTGATAAGCCAGTTTTTGCTCAAACAGCACGGAATCGTGAATGTTTCGGGCAACGATATAATACATCATCTGGTCAGGATAGACAGCGATGCTGCAGGAAAACCAGTGATAGTCGCCGGAGTTTTTACGCAGGCGGGTCTTGATTACCTGGCTTTCTTCGCTCTGGTGCAGCTGGTCAATAACGTCTTGAAAGGGAGCCCTATCCTCGGGATGGACCAGAGCAAATATGGTTGGCGCCTGCACCTGCTCGTCATCAAAGGTGGTGCTCCAGCTTTGGTTCTGTTGAACCAGAGCGCCATCCAAAGAAAAGATGGCCATGGCATCCAGGGAGAGTTGATAGAACCTGTCGCGTTCGATCAGCGCCCTGCGTAATTCCAGGGTGAGCAGGGCTTGGGAAGCCAGGGGAGAAAAACGCCTGGCCTTTTTCACATGGCGGGGACCGAAATGTTTCAGGTCCTGGTGGGTGACGACCAAAAGGGTTTTTTTGCTGCTGCCGGACAGGCCGATATGCAGCGCGGAGCGGACGGTGGAGACTGTAGCTGCAGGGAGCTGCTTCCATTCCGGAATCTGGGTAATATCAAAGGACGCCACCGGCTTTCCAGAGAGTGCCTTGCTGAAAACCGGTCCGATTTTCCAGTGACTGTCTTGGATACTTGCACAGGTGGTGGCGAGAACCGTCATGGCGGTTGCGTTTTTTGCCTGAAGAATAAAGGCCTGATCAAAATCAATCACACTGCGCAGTGCCTGCACCAGTGCCGAAAAGAGTTCTTCCTTATCCTGGGCTCCACTCATTCCACGCAGTCCTTCAAGCAGGGCTTCGGCTTCCAGTCGAATGTCCCGCTCTCGTTGCCGGGATCGTTCCAGATCCAGTACGGTTTCCAGGAGTTGTTCAGATTGAATGACCATAGATTCCTTTGCAGAGGGGGATGGATGTGGTGCACGCTGCCAGTCTCGTCAGCCAGGAACCGTCCTGCTATTCCTTGGTAAAAAGTAATACTGAGATCATCAGGTTGCCGTGTTTATTGCCGCCGTTGAGAAAACAGCCCTGCTCACCGTAGGTGAAGGTGCCAAGAAAAGGGATGCCGGGAAGTGCCTCGCGGATACTGTCAACGACCTCACCTAAGCGATTTTCCACTGTCAGCATGCAGCCCGCGCAATAGACAATCAGAGCGCCTGCCACGTCTTCAGGATCGGCCACATGGGTTTCCATGGCAGAGGTGGCCACTCTTCCCGCGCGGGTGATAAGGCTGTCCACGGTCCCCCGCATAAGAACAATTTCATCACCAGCCGCCATATCGGAAAACAAGGTTAAGGCATTGTCAGCAGTGACCGAATCGGGGTGGGATAGCTGAAAATAGGGGACCTCGCCGATATAGCCCGCAACTCTGCCCAGAGGTCTCAGGGTGGTCAGACCGAGGATATGCCCACCGCTCCCCAGCATGTCGGAGATCAGCCCATCGGTCCACTGGTTGTAAACCTCTGCCGCCGGACGACCATTGATTTCTATCAGGGTTCGTTGGCTGGTAGCCGTGGCGACGCCCTTATTGACCGTGGCTTCATAGCCACCGGCCTTGGTGATCAGTCCCTTGGCATCGGTGGGCTCATAGCCGCTGTGGAAGGCAAACATCACATCGGTTGAGGGGAAGAGGGCAGTGACCACCACCGCATCATTATACACCTCTTCGATGGTGAACTGCTTCCAGGATCCATCCAGTTCATTGTCGGCAGAGCTCCCCCCGGCAACAGGGACATCCGGTCCCAGAACTTCGGCTATTCCGTCTAAAATGGCTTCCTCGTGACCGGGAACAGCCGAGAGCCAGACCATGCTCGGCACCTCTCCGGGGCAATCCGCATTGATCAGTGCCTGGTTGATGGCTTGTTGAGCCGCCTCTTTGGCATCAGGTGCGCATGGCACAACTCCGACCCCATAACTGCCATCCGGGTCACTGATGGCCAGCATGGCCAGACCGCCATTCTCTCCGGCTGCTACCCCCATTTGTGTCATGACTCCTTTGCATGAGGTTCCTCCATGGAGGGCAACGTTCGGGGTGCGGTGCTGCAGTGCGGTTATTATGGGTTTGATCTCATAGTCTTCGGAACAAAAGAGGACAATAAAATCAGGATCCTGTTGCAGGTCCTCAAGCAGTGTTTCATAGAGTGCAAGGACAGCCTCGGGGGACAGGTCTGTGGTGGCGCCGGTTGCAATACGCATTGTTTTTCCCTCGGGGTGGATGTTGGGCAGGTGCAATGCACATACTTGCGGAGAAGTATGCTTGTGCCTGATTCAATTATTGATAAATCCCGGGGAAAGTCAAAAAAACTTTGAACGTACCGTTGTGAGGCAGCAGGTGATACAGCGCCACAGGCGCATACCTGATCAGATTATAGGCTGAAAAGGGCTAGCAACTCTTCTCGGCTGAGTTGCTTGATCATTCCAAGATCATCTTCGTTTATAATGGCATCACTGAGTTTCCTCTTGTCGGCAATAATGGCATCAATTTTTTCTTCGAGAGTATTTTCTGTGGTCAGGCGAAAGAGATCCACAGGTTCCTTTTGCCCCATTCTGTGGACACGGGCGGTTGCCTGTTCTTCTTTGGCTGGGTTCCACCAGCGATCATAATGGATGACGACATTCCCGGCGACCAGGTCTATGCCTGTTCCGCCAGCCAGCAGACTGGCAAGAAAAATCCGGCAGTCATCATCGTTTGCGAACCGCTCTATTGCGGCCTGGCGTTTGGGAACAGCCATGTCTCCGCGTAGTTCAGCAAAACCGATGTTGTTGCTTTCCAGATAATGCTCCATCAAGCTTAACATAGCCAGGTATTGGCTGAAGACCACGACCTTGCGGCCGTTTGCCAGGGCTTCATCCAACAGCTCGACAAAGAGATCCCACTTGCCGCTTTTGTACCGAGTGGGATCGGCGCACTGTTCTACTAGACAGGGGTGGTCGCAAATCTGTTTCAGGCGGGTCATCATGGCGAAAACATGGAGATAATCGATGGGCGCTATTTCTTCGGCTATATCGTCAAGCAGAGGCTTATGTGCTGCGAGGGTATCCTGATAGAGTTGAGCCTGGGTGGAACTGAGGCAGCAGCTTCGATTATTTTCTATTAATTCCGGTAACTCGGTCAGGACCTGAGAGCGGGTACGTCGAAGAACAAAAGGGGTGATTCTTTGGGTCAGGAGCTCTTGCTGCGGCAGGGAGTCATATTTTTCAATGGGCGTGAGAAAGGTATGCTGAAAGTCTTTAAAGCGGCCAAAGAAACCTGGCAGGCAGATGGCAAAAATGGAGAAGAGGTCGGCTAGTGAATTTTCGATCGGTGTACCCGAAAGCCCGAACACAGCATGGGAGTGCAGGGATCTGCAGGCCTGATGGGTTGCGGTGCGCCTGTTTTTCAGAGCCTGGATTTCATCATAGACAATAAGCTGAAATGCCTCTTGGCTGAGCAAGTGGGCATCTGCACGGATTATGGCATAGGTGGTGAGAATGATCTGCGCCTGGCTGCTTATGTCCAGATTCCGCTCCGGGCCGTAGTAGAGTGCGAATCCCAGGTCAGGGTAAAAGCGGTTGAGTTTATCTGCCCAGTGGAGCAGGACAGAGGCCGGGCAGACAACAAGAATGGAGGCCGATGGGGCATCTTCTCGAATGACAGTGTCAATTAAGGCCATTGCCTGGTGGGTTTTCCCCAATCCCATGTCATCAGCCAGAAGTCCTCCCATTCCCAGTTGGTAGAGCATGTACATCCAGGAAAGCCCTGTTTTTTGATACTCACGCAGATGTTTTTGATGGCGAATTCTTGTGTCGGTCTGTGGTTGTTTTTCCAGAGAGGAGAGGCTGTTCAGCCGTTGTTGCAGCTCTGGGACGTTGTGCTGGTGCTCAATGTCAGGAATGGCTGAAACCAGACAGGCAAACTCTCCTCTGGTGAGACACAGTCCCTCCTTTGGGAGTGTGGTCAGGTCTTTTGGTTTGTGGCGAAAACGTTGGTACAGCCAGGTGAGGGGGCCGTCGTTGGGCTGAAGTGTCGTCAGACCACAGATCAGAGGTTGTCGTTTCTGTAAGGCTTTGATGAGTTGTGAAGGGAGGATCTGCTCCTCGCCGATGCCAAATCGACAGGAGAGAACGATCCAGCCCTGCTCCTCTTGGAGTCCAGTAAGAATGAGTCGGTCTGGAGTATGGATACAACGCATGGCAAAGACTTCCGGAGCAACCCGATTGTCCGGGTGGTGCAGTTGTTCCTGGTTGTGCTCAAGAAATGTTGCCAGGTTCTTCTGTTCGACAATACGTTCATCTGCCTGCTGGAGAAAGGCAAACAGGGGCGTTGTGGTCTCGGTGGGGGAGTCTATTATTATCCTGGCAGCGCTGTCAGGTGAAGAGAGTCTGATAAATCCTTCTTGGGGCAGATAATAGTAGGGACCGAATTTGTGTTGGTGGAGTTCGGCAACAGACAGACAACGATCGTCAGGGAGCCAGGCAATAGGACTGACTCGGAGTGTCCCTTCTGCTGTAGGCGATATATCGCTGCCGCATCGGGCGTCCGGTAACTGGCAATATGGGTCTTGAAGCAAACCAAGTTTTTTGAGCAGCTCAACAGTATTGGCCCGAGGCAAGGTGATGGCAAGGGAGACACCGGCCTGGTTGTCGTTTATTGAGAGCACAAAAGCCTCGGGCGTTCCTGTGTGCGTCACTGTGGGGACGCCGTCACCAAGGCGGCTGAACGCGGCTCTGCAGAGCCGGGTCCAGAGGGATGCATCGTGCTGCAGTCCTTTACTTGTTGCCCCCACTTTTATCAGCTGCTGCTCGTTGCTGGTGGTGCATCGATTTTGCATCTGGCTGAAGAGGTGCTGGAGCTCCTCTGGAACTTCTGGGGCAAGGAGCTCGGTCGCGTCAATCGGCAACCTGGACAAGGTGGCACGGAGGCTCCCATCGTTGGTCGTCTGCATCAGGGAGAGTTCGGTTGCGTTGAGTGTTATTTGAGGCGCTTCTTTTCCCTTACCCAGCCAGGTGAAGAGAAAATCGGCCAGGTTCCCCCAGATAGATTGCTTAAACAGAAGCGGAAAAGGGTGGTAGGTGTCCGGGGAGTGTTCATGCAGGCTGAGTATGCAGAGCGCTGCCAGGTGGGCACATCGTTTATCTTTGCTGGAGGATTTACAAAGCGTGCAGTGGCTGTCTTGAAGGGTGAATCCCGATTCGATGCGTTGGCTGGGGCGAAAGAAAAGCGTGAGTTTGTGGTGACCGATGAAGCCAGCCGCGCTGTTTCTATAAAAAAAGAACTGCGTGATCTTGGCTTGTTGCAGCAATGCGTACCCCTGGTCAAGGGTTTCACGATCAAACCAGTTGCTGAGCAGAAATGTCGCAGGGAGCGGAAGAAAAGGAGGCAGGCTGTCTGGAGGGATGACTATATACATAATGTGAAGGGCAGTGGAAGATGGTGATTTTTGCAGATACCTGAATCCGGAACAGTGGGGGGCCCTGAACAGCAAATGAATGAGCTTAAAAAGCTTCGTATCAGTCATAGGAGACCTTGTTCTGTGACCACCCTTCGTCACGGATTCCGGAGGTAATCATAAAAGAAACACACTGAACTGCTACAAAAAATATGCTTTCCTTTTAGCTCCCCTTCTTTTTAGGAAAATCTATTTTTTGATATAGATTCTCATTTTTATATTGACCTGAAACGAGGATTGGGTTATGTGTATCGCTAATGATAATTTTTATTAAATCAATTCAATTAAGGAGAAGATAATGGATCAAGCAACCATGAACATGCCTCTGCTCGGTGACATATTTCCTGAGATGACAGTCCAAACTACCCACGGTCCCATGACGCTACCAGAGGACATGAACGGTAAGTGGTTTGTTCTTTTCAGTCATCCTGCCGACTTCACCCCTGTATGCACCACCGAGTTTGTTGGTTTTCAGAAACGTTTTGCCCAGTTTCAGGAGATGGGATGCGAATTAATAGGTATGTCGATTGATCAGGTCTTCTCCCATATCAAATGGGTGGAATGGATCAAAGAGAAGCTGGATGTGGAGATTGAGTTCCCCATCATCGCGGCCAATGATTCCATTGCCATGCAACTTGGTCTGCTTCATCCCGGTAAAGGAACCAATACCGTCCGCGCAGTGTTCATTGTCGATCCCTTTGGCAAGGTCCGCTTGATTCTGTATTATCCCCAGGAAATCGGGCGTAATATGGATGAAATTGTTCGTGCGGTAAAAGCGCTGCAGGTCTCGGATAAACAGGGAGCCATGCCGGCTGACTGGCCTAATTCTGATCTTATCGGGGATCGGGTCATCGTACCGCCGGCGGGAGATGTCTTTCTGGCGAAAGAGCGGTTAGAGCAATATGAAGGGTACGATTGGTGGTTTTGCCATAAACCACTGGAAAAATAAAATCCCAGCTCTTTAGATCTGTCAAAGAATCTGCCAAAGACTGAGATAGCAGCCAAATAAAGGGAAGGCCCCCTGAGGTCTTCCCTTTTTTATTGCTCACGGATTCAGGCGTTGGTTTTGCAGACTCTGCGTATCGTCGTTATTATTTATGCTCGATCGGTGTGTCACTATTAAAAATCGAATGAAACTCTTCGAGCATTGAGCCCCAGAAATCACTGAGATGAGCAAAACGATCGTCTACTTCGTTGAAGTAATTTTCGAGTTGGTCAATTGCCTGGTGCTGGTCAGTCTCCGTCTCTTTCTTGAGCTGCGTCTTAAGTTGCTCCAGAGATCGTTCCAGCTGGGTAATGCGTTGTTCCAGTTCTTGTCGGCGTTTGTTCATTGCATCCGTATCCCCTTAGAGTCCTAGCAGGGAACTCCCGGCAATTAGGGTGGCTGGGGCAATAAAAAAGACGGTTAAGATATATACTAGGGCGTAGAGTTTATTTTTAACCGTTGCGTCTGCCAGTGTTCGTGCTGCCACAAGCGGAAGGTTACGTAGAAAAGGAATACCATAAATGACGATGACGCCCAAGACATTATACGACAGATGTATCAGGGCGATCTGCAGGGCAAAGAGAGCGTTGGGACCGGTGATGGCTGTTGCCGCCAATAACGCGGTGATACAAGTACCGATGTTGGCCCCCAGGGTAAAGGGATAGACTTGGCGCAGGTTGAAGACACCGTTTCCGGCAAGAGGTACAATCAGGCTGGTCGTGGTTGATGAAGACTGTACCAGGACTGTCATGAAGGTGCCGGATGCCAGCCCGGAGAGTGGGCCACGGCCAACGGCCCAGTGCAGCACCTCTTTGGCTTTCCCCACCATGAGCACTTTCAACACTTTGCCGATCATGGTAATCGCGGCAATGATCAGGGCCACGCCAAGCGCGATCATGATAAGCCCGCCTAAAAGATGGGGCAGGGCTCCTAACAGAGAATCGTTGATAAAATGGAGTGCAGGCTTAACCAGCGGTTTAATGAAATTGAGATTTTGCAGGGAGATCGCTTCGCTTCCCAGCATCAGACCGCCAAAGAAATTGCCTATTTTGTCCAGCAGGCCAAAAGATATCTCCAGGGGAAGAAAGATTATAACGCTGAGCAGATTGAAAAAATCGTGGATCGTGGCCGCAGCAAAGGCACGTCGAAATTCTTCTCCCTGTTTTACATGGCCAAGGCTGACAATGGTGTTGGTAATGGTGGTGCCGATATTGGCCCCCATGACCATGGGAATGGCAATAACAACGGGCAAGCCTCCGGCAACGAGGCCTACGATAATGGAAGTAACTGTGCTTGATGACTGAATCAGCGCTGTTGCCACGGTGCCAATGACCAATCCGGTGATTGGATTTTGGGCAAAGCCGAAAAGGGCTTTGGCATTTTCTCCTGCGACTGCTTTGAAGCCACCGCCAATCATGGCAACGGCGACAAGCAGAATATAAATAAGGCCTATAATAAAGAACCATTCTTTAATGCTGGCGGGTTTGACATCCGCGACCGATGCCTCTGCAAGAACACTTGCCTGGGACCCCATATTCTCCTCTCCTGAAATTCGAAATGAATCCTGGACTCGCGCGTGATTTTGAGCATGCCGCTCTTGTTGCCTGGGCAGCAAGAGAGTTATTTATTGTCGTGACTGCTCATAATGGGTGAAGATGACACGCTGGTGCAAGCTCAACAAAGAGCGACGAGTGACATGCACAAGGGAAAGGACGTTGCTTGAACGTTTTGCCTTTTCAGCAAAATGACTCCGTCATTTTATGTGTACTGTCACGAGTCCAGGAGATTGGTGAATTTCTTCTACAATGGGGAGTGAAATAATCAAGAAATGATTGACTGTTAATCAAATGCTAACCAAAAAATAATATTTAGCCAGTTCTACGACGATACTGTAATTTGTTGAAAATGCGTATTTCTGGCTGGATTGGCTTGATGGAGTGTTCTCTGTTGATCAGTATGCCGGCCTTTATCACCATTGACCAAACAGCGACGTAGGAAATCGGGAGAATACGATCACATTGCTTGATGTCCTCGGCATGTACAGAGACCGTATCGCAAGATCGGCTGGTGAGAGCCCCCCATCCCTCAGCTCAGGAAACCTTTTCGTCAAGCAGTATCGGGGAGAGCTTGATATTTTCGGTTTCCACCTTGATGAGTCCCCCAGAACAAATTCGAATCAGCTGAAAATTCCTTTAAGGGTAAAGAAAAAGAACATGGCCATAACTGCTCCGGCCGGAAGGGTGACGAGCCATGAGATAATAATATTGAGCACAACACGCAGGTCGAGCGCTCCAACGCCACGGGCGAACCCTACCCCCAGTACCGAACCGACCAGGATATGCGTCGTGGAAACAGGCAAGCCGGTACGGGATGCCAGGACAACAGTGGTCGCCGCTGCCAGTTCGGCACAGAAACCGCGGGAAGGGGTCAGTTCCGTGATTTTTCTCCCCACAGTCAGCATGACCCTGTATCCCAGGGTCAGCAAACCGAGAACAATCCCGCCGCCGCCCAACAACATTATCCAGATTGGAAGCGCGGATGTCTGCATAACTTCACCCCCGGAAGTAATGATGCTCACCACTGCCGCCAGCGGACCGATACCATTGGCGACATCATTGGAGCCATGAGCAAAGGCCATGGAACATGCCGTGAAGAGCATCATGGGGGTAAATACCTTTTCAACCGCTTCAAAGTGAAAGTCCCGGCTACGGAGGAGATCCTCTTTGATATGACGGATAAAAAGCCAGCCTATGGTCGCTGTAATCAGACCAATGACGACTGCCAAGGCAAAGCTCTGACTGGTCGAAAAATTTACATTTAAATGTTTGAGTCCCTTGAACAGGGTGACAAGGGAAATAATGAAGCCCACGAGAAAAATATAGACCGGCGCACATTTTTTGGCGTTGCCCAGGGGATTGTCCGTGTTAAAAATGAATTTTCTCGTGGAAAGCACCAGGATATAAGAAATTGTTCCGCCCAGGACCGGCGACAGGACCCAACTCATCACAACCGAGCCGATCTTTCCCCATTTCACGGACTCAGGGCCTATACCGACCATGGCAAAGCCGACAAGAGCCCCAATGATAGAATGGGTGGTGGAGACCGGCCAGCCTTTAGCAGAGGCGATCATGAGCCAGAAAGCTGCGGCAAGAAGTGCCGCCAGCATGCCGTACACCAAAATTTCCGGTTGGTTAATGATGCTGCTGGGATCAATGATCCCTTTTCTGATAGTTTTGGTTACATTCCCGCCAGCCAGTACAGCCCCGAGAAATTCAAAAACAATGGCAATGCAAATCGCCTGTTTAATGGTGACAGCTCCAGCTCCCACTGAGGTCCCCATAGCATTGGCAAGGTCATTGGCTCCAATGCCCCAGGTCATGAACAGTCCGAATACTACTGCCATGATGACCATGATGGTCCCGTACGCTGCAATAATTTCCATTTTTTTCCTTATTTTGATAGAAACAGTAAAAGTCGGTCAGCAATGTTCTCGGATTGATCTGACAGATCTCCGACCAGTTCTATAATTTTATACCAGTACATGACGGAAACCGGATCCAGTTCGTCCTCCACAGCAAAGAGTGAGCGGCGGGTATTATGCAGAATCTTATCGATATTATTCTCGCATTTGCGAACACCATCGATCATACCGCTAACCTTTTCCCTTTCTCGTCCTCCAAAGCCCACTTCAAGAAGTTCATCCAACTCCTCAATTATTTTCAGGGCTGCTGAAGTCGCCTCCATGGTTTCTTCCAGTAATGCATCAAGATGAGACTTGATAGCTTCCGGCACCACCATATCACGGGAGACCACAATCTGGGCTATGTGCTCCGCTATATCCGCCAGCGAGTCCTGGTCGTTGAGCAGTTCCAGGAGGTCCCGCCTGGCTACCGGCATGAACAGCGAGTTCGGCATGTTCAGGCGAAAGTTGGACTTGATTTTATCTGCTTCGGTTTCAAGGGAATCTATTTGAGCAGCAAGATCTGCGATCTGCTCATCTTCCCTCAGGTAGAGCGCATGAAAAAGAGTGGGAATGAGGCATATGCAGGAAAAAACCGTGCGCATATGTTCCTGAAGAGGGGTGAAAGGTGAACGTCGAAAAAGGCCGGGAAGGGGAGTAGTAGATCGGATAGGCATAATCCTCGATCTCCTTAGCAGTGTTTGCCATCAGGACCCGTCTCTGGCGACAGGCTAGTAGACTCAGGGCCTGTATATTTGTGTCGAAACGTCACGGACTATACAAGTGCCCTACGATTTGTGAGGTTATTGTTAGGAAGTCAATGTACCCTGCGTTTCAAGCCAAATCCAGATGAATTGTCAATATTTTTTACGGTTAAAAACCTCTTCTTTTTTCCCGATCGGTTCGACGTCAAAGTGGCTTCAGGTCGTTAATCAGTTTTGTCAAAGGTTCTGCGGGGTAGTGTAACGGGATAAATCTGCCTCTGATATATTGGAGGACAGCAGGGCCATCCTGAAGGGCGCTGTAAATGATATGATGATTTTTTATACCGTCAACATTCTTCCAGGCACTGCCAAAGGGATCGATCGGGGTGTGACCGACAATAAATGGTGTTTTTTTGGCACACCCCAGGGTCTTCCGGAATCGCGCAATATCCTTTTTATTATACCCGCCTGGAAAATTGGGTCGTTGCAGCCTGTTGCGTGTAATTTCCCGGATGAGTGAAGGGTGCTGGGTGATGTTGACAAGATCGTTGTATGTGACAGTGGAAATCGGCGGTGCTGCATGGCAGGCAAAAAAATTCTCTGCATGGACAATGTAGGGCAGGCTCGAGAAAAATGTTTCCATGGCGTTGACATAGTCGCTTCCGCGGCGATCAAGCAGTTCTTCTTTCAATAACAGGCCTTGGGAAATACCATTTTTACTGATTGTTTCCGAAAAGGAATCATGATTGCCGGCGATGTAGTGAAAATTTTCGGGAAACCTCAGCTTAAGAGCGCAAATAAGATCGATCATGAGAATGGAGCTGTCCATCTTTTCCATTTCCCCGGCTATTTCCGAATGGAGCGCGTCTCCCAGGAGGACCATGGTCACCGCCTTCCTGTCGAGGTGGCGCAGCATACAGTTCTCACTGAGGATTTTTAACAGATTGTCTACCTGGCCATGCAGGTCTCCTACAATGACGGGGATAGTGTCATTGTCCAGCCGAATGATTCCGCCTCCTTGACCTGACCTGGCAACCTCACGGGCAGGGTCCCGAGTCATGCAGTCAATGGTATTATGGAGCAGCTGTAGGGCCTCGGTCGCGGATTTTTGTTTGATTTGTCCCCCGAAAATCTGCCTGATACTGTAAAAGGCGTTTTCCCGCTCCAGCTTTACCCGTTCCCTATAATCCATGTCGTCAGAGCGTACGAGTTGCACCGGTTGCTCATGAGCCAGCGGGGTAAAGGTCAGGTCACCACGCTGATTGGTAATGCCGACATGGCGATCAGCGATGGAGGAGTCAAATTGAAGAATATGGCGGAATATTTTATTTGCCCGCCCCATGATCACCGTCTCCCCATCCTGTATGCGAACAAATCCCAAGGGCTCGCTGCTGTCACAGACATACGGTGCAGAGATGCGCCAATGTTTACGTAAAGAGGCCCATTTTACCCCCAGGGGAATCTCCGGCGCAAAATAGAACCGCTGGTCACCTATGAGCATTTCAAATGTTTTGCCGTCATGGGCCACTCTGCTCACCTCGACCAAGGCCTTTGGCTCAGCTGTGATATTGAACCAGGTGCTGCGGTTGAGCCCCAGGACCTGCTTCCATCCCTTTACACTGTTGAGACTTGGACGTGGAGGCTTGGTGGGTATGGACCATCTGGGAACAGAGACCGCCCCTTTTTCTGCAATATAATAGGGCGGGCCGCTTAAGGAATCACGAATGGAAATATTTAATCCGGCCCTGTGCAGATAGAGGGCAATTTCCTGATATGCCTGCACCTGCCTCTCAACCATTTCCAGCGTCAGCCCAACATCCACAGGGAAATACCCCTGATCTTGTCTCTGCAGTCTTCGGTTGAAAATTTTCTCGGGGGGGGGCAGAAGAAATTCGAAGACATATCTGTTTATCCAGTTTTTCTGCAAAAAAGATGTGCCCCGTCCGGGAATCTTTATTCGCGCTGGTTCCAGCAGAGGTGATGGCTCAGCTTCAACCCACTCCTTGTCAAAAACCGTCAGGGCTTCGTTAAAGCCTTTAAACGGCATGCCAAGATGCACTTCCCGCGGCCTGTAGATAAGTGTCTGGTTCTTCCACCAATTTTTTTGAGTCAGGTCGATATACCCTTCATTGGGCCAGCCGCCAATCTGGTTGATATAATAGGATTTACCAGCTCCGGGCGGCCCTGTCACAACCATCTGCAGGTATTCCATACCAATGGGGATCAATATGCCCCTGGTTTCTTGGATATCCTTAATGGGGACGAGTATATTTTTAAGGAGATTTTTCATCTGACCGATGAAGGTAAAATGAAAATTATTGAAATAATGACCTTTTTCATACTTCTAAAAATGGCTCTTCCGCCGAATCCGTGGGTAGAAATCTGGAATTTTGAAAATTTCGAGCAAAGGGTAGTCCGAAATATCTCTCCTTATCGCCTCCCCCTTTTTAGTGAGGGGAGGTGATAAGGAGAGATATTT
>NZ_JAFFQA010000037.1 GCF_016919065.1 Desulfobulbus rhabdoformis | reverse complement strand
TCAGAAAGTTTGGTACAAAACAACAGCAGTGCTTCGGGATTTTTCCTCAGAATGGTGAAATTACCCCCGCAAGTACCGCCTCATGGCAAATTTATAAACGCAACCGGTTCAAAGCGGGCGTGGCTGTAGAGATGCGAATGGGCATTGGGTCCAGGCTGCCAAAATAGTATCAATTTTTATTGATAGGGTGAGGCTGATGTTGTTGCTCAGCGGTAGGGCTGATGAATTTGTTGACGACAGGCTCCCCCTTTATAGCGATGCTGTTTAACGGCTCAACTTTAACCCGCTGATAACGTTAAATGCCACACCGCCATCTATCATGAGCAAGTTAAAAGCTATATCATTATTCTCGGGCTGCGGAGGATTCGATTACGGCGCGTCACAAGCTGGTATCGATATTATCTGGGCCAATGACGTTGATCCCGTAGCAGCATCTACGTATCGGCAGCTAATGCCAAACACAGAATTTATATTAGGTGATGTTCGTAACGTTAAAAAATTCCCATGCGCGGACTTACTAATAGGTTGCTACCCTTGCACCGGGTTCAGTGTTGCAGCTCGAAGACGCTGGAAGCATAAAAATGACCGCAATTTGATGGAAATTGAAGGCAACTTTCTTTACATGGAGTTCCTTAGAGTTCTTGAGACTACACAGCCTCGCTATTTCTTTGTTGAAAATGTCCGGGGGATGGTGAGCGCAAAAAATGGGTGGTTTTTTGATCAGCAACTCTCCGGTTTTAGAGAACGGGGGTATGAGGTTAGCCATTCTCTCATGAACGCAATGCACTACGGTGTTGCACAGTCTCGACAACGGGTTTTCATTGTCGGGGTACGCAAAGACATTGCCAAAGATTTTGATTATGAGTTCGAGCCGCCTACTCACGGACCAAATGCGTTACCCTTAAAAACACTCAAGGACGCCATAGGGGGGATGCCCCTTGATCCTAAAGGGGAGTTTTTAGACAAAAGGTTTCATGGTCATTTCCTCACAAGAAACCGCAAGCGTTCGTGGAAGGAACAAAGCTATACAATAGTTGCCAATGCTGCCCATGTCCCCTTACACCCGGCGGGCGACCCCATGATTTTTGTATCTAAAGACAAATGGTCTTTACAAGGCGATTTTAACAGACGACTATCATGGCGGGAGTGTGCAGCAATTCAAGGATTTCCCAGGTCTATCGAACCCGAAGGTGGGCTTGAAGCTAAATATCGTGTAATCGGTAACGCAGTCCCCCCGGCCTTTGGAAAAATTTTAATGAAACCTATCGTAACCTTTGAACGGGCGGATCTTAACGCTTGAGCTATTTGTTCCCCATCTGCAAAGGTTAAAAATTCTTGTGGTTACCTTTTGGGGCACCCATCCGTAACAGCGTAACATTTTCGATAAAACAAAAAGATAAGCTAAAGACCACCCGTAACCGTTACCGTAACACTATTCTTGTTCCGTAACATTACCGCCTTGACTGATTGCCTCGCCCCTCTGTTGTTACCCTACCTTTCCGTTACGTTACGGAAGGCGTTACGCCATAAAATGCGGCAATTCCGTGATTGTTACGCTGTTACGGATAGAACCCCATAGGCCGCCGGTATATACCGGGAAAAGGCCTCATCGAATCGTCTTCTTTCATAGCCCTTGGCTGTTCCTACATGGCGGAAGCGGAGTGTGGTGCTGGTGATGCCGTACCCTTTCAGCTTGTTGGCCATCTGGCGGGGTGAGATTGATTTTCCTCGGTTATAGGTCAACCAGGGCTTTTCTTCGTCCTCGCAAAGGGCCCTGATCAGGTCGGCGGTGCTGATCCGGTCTACCTCTTTTGCTTCAAACACCTGCTTGATATCTGCCAGCAGCTCCACCCCGATGGTTTGCGTTGGGCTTTCGTTGCCAGAGAGTTTGATTGCCGCCCTGGTGCTTATCACTGGCCATTGACCGCCGGCGACCAGGGCAATGGCCAGGAGTGGTTCCCAGTTGTCCTGGGCCCGGTCGTTCAGGCAGTGTGGCAGGGGCGGCCTGGCCAGGCGCACCTCTTCGCTGTAATCCTCGGCAAATCTGGCCAATTTTGAGCGCAGGTTGTTAAACAGGTCGGGTTCGGCATAGCGGAGCCGGTCCACCTCCTCATGGGGCAGCTTGCGACGCAGCTCAAGGATTACCGCTCTATCCATGATAGTATCGGCAATGTGGCCGATACCAGCCAGGGCCTTGGCTCCCCAGGTGTTGAACTTGGCCGGGGTGAAGTTGTCACCCACGGTGCGGATAACATAGGCCGACTCCCTGGTGTGGCCACTGTTGATGATTCCGCGCAGCTCCTCATTGTCTTTCATGAAGGCGTCGGCCTCGTCTATAAGCAAGGTTGGCTGCCAGGCATCGATAGCCCGGTACAATGCAGCAGGTGAGATACTACTTGCTGTCAGCGCCCTGGCCGACAACCTCCCCAGAAGAAAAAGCAGCTGCGATTTGCCGCACCGTTTTTCCGGGGCGGTGATGACCGCCAGTGGAGCGATCTGCACCACATCGATAAACCAGGTCATGGCCGACCAGAGCGCTACGGCCTGGGCGATCTCATCTGTGCAGACAATGAACCGCTGGATGGTGGTGGCAATATCGGTCAGCAGCTCCCCAGGCTCAACCGGATCTGGCCACGGGTCCGGCTCGTTAAAGGGCAGGCTGTTTTCTTCTTTGCCTTGCCCCGCCTCTTTTACGGCTCGGTCAAGGGCTGAGGCCCGTACCCCCAGGGCCTCGGCAACTGCACGCCGTTTCTGTTCGTATTCAATGGCCGACAAACTCGCCAGATAGCGGACCATGGCTTCCGGGTCGTCTTCCTCTGGTTTGCTTGCTGTGGCGTCCTGCTGGTCGCTGACGGGCTGCGCGCACTCAAGTGCATCTTGTACAGCATTAGCCCCGTGTTTATGCCACAGATCCCAAAAATCAGCTTTTTTACCCATGTCTGGGACTGCCAGTAGCCCGCCGACAGCTTTTGCCGCAGTAGTTGCCGCCTCGATGCCTGGATTTTTCTTTGAATCTGCTTTCCGATCATCGTCGGCGCAAACAATAATTGTGCTCCCCGGGTGTCTTGCACGGATAATTTTGGCAACATGCCTGAGGTTCGATGTGGAAAAGGCCACCGCCACCGGATAACCGGTAGCGGCGTGGATTGCGGATCCCGTGGCCCAGCCCTCGGCCAGGCACACGGTTTTTGCAGTATCATTGCTTGTACCAATGGAGCAGCACAAGCCAGTAACGGGGATTCCCTTTAAAAAGAGTTTCTGGCCATTGGGGTTGATCGTCTGCAGGGAGCAGACTGCCCCCGCCTTGTTGCACATCGGGACCAGAAGCAGGTTCCCCTCTTGGCGTAGCTCCGGAGCATTGAGCCCCTTCCGGACAAGGTAGGGATGTTCCTTGCTGGCCGGTGTGGCAGCGGCCCACCGCTTGGCAGCCCTGGCCATCATTTCATCTTGATCAGGGCTGTTCTGCCTGTTTCGTTCTTTGGCCCGATTCCTGGGACCAGCCTCCTTAGCGGCGTTACCCGACGTTGGATTTTCAGGCCAGAGCCCGCGGATCCGCAAAGCGCTGATGACATCCAGCTGAGAGCAGCCAGCCCAGCACTTCACCACTACCTTGCCGTTGTCGCCCGGGTCGACCGATAAAGAAGGATTCTTGTCGTCATGGGCCGGGCAATGGCAGATCCAACCACCACCTGTTTTTTGTTTACCACCCAGGGCCTCACCGATGCGGTCAACATATTCTCTCATGGCTGAACCTCATCCTTTGACGATAACAGCTGAGCATGCAACGAATCAACGTGCTCCTGTGCTATATCAGCGAGGAAAAGAGCCGCTTCAACCGCTCGGGTGACATCCCCGGAGAAAACCTCCATGCTGTTGAAATCAGAATCAGTAGCGCCGCGTAAAACACCGAGGATGCCCCGGACCATGTAAAGCGCCTCGCTGGCCTTGCCGTAGTAATTTTTTGCGGAAGGATCTTTATGCAGTATGGAGAAACTGGGCTCATTTGTGATCATCTGTCCACCTCCTCGATTTCCATGTGTGGTATGGGCAAGGCGGTTTCTTCCGCTCCTCTGCGGGCATATCCAACCAGGGTGTTGATAAATCCGCGTTCGATGTCGGCGTTCTTCTTTTTCCCCATGGCCGCAAAAATATGATAGATCAGAGGGCTGTCTCCCTGGCCGGGTGTAAGCAGGAACTGAAGCGTCTCCACGGCATAGGCCCCTCCAATAATTTCATCTTCATATTTGTGACCGGTCGACCGCACATACCACCAGTCTATTTTTTCTCGACCGCGCTTAAGTCGGACAGTGATAAAGGGTAGGTCCAGGAGGTTTCGCTTTTCTGGTTCTATTGCCGCGTACAGGCCATAGCAGTGATCCCGGTAGCCAATGGCCCGTTGTTCAGACTCCTCAATCAGGTCAGACATAAGCATGGTCGCCCAGTTGACCTGGTTGACACTGATTGTGAATTCTTGCGTCTCTTTGTCTTGACTGGACCAGAGCAAGGTTAAAAGCGTTTTCAGCTTCTCGATAGGTTCATAGGGTTCTTTCAAGTCTTCCCCACCAATGGTCACGCCTGGATGCAGCCCCTTCATGAGCTGGGCGGTTGTGCAGGTGTTATCTTGAATGACCTTCTGCGGGCTACTCTGCTCCTGGGCGACCAGGTCGCGGTAGTCCATCAGGCGTGCGCGGGAAATGGCCAGCGCCTGGGTGATCAGCTGAGCGACGTTGTTCGGGATGCCTTCTTTACCCGCCTTCTTGGCTTTCTTGGTGCGCCGGTGATGCCGGACCCGTTCCAGGACGACATCAACCAAGGTGATGCTCTCGGAAATCTGCAGTACCTTGCGACATCCGCAAGAATGGTCAGTGGAGTTGGGGGAAAGATCGGACTGGGTGGAAAGACTGTTTTTGGGCGTGTCAGTGGAGGCACTGGTGGCGTGATGCATAGCTTACTCCTGGGGTGATGGGATATTTAGCCCCTGTTGCGCGACCAAACGCAAAAAGGGACGGACTATGTGGGTTGGTCGACCGGCCCCAGGACCGGCAGGGGTTGCCCCCTCCCACATAGCCGCCCCAAAGAGAAGACAAGCTATGTTGCGAACGCACTGCGCCTGTACTCAGGGCGCAAAAAAACCGCCGAACTGGAGTTGTGGCGGTGCGTCCGCCTGGGGTTCGGGCGACCAAGCCCGGCAGACGTTTTTTGCGCCTGCGTCCTTATCTTTGCCGGGAAGTGAGGCAGTTGTCAAGTGTTGTTTGCCCTATGCCGTTCGATGAAGATGGTGGAGTGGTACTAATCCTGCTACGATGGCACCTATTAGCTGTCAGATTGTTTAAAAGTAAAACAATAGACACAGGAGACGCCATGTTTGGATTATTTAAGACAACTAAAAAATTCCCTGTCATGAGGCTTGATATGTTCCAGCCAGCTGGGGAGCAACTGAGCAAGTGGACTGACGTAAAAAGATGCCTCATCAGCTATCTTGATCAAATTGGGTATTGCGGTAAGGAAGATGCTATTGCCCACTATGAAGAAATTCGCCATGAATTCGAGTGCCAGCTCGACGAGCTAAAATACGAAATTAGTGAAATAAAAGAAGATATTCGGGATTCAAAAAAAGAAATAACCAGCTTCCGCAAAGATTTGAGAAAATGCAGTGAGGAGCAAGAACAAAAATACATCGAACGTGACATACAGGATGAGAACGACGCTATTTCTGAAATGTTGAACCGAATCGAGAGTATCAACAAGCAGATAACTACACTTAAAGCGGATAAACGAGAACTTGTTATCAATTATGTTAACTGCATGATCCTTGGCGATAATTGGCGCTCACAATGAAAAAGCAAGAAATGTTCTGGGAGACACACCTGTCTTTAGGATCCGATGGTCCTTTTTATCTCATTTATTTTGGCCCGGAAGCAGGGCAGTTCTCAAGTATTGGTTGATAACTGCCCTGGGCGTGATCAGTTGTTCAGAGTGAGGAAAGGGGCTTTACGGAGTTGCTGGTGGAAAGTCCTCTTTGTGTTCAATAATCCCCCGTTGAGCCTCATGGGCCAACAGGTCGGAATATAGACTAAGAGCACTTAGGGCCTGGTGCAGTCCGCCAACAACTCCAGGTCCAGCAATGATGTCGTGCCATTCTCCACAGGTCTCGCAGCGTGGCCGCGCCTGCATCAAGGCGATAAAATCCAATATCCTGGTGATTGTGCCAATAGCTGCGCTGTTGTCCTGAATCTGCTCCAGGTGTTGTCTGGTCTCTTCCGGATCGATACTAAAATCGAAAAAGGCATGATAGCCGCCATGCTCTTCAGGGAGGTTGTTTGTTTCGGTCGTTTTCATAAAATCCTCTTTTTGGGGTTAACGGGAGCGCTTTCCACTGCTGTACCGCTGCATTTTTCTAATTTCACGCTCGAGCTGGTTGACATGTTCACTTCCAATTTGCATGGGTACCGCCTGGGTACTTCCTGGGAAAGTGAGGTTGACGTTGATCGTTCCACTACTGCTGTTCTTGTCATTGGTCGGCAAAGCAAGTCCACCTTGCTGAAAGCGCTGCTCCCGTACAGTGGTGGCTTGGGAAATCAGCCCACCGACACGGGCCTTAATGGTGTCGAGATTATTCAGGCGCATGCTGTTCAAGGCCTGCATGACGGCCACGCCATAGTGGGAAACGGCCTCCTTGCGAACAACGAACTCTCCTGGCTCCAGAAGGGCACGGACCCGGTCGCCGCCTCCATAACCCGGCAGTTTTCCGCCGCGAGCATAGTGTTGGACCTCGCCACCGGTCTGGTACCCATTGATCAGCCCGCCCCACCGGTTTTTCTGCACCGATTCAACATACACCTTTACGTGCCTGTTTTTGGTGAGTGCGGTTAACTGACGTTCCAGTTCCTTGATGTCCTCACTTCCTGAGGCAAGGAAAGCATCCCACACCTGATCCCAATCGCTGGTTACAGATCCGGCAGCCTTTGTGGAGCCCGATTCCATGGCAGCCCACAGCTTGCCCCAATCACCATCTTCCGGAGGCTGAAAAGCGTCGGCAAAGGCATTTTTCATCTTTTCTTTGATGCCGTCTGCGTTTTGGCCAATGCTATCTACCTGCTCTTTGATGAAGGTGATTTTTTCGCCGGCATCGTTCTTCATCTTCTCCCAACTGGTGAGCCACTGTTTCTCAGCGGCGGTCATGCCCTCGGCCAGGTTGGCAAAACCGGATTTCTCGGCGAGTGCGTTCATAGCCCCAACCGTGGCCTCTTGTTGCTGCTTGGCAATTGATACCGCCAACTCACCCGCTGACTTCACTCCGGACATGGCGGTTTGTAATGCCTGTTGCTTGGAGATCAGGACATTGTCGCCTTCTTTGACCTCTTCGTTGAGATTTTTGTAGGACTGCTTGGCGTCATTGGCGTAGCTCACGGCCTCTTTCCATTTCGCTATGGCCGTGATGGTGTCGCCAGTCGCCATGGCTGCATTCGCCTCTTTTGCCGCTTTCTTGGCCGCCTCCTCATATTCCTGGGCTTCCCTCTTCTGGTCATACCAGGCGGACGAATCAGACATACCGGAACGGGCCATATCACGCAGCTCAGCGGCAAGGGATCGCTCCATACCGCTAATCTCTTCTTGCAGCCTGCGTACTTCTTTGGCGTAGTCCCGGTACTGCTTTTTCATATCTTTGAGGGCTTCACCGGTGGCTTGTTTTTGGGTCTTAGCCGACTGCTGGGCAGCCTTTGCAACTTCTTTCCCCGCCTCCTTAGCGGCATCGCCTGTGTCTTCAAGAGCCTCGACGTTTTTCACCAGCCACTCATGCATCTCTTCAACACTGGTCATGCTGAGATACTCAAAGAAACCAAGATTCCCCTTGGCGACCTGGCCAAGTACTTCCAGCTCGGTGCCGATGCCAGCCACCTGCTTGGTTACCCATGCGCCACCCTCGATGAGGCGAGTAAACAGAGAGATAATCCCATCCCGGTTGCGGTCGATGGTTTCGGCAAGATGGACGATGGATTGAGAAACGGTCCCGGTGCCACCGGCTGCCCGGTTGGATTCATCCACGATCCGCTTGAAGCTGTTCTCCAGCATGGTCATGGCCCGGCCAATCGTTGGGGATATATTGCCGAATTCCTCATTAATTGCCTTGCCCATATTTGGGAAAGCAGAGCGTAAAACGTCAGCGGTCAGCTTTCCTTCTCTTGACATCTGGCGTAGCCCGGCAATGTTGGTACCAAGGGCTTTGGCAAGCTCTGCGGCGAAATAGCCGTTATTTTCCAACGTGGAGCGGAACTCATCACCCTGCAGCACACCAGAGCCCATGGCCTGGGCAAACTGCAGCATAAAGGCGGACGCCATGGAAGTAGTGGAACCATTGATGGTGAGTGACTTATTCACCATCTCGACGATCTCAAGGGTGTCGTCAGAGTTCCCGCCCAGGTCCTTCACCGCCCTGGCTAACTTGCTGTAGCTGTCGGCGTTACCGGCATACTCGGTACCTGTCTCCTGGCTGATTTTGAAGAGCTGCTCACGGACCTTGGTTAAATCTGCTTCATCCTCGGTGACCAGCTTAAGGCGGGAATTGAGGTTGGTGTACTCGTCGGCAATCTTCCGCACCTCGTTGGCATAGTAGGCTGCCCCACCAGCGGCCAAGCCACCTATGGCCAGCTTCATTGCCGATAAGCCCACCAGCTTGACTTTCAGGGTGTTGGCCTCTTTTTGTAGCCCCTGCAGCCCTTTTGTGGCTTTGTTGATGCCGCTGGACATGTTGGTGTCTTTCAGGGCGAGTATGGCTTCAATTTTAGTCGCGTTTGCCATGTGTTAACCTCTTACGGGTGTTTCTTTGAGAGCGGTCAGGAAAAAATTGAAACCATATTCCCAAACCCGGTGATGACCGATGGCAATCAGGAGGCAAATTGCCTTGTCTAGTTCTTGGCGGAATGAGCGATAACCTCTTGCAGGCGGTCGGCGGCCTCGATGCGCCTTCTTATCATCGAGGCCAAGGAGGGGTTTAGGGTTGTTACCTCCTGGCATAGGGGGATGAGCTCCGATGGTTTAGTGTCCTCCAGCTCGTCGAGGGGGATTCCCGTGGATTCACTGACCGCCAGGATAGGAACCGGTTGATCAAGCAGATCCTCAATAAACAGTGGCTCCCCCCTTTGCATCCGTTCAAACAACTCACGGACCTGTTTTACAGTGAGCTCCTGAACGGTTACGGTTTTCCCTTTAAAAATCGTTGTTGTGTTGTCTTGCATGGGTTGTACCTCGTTGTTGTATGGTGGCGCCTGGTGCTTGTTTTTCGCCTCAGACTGATTTTATGATTTGAGAAATTTCTTCAGGGTCTCGTTGAATATTTTCTCGAATTCTTCGTCAAAAACCCGTTGCGCTATGTGATAGAAAGGAAGCAAAGGAATAACCGGTGCACCTCGGCCTTTCAGGAAAATGGGCCTCACTCCCTGGGCACGCACAATGGATTGTAGCTGGCGGTTTTTAGGGTACACCCACCGAATGATGCGGCCTGTTCTAGGGTCGCGCACGGGAATTTTACGACGGCCTTTTTGATAGGATCCAAAGCGGGCAATGGTCCGTTTGGTTTTGTGGCCAAATCCAGTCCCTGTTTGGACCCGTTGGTACACTCCAGGGTAAAGGCGACCATGCCGATGCCTAAGGACGAAATAATCTCTGCTCCTGAAGTTTCGCCTTACTGAGGCTACTGTGAGATTAGCGCTGTAGCCAGCCGATGTTTCCGCCATACCTAAGACAGAGAGGATCTGCCTGATCTGTCCGGCACTGACGTTGCCGTAGATATTTTTCCGGATGTATTGGGTCGGATACAAGTGGCCAAGACCAATGGCCCGTTCATAGCCAGCCAATTTCCTTTCTCCCCCCTCAACCTGCGGCACCAGGTAATGCTGTGACATTCGGTCCGGCTCTTTCAACCAAACCTTGGCCTCAAGCTCCCCCTTGCGAGCAGGAGTAAGTTGCATGCTGTTCAGGGTGTATGGCGTCGGCCTTTCAAAAACCCGTTCCATTTCCTTGCGGATCTCTTCTTTGATTGCCTTACCGGTTTTGTTGAGGGCCACGTTTGCCGCGCGACGGGTTTTTCCTGGTAAGGATTTCAGCTGTTTTTCCAGCTCTTTGATGCCCTTCATCTTCAATGTGAACATGAACCGTTTCCTCGTTGGGGTGAGTAAATCGCTCTGTTTCTCACAGGCCTATCATTGTGCCTGGGTGTTACTGAGCTAGTGAATTGTTCCATGGAAAGTGGGGGCTATCGGCTGCCCTTGCTCTTCCTCATTCATGTCCTCCGCCAAGTATTCTCCAATCATAGAAACCCGTTCCAAAGCAGCGGAGAGCATATACATGCACTGAACAAGGTGATCGCGGTAATCGTATAAAATGTTCATGGTCGCAACCCACTCATCACTGATGCACGACGTGTCGCTTTTGTATGCCTCCAGCAGCGCTTCACTGTCTTTGGTTAAGGGGGTCAGCATAATCAAACGAGCGCTATCCCAATCCTGGCAATTGATAATGGTCTGGTTAAACTTCTCTTCTGAGATGGATGCCTCAAACCGGGGAGGCTTGCTCTGTTGCTGTTTCACTGTGTTTGACTTGTCGTCCTTCTTCATAGATTCGCCTCTATCTTACTGAGAATGTGTCATTAAACGTATCCAGCCTGTTATTGCCCTTTGATTCCCCGCACCCCGCTGATGCATCTGTTAGGGCCACTGGAAAGAAAAAAGGTCGGTTTAAACGGGTCCTCCTGGCGGTTTTACCAGTCACGGGTACTTCTCACCCCGCTCGTCGCGCGCGGAGAAAATTGTGATTTGGGCGGAAAAACGGAACAATAACCCCTCATGTTGTGGTGCAGTAAAAATATTGCACGATATATCGACACTGTGTTCCCTGCTAAAAAATGCATTATGTGTTGGCCTTGCCGGTACTCTGGGGCGGCCAGGCTGTCTGCTTGATCGTGCGCCCCGTAGATTGGAAGGTGAAAATGATTTCTCCATGGCGGCCAATGGAGGCTCTCAGATTTTTCCTGGACCAAACAGAAAGCCAAGCGACACCAAACCCTATGGGCCAACGATATTTTGACCTCTTGATCAGGGACGCCATGGTCCACCCTGCAGCTCTGAGTTCTTCTTTATGGGAGCTGATCCATGGCCAGGCTGCAGTGAAGTTGGTTTGCTGCTTTTCAGTTGGCTGATTCCCCCTGGGGGGCGTATTCGCTGGCTCATCGGTGTCACTATCTACCGGGAGCCGTTCAGTCTTCACGGTCGATGCCTGCCGATCCGGGCCAGTAGCTAAAACCGGATATCCTACATTCCAAGGCTGGCAGGTACGGCACTGGAAGCCAGAGCCTTCCAGGTGCATGAATTCCCGGCCTCTACAGACCGGGCATGGCTGCAGGAAGGACAGCCTTTCCGGTTTCTTCTGCAAAAGCTTTCTCCTCTCGGCAAGTGCTTCGGGATCTGCTCGCCAGATTTCAAAGGTGTTGTTGTTGCCCTGGTGGTGATCTGGTGCGTCTGGTGCTACGACCCGTGGTTGCTGCTTGAAGAAAGGTGTAGACCATCTGTTTTCATCATCGACAGTGGCGGCTGTTGCCTCGTTTTTTTCATCGATGTCGTCTAAAAATCCCATTTTGCTGTCACCAAATTGATCCTTGGTGTCACCAATTTAAGGCTTGGTGTCACCATTTAAGCATCAGCTGTCACCAGTGAAACTTTTATATATAATTGAAATTATTATATATTTATTATTTTAATTTAAATTGGTGACAGTGGTGACACCTGTTTTTTCTCGCGCGAGGCGTGTTCACCTCTTTCACGTGTTTTCAATATCTACCCCCTGCAAAATGGTGTCACCACTGTCACCACTGTCACAATTTCGCAATTTCAGATAGTTACGGTTAATTTCTGGTGTCACCATGCTGTCACCAGGTGTCACCACTTTCTGGAAAATCGGCCTGATCGCCTCTTTCACTGGTTGATGATCTCCAGAACCTCCCGGGAGTTCTCCGAAAACCAGGGGAGCCGGAACGCCCATACTCGTCTTTGGGGCTGTCGCCCTGAGGGGGCGCGTTCGCGGTCATAAGGGAACCGAAACCGCGTGGAGTTGGCTACGTAGGCCGGATGCTTTTGGAGAGATTCCAACAAATAATTGTTCACCTGAAGATTAAAACTCTTATCCCTCAAAGCGCGCTCACAGGAAGGGAGGTTGACCAGCAGGAGATCGCGCTTCTCATCGGCAAAATATGCGGAGGTGTGTTTGTCGCGCCCTTTGTCGTCTTTCAGGTCATGCTCGTCTTTGGGAACCTGGATGTGGTTAAGCATTTCGAAGAAATGGTCTGAAGCTTCAGCGTTGCGTAACGCAGAAGAAATACATTTTTTCCGGCCAATATCTGCAGTGAAATCGAGAACGGCTGGTTCTGGTGCTAGGTCAAAGCACCCACAGGTGAGAATGTAGAAAGCGTAGCAGAGTGCATGGTTACAAAGAATTCGGTGTTCCGGTATATTGTCCTCTAAGAGGCCTTTGGCCGTTTCGTATGTCTCCTTCCATTGAGACTCAAAAGCATTTCGGTTGGTCAGCACCGCCTTGATAAATCCAGCTCTAATGTGCTGATCAATTTGCATTAGCTGGTCGTATGCTTGCTTGGTTTTAGGTGTTAGATCCTCATTCCTGAAAAATAGAGAAACAATGCGCATTTTCTCGGCGCGGCTTTGAAACGGTTCCGTATTGGCTGACCAAAGCAATGTCCCCAGCATTGGGGTTTCTTTCACTCGGAGATCATTGGAAAACGCCGCGCTAACGCTGCCACCTGATGTGTTGTAGGCGGTGAGAACCAGCCCTTGATCAAAATTTTTCCCGTCCCGTGAGTTGTCCTCGATGATAGCGGAAAAGAGGTTGCTCACGCCTGATAGGGACCTCGATACCCCCTTGCGACTATTAAGAGATGAGGACGCTATTCCCTCTCCAGACCTGCCCTGCAGGCATTGCAGCAAAATAAGGACGCTCGACTTTCCGGACGCAGGAGAACCGGAAAATGCCATGTGGGGGTAAAAGTTCAACTCGGCCTTGATCTGCGTAACGAACATGGACCCAACCACCCAACCGAGAGCAAGAAGCCCACGTGACCCCCAGCCTTTTCCAATAAGTGAAAGTATTTCTCTCACCTGTTGCGGCTCAATGTCGGCTGGGTTGATACTTTTTTGTTCTGCGTGAGCGGGCGGCTTGACATACTGGCCCTCGGATCCTGGAGTAGCCGGAAAATGCCCATATTGATCAGGAACTAAAGCTTTGCCCGAAGGATCGATGCCCCATGAAGCAAAAAAGTAGCTATCAAGGTTTTGTTGGTATCCAAGCACAGGCAGGACTGTGA
Organism: Desulfobulbus rhabdoformis; assembly: GCF_016919065.1. Lineage (GTDB taxonomy): Bacteria > Desulfobacterota > Desulfobulbia > Desulfobulbales > Desulfobulbaceae > Desulfobulbus > Desulfobulbus rhabdoformis. The sequence goes on along the minus strand of NZ_JAFFQA010000037.1, from coordinate 37,999 downwards.
TAATTGGCGCTTTCGCGTTAACGATTTTATCTTGCAGGGCCCTGGCTGCAGTATGGTCTCCGGAAAAAAAAGTCACCATTTTGCTGAGCAAGAACTCGTTAAGATTTGCTGCTTTGCTTAAGTTGGCTCCGGTCGCAGCTGCAGTAATTGGCTTGCGTTGCCGGTTTGCTGGTGAGAACTTCAGGTGATACTGGGTGTTGTCAGTCGTTTGATCACGATGGAAGGCGATGACATCAATGGTGCCCTGGAGAATTTTGGTGACTTCCAGGTACGGTTCTTGGTTCGAGCCTCTTGGTACTTTTTGTTGGCTGAAAAAAGTTTCACCACGAAATCGAAAGAGACCAGGCGCGGTGCCATGGAAGGACACCCAGCATTCTGCATAGTCCTTTGGCGTCTTGGCCAGGGCGAGTTGAGCGTTAAACTCGTACTCCGGACGTTTTTTACGGAAAATCTCTGCTGCCTTCTCTTTGCCATGACGAACAAGTAGGTCATTGGCATCAACTCCTTGCGGCAGGAGAATCGGTGTCGCTTGGGGGTAGGCCCGAAGCCACCGGCGCATGGCTTTTTGTCCAGCTCCGTTGCGGTCCTGGTCAAAACAGAGCACCAGTCTCTTGCATTGCTCAAAAAAGTCTTGTTTTGTCTCCGGGTTTGCAACCGCCGAAAAGACTGCAGCGCTTTGAGTTCCCATATCCCAAAGGGACATCTCTGAAATCCAGCCCTCGACAATGACCAATTCAGCGTTGAAATCTACTTCTTGGGCAACATGAATGAATTCACCGATTTTTCCTTCGGTGTGTCCCTTCTTTCCGTCTGGTGGCGTGACGAAAAAACGACCATTAGCGACTTCATTACCTGCGCTGTCGGTCCCGATCCGGAGTAATACACCACCTTGGCCCGTCCCCCTGATCGAGGAACGATAAAAAATATTTTGTCCCTCTATTACCTCGGGGGAAAGCCCGCGTTGCTGGGTGAGGTAGGCAATTGCTGGCGAGTTCTTGTTGGTGGCGCTTGGGGGATAACTTTTCTCGTAGTCGATGCTTATCCCGAAATACTCGTCAACAGAGATTCCGCCATTTCCTTTTGAGGCCTGGCACGAGCCTGACCAGCAATAGAGTCGGCCAGGATTGTCGGCATGGGCACTCGCCTTTATTTTTCCGCAGAGCGGGCACCGCAAGTTGACCCAAAAATCTCCTTGCCGCTTGGTGCTTGGTGTATGCAGTGGCCCAATTGCATCATTGCGCATGGCAGCCAATTCAGGGCTGGCAGCTGCTCTGTCAAAGCGCTTCCTCATGCCTTACCCCTCGACCATCGCTTTAAAGACCACTGTGCGCAGCGCCTTGCTGAACTCCAGGCGGGCACCAATAACAAGTCTCAGGAGTTCTTGAATTTTTCTCCTCTTTCCTTGGTTCGTAATCTGCTCTGTCAGGCTATTGATCTGCAATTCGACTTTGCTGGTCAACGCGGTGTCGAGAAAATCAGCTATCGCTAGAAAATCGATGAGATTGAAAGCGGGTTTCTTTTTTCCGTCTTGGTAAATTTTGCCGTTATACGATTTGATAAAAGCAGAAGCTAAGTCCGGATCCGCACAAACGAGGATACCGGGGGCACGGGTGGTGTGGCCGAGGGCATACCAATCACATGCCTGCGAAACGGTGAAGTCTCTGGCGGCAACTTTGTCCTGAAGAAACGCCCGCAGATCATCCAGGCGTTGCGCCAGGTTGTTTCTGCAGACGATGGCTTTTCTTTTCTCTTTATACGGACGTATCGTTGCGAGAGTATGGCCAACGAGGGGCAGCAATTGCTCTCTTGCGATAAACAGATTTTTACCCAAGAGTTCGTGCTCTGATTCTGAGAAGGTCGGGTTTGCCATGCTTCGACCTCCCTTAATTTTCGGAAGGATCGTAGATCTTGATCTCCACGCCCTGGGCGTACTCCTCAAGAAATGCAACAGTGTAGAAAACGCGGCTACCAATTTTTTTGTATTTTGGGCCCCTTCCTTGCGACCGGAATACCTCTAAGGTAGATGCAGCGATTGGAATTCCTATGGCGTGAAAGAAAGCACTGGCGTGCTTTGTGTTGAGCGCCATGGGGTGAGACGCGCCTATATCATCGAGGATTTTTTTGACTTCTGGAGAGATAGCCGGAATGGCCGTAACAGGAGGGTGGTGCAGATTTTTGCGTGATGTGGTTGTGCTGCTTGCTTTCATTTGGTTGCCTCATTAAACAGGATAAAAACGAACAGGAGCAACTCGCCCCTGCATGCCTGTTAAAAATGATAACCAGCTGAAATAAAAAGTCTTTATTGAACCTAACTTAGGTTTCGAACCTAAGTTAGGTTTGATTTTTTCAGATTACTCAACCATTCGTTGAAATTTTTTTTCGTAACTCCTAATTTTTTCAGATATTCAATTATATGAGTGTTTGACCTGTCAAGCTCCACGGCTGTAATGTCAGTGAACTTGCTGAAAGACAATGGACGGCCTCTTTTTTTATTTGCAACTTCGATGAACACTTTCATGTATTCTTGCTCTTCTCTTCCAAAAAGATCTGGCCTTTTCAATGCATTGGTAATGTTAGTGCCTGTGGTAATTTTTACGCTTTCCGCTGTTTTTTTTCTGGTTGCCACCGCTGAGTATATTTCTTCTCGAATAAAAGAAACCTCTCTGTCAATCCTCAAAATAGTAGAAACGTCATCGTTGATAGAAAGGTTCTGGCCTTCCTTTGTTCCGAATTCACGGTAAAATCGAAAAGCGCCAGCAAGGAAAAATATTTGTTCACCAAATGTTAATGTGCTCTGCCCCGTGCACTTGGTTAATGAAAGGAAATCTTGGTAAGCTTTGTCATCTGTGATCGGTGCAATAAGTGATTTGAGCTGATCGTAACTTTCAACCCATGAAAATGAAAAATGTTCATCCTCATAGTTTTTTAAAAACTGATTGAGTATATACCCCCAGAAATAATCTTGGTCTCGACCACTGATTGAATTTTTAAACGTAGGATATTTGCTGTCGTATATCTCGCATGTGGCTTTTAGTGTTTTTACAAGTTCTGCGTCAAACATATCCGCCGCATCTTGTAATGTTCTGCCAATAGTAAAAAACATTGCTTCCCTGTGACGTTCCAACTCTCGGCAAAGTTCGCTAAAATCTTCCATTATTTCCCCTTGGATCCCCTCAAAAGAAAACAAGCACGGCGGCGGCAGGGGATAATGCAGCTTTTCTATGGAGTGATCAGCTCCACAGGCCGTGCCTGAAGCTCATTTCTTGATGTCTTTGTCTCTCCCTTATTCCAGGTTGATTAACTTTTTGAATTGTGTCTCACCAAATATACACAAACCAATTTGTGGCTCATTTTTTCGATTTTATGAGCCACAAACAGGATAAGCTATATCGGTGGGGGCAAAATAGCCCTGGTGGAGTTTCCGTTGTCCTTGCCATAGCTTTGTTCATTTTTTATCGCGCAGGTTGACCACCTTTTGTTCTTCTTTCTCTCCGGCTGTCGCCGTATGGGCGGTGATGATCTCCGCTGCCCGATCTGCAGCCCGCTGCTGTGCTTCCGGCAGGAAATGGGCGTACCTCCTGGTGATATCGCTGCTTTTGTGGGTGAGCAATTGCCCGATCTGGTCTAGGTTGAATTCACCGGAGCTGGCCAGGAGAACGGCGTAATGGTGGCGGAGCCCGTGAAAAGGTCGGAACTGTTTGGGGAGGTCGGCTGCTTCCTTGATTCGGTCGATGGCGCCGCACTCAACCCGCTGATTCCCCCGGACTCCTGGAAAAACATAGCCGTGATCTTCCCAGGCCGGGGCGGGGCGGGTTGTGTTTCGGTATCGCTTTTTCCGACGGTCCTGTTCATCTTCCAGGAAGGTGAGCTGCTGTTCAAGCAGCTCCCGCACCGGTGGCGACATGGGAATAGTGACATCCTTGCCGCCCTTAGGCCCGGCAATGGTTATCAGGCTATGGTGAAAATCAAGATGCTCCAGCTTCAGCCGAAAGAGTTCACCGCGCCGCAATCCGGAGAACATGGCCAGCTTGACCATACGGGCTATGTCCTGCCTGGGCCAGCTGTTCAGGATATCGAGTAGGCGGGTAGCCTCATCAGGGGTAAGAAACTCGGTTTTGACGTTGTTGACTTTGGGAAATTTGATTTTGAAGGCAAGCGCTGGACAAAGGTTGTGGTCTGCACCATAGTTTACCACCCTTCGAAGCAGTCGTAAGGCATGGTCAGTGGTGGCCGGGGCTAAGCCCTTTTCTTTCATAGAGCGTTTTATTCGCTCGATGTCGAGTTGGGACAGCTCCTTGACGCTCTTGCCTTCAAGACTGGTCAAGTAGAGTTCCCACCTGCGTATATCTGTTTGCCGCCCTTTGAGTGCAAGCCCCCTGGTGCTGTTGAAGTAATGTTCCTTTACTTCTTTCAAGCTGCGATTGCTTTTTCGTTGTTCAGCCCGAATATCCCGGCTGGTTTTGACTTCACCCTGGTGGCGGGCGTCTCTAAGGCGTTTTGCTCTTAACTCAGAAGCAAGCTGTGGCGTGTAACCTTCGGAAGCCCATCCCACCTTTTCGGTTTTGTTTTTCCCATCAACGGTGACAACAAAATAATAACAAACGTCAGGCTTCCCATTGAATCGATTGGATGTAGAGTCGTAGCCATAGACGCCTTGATATTTTTTAATACGGTATTTTTTCCCCGCCACAATGACTCTCCCAACGGGGCCAAGAATTGCCCGAAGAATGATTTTTGTGAAGCTATTGTGAAGTTGAGCCGCAAAAAACGTAAAATCTCATAGGCTCTACAGGAAATATGGTAAACCGTAAGTTATGAAAAAACAATGAAATAAAAAGGCGTTAAACGCTATAAAACTCTATAGGCGATTAAAAACACAGGGCCTTCTAAGCCGTAGGTCGCAGGTTCGAATCCTGCCTGGCGTGCCATTAATATCAGCCACTTAGCAACTTTTCGCTAAGTGGCTTTTTTTGTTTTGAGCCCCAAGTCCACTCAAAAACAACAGATCACTTTATAAGATCAATAGGGTTGCCACCCTGTAAATAAGTTTTGAATTCGTCAGAAATTCGGCTATCTGAAGCAACCCTATCCCAAAAATCCCATGCCATTTTCAGGATCGATACTTTTACATCTTCACCAAGGAACGGAATCTCAAGATCAATAGGGCTAAAGGCATAAGGCTGAACTTCTCCTCCACTTTTGGGAGCAAAGCCCATCGAGCACATATCATATAGCGGCAGAAGCCGAAATACGCCTCCCTCTATAGCCATGCTCAAATTCCCCAAGTGCATATCGGTATTATTTATCAATAGTCCAAAATGCCATAAAAATGTTGCGTCATAAACATGCTGCCAACTCACTAATTTTTGTTCAAACAATGCGTGCATTACTTGTGGCCAATTTCTCCCTAAACCGGTGAATTCAGCATCAATTGATGCCAAAGAAATCATTGACATTCGGCCATATTCACCCGTTCTGTCGAACCGCTGTGATTCTAAAAAAAATCTTCCGTCTAATTCTATCAACCTAGTTTCGGCGGCAGGGAAATTCTGCGCGTGAATTGCCTCAGTTGCATGGAACTCAGTTATCAGAATATCTCTCCACCTTTTAGCAATATCACTTGTCCCTTTAGGAGAAAATTTGACAATGACATGTGCAGATCGTTGTCCACAAAAAGCTGTGAATTTGGGCTGCTCACCACCCGCTGAAGAACCTGGAATTTCACCACTCATAACACCATCGGCTAAATCCGGATAATCACCCTCGGATGTCACGGCTGGACTTCGCCTAACACGTAGCAACGCTTGCTCCCCAAATTTAAAATTACCGGGAAGATCCTCACCATTGGAAACAAGATATCGCCCTATATGACTTGTACTCCATCGCCTAGGATCTGAAGGGAAATCGCTATTCTGACTTGCCATAGCCTCAGCTATCTGCCTCCCTAGAAATCCTTGTGGGCATAAATCCGCTAAAAAATAAGGCAAATCATCGTAAATTCCCTTTCCGCTTTCACCTAACAACAAAGAGGGCATTCCTGTTTCCGGCTCTACAAAAAAACCACCATGGGCTAATGGCCTGATATATGCTGCTAAAACAGTATTTCCATGGGCATCCATCATGCACAAGGGGAGCTTATCATTACCTCCAAAGGCATTGCGAGTTAGGGCATAACTTGGAGTCCGGCCATTCTGAAATCTAATAACGCTTTCACCCAAATTTTTGAGTTGCCGGGAAACAGCAGCCTGGCTCGAGCCGGTATGAAGTTGTATTTCTTTGGATGTTGCCGGGCCACGCTTTAAGTATTCTGTGATTGATTGTGGCATAATAAGTTATGTCGATGTATGAATAGAATTCTGAATAGAATAAAGCAACCGAAATGGACGAACAAAGCATGAATATACAAAGAGTTGCATCGAACATTCACATGAATATGAATAGAATTCTGAATAGAATATTCTAACCAGAAATGGCTTAAAAGCAAACGGTAGAATCTAAGAAAACTAAATTGAATATGTCGTACCGTACGAGTACGGTTAAGCCTAAAAATTAAAATTTGGGAGCAGATCCCATACTGACTGTTGCCTTGGCTTTTACCTCAAGGGGATCTCCACGGGTGATTTTCAGGAAGCTCTCCAAGCTCTTCCTTACCGGTAGATGTGGCCGTGTGGTCGGTAATAATCTCAGATGCTCGGCCCCCCGCTGCCCGATCTGGTCAAAATTAAATTCTCCAGAGCTGGGGCTAGGAGAACAGCATAATTATACCGGAGCCCATGAAAAAGTCGGAAATGTTTGGGGAGATGGCAGCTTTCTTAATTCGGTCGATGGCATCACACCCAACCCGCTGATGCCCTCGGACTCCAGGAAAAACATGGCCGTGTTCTTCTAAACCGTAGGCCGCAGGTTCGCCCCCTGCCTGGTGTGCCAGTAATATCAGCAAATTAGCACATTTTCTCCAAGTGGCTTTTTTATTTTGAATTGTGTCTCACCAAATATACACAAACCTATTTGTGACTCATTTTTTCGATTCTATGAGTCACAAATAGGTTTAATCCTCATCTATAATCCTTAAAAAGCCTTTCGCCCTTCAGCTATATTTAAAAGCGCAGGATATGCTAGCACTGCAGCTCTATTGCCGCTGCTTTCTATCATGGTGCTTAAAATGTCATTAGCTTTCAGTACGTTCAATATTCTTTGAGCTGTTGGCTTTGGGATCATCGAAGAGTTGACAAAGTCCGAGCTTTTGAACATGGGCCGTTCAAATATCCAATCAAGAGCATGGATGGCATACTGAGAATGGGACAGCTCAACGAATCGGGTCTTCTCCTGATTGTACCGATCCAGAATCGCTCCTGCTTTTTTCAGGTTTTCTTCTGCCTGCTGTTGAACTGCAGAGAGAAAAAAAACGCACCAGCCCGTCCAGTTGTCGTCTCGGGACACTGCCAGTAGCTTATCATAATAGGCGTCACGGTTGGCTTCGAGATAGGCACTTATATAGAACATGGGCTGCTGTATAAGTCCGGCCTGGTGCATAAACAATGGAATGAGCATGCGGCCAAGACGTCCATTTCCGTCAAGGAATGGGTGTAGAGCCTCAAATTCTGCATGGAGAATAGCGAGCTGAACCAATCGATCCGGAGCGGAGGCGTGCAAATAGCGCTCCCAGGTAGACATGGCTTCGGGAAGTGCATCTGCACCGATAGGGACAAAGCGGGCCTCTTCGATGCTGCATCCATGTGGGCCGATCCAGTTTGGGATGCGCCGGTATTCTCCAGGTGACTTGCCGTGCCCACGAACGCCGGAAAGTAAAATCTTGTGGGTTTCACGAATAACACGCTGCGACAGAGGAAGTTCTTGCAGCATGCTTTCCGCAGCTCGCATAGCTTTTCGGTAATTGAGAACCTCCCATATATCAGCCTCTTTGGCCGTAGCTGGAGTTTTATTTTCCCCCTTGGCCTCGTACTCCAGGACCTCGCCCATGGTGGCTTGTGTTCCTTCGATCCGAGAAGAAAGTACCGCTTCCTGTGTAGTAAGGGGGCTCATCAATACCGCGGCATTCGGAATGGCAGCCAGTAACCCATCATACCTGGCGACAGCGGCATTAGCTGATCCAATGAGGGTTATGAGCTGTTGCCAATCCAGCGTATCCGGCGGAAAGTTTCCTTGATGATAGTGGACGGTTGTGGACATCATTTGGTCTCTTTGGGCTTCAGAAATTTATTTGTTTCTTCTCCAGCTGCCGCCGCGTGTGCGCGGTAAAAATCTCCGCTGCACGATCTGCAGCCCGCTGCTGGGCTTCCGGTAGAAAGTGGTCGTCGGTGTTATGCTTGTCAGGCCAATTGAAAAAAGAATAGTTTATTTTTATCGAAATTGATAAGCAAATAGAATACGCAGCCCCCCAAAAAAAGAGCGGTTTCCGCTGAACTCTTCATTCTCGACGCCGGCATCGCCGAAAATAGCGGAGGGACTTCGTCAAGCAGCGAGATTAACAGAATAGAGCACTGAGGCTTGTAAAGGTCGTGGCATGGAATGGGACATTGTAATACATGATGAGGATGGGTACGTCGAAGTCATTACAAGCGGCCTTGCTGATAAAGACGGCTCGCTGAATATGGCCCATGCGATAAAGGATACAATGCGGTCCCATCGAATTATGAAAGTTCTAATCGACCACAGAAACATTGAAGACGTGGCTGGTGATTCCTTCGATATCTATGATCGGCCAAAAATATTCCGACTAATCGGGGTAATCCTGAGAATCAGGATTGCAGAAATCATCAAGCCGGAACATTTGGATCACTTTGTTTTTTTTGAAACTGTATGCCGCAATCAGGGGTTTAAATTATCTGTATTCCAAGACAAGGACAAAGCCTTAGCCTGGCTACTTTCATAGGAAAGTGTCAGCGAGATTTGACGATGCGAATGAGATAGTGCCCATCCAGAAATTTCTTCCAGACTTCTAACACCTCTGATGAGCTGTAATACGATACCCTGAACCAACCTTCTCCACTGTCCAGCTCCCCTTGGAGCCATAAACTGTCCATTTATCCCTGCCGGAGGACTGCACTCTCCATAAAGAACTGTTCACCGGCGGAGGTGTTGGGCATTGCCTCAAAATCTGGGTTGATTCCGTTCTGGTTACTGTTTTATAGCCAAATCCATAGCCGCCGGTTCCACGACACTTGCCTGCGTTTGGATTTCTTTTTCCGATTGGATCGAAGTCATCATCTTGCTGGCTGCAAGGCATTTGCTTTGTCACTGGTCGCTGTTCAAAAGTCGTATATTTTTTTCCAATCAAATGTTGGTAGACGGCCGTTATTACATCAGCATTTGATGATGATGAACCGCTGCCTCCGGGGGGGTGAGGCTTTGGTTTGTTTCCTATTGGGCAATCAATCTGCCCAGTGATACAGAGAGCACCAACAATTAATGCGCCCAAGACACCTACCCCGAGAACAAAACGCCAAAGTTTCACGATGAGAAAAAGAGCTATTCCACCCGCGGCGATTGCAATAATTAATTCAACTCCGTTCATGTATTGCGCCCCCTATTTTAAATTCTCTAAAAAAGATGAGTGAATATGAGGTTACGTCTGATAAAGAACAGCAGATTCATGATGCAGCCGCCTTTCGGTAGCGTCAGTTGACACTGCTCATGGATTCAGAATTGAGATATGATGCTACCTTCATGTCCATCGCACAATCTCAGGTATAGTTCTTGTCTGTGGCCGATTTTGTTCGCTTTTTGGTGGTTTATTTACCGATCAATCATTTGGCATAATGTGTTTCTTCCTTAAAAGAAACGTATTTCTGAAGTTATAGTCGGCCTGTTCATTTTTGTTTGACCAAAAGGAAGCGTAGTGCTGATTACTGGTCATTGAACACCGATTCCCAATGCAATGGCCAGCAGGAGGCTTTAAGCATTCCCAGGCATGGTCGTTCAGGCAGGATGGGAGGGATGGTCTGGCCAGCTTTAAGCGCAGGTTGTTCAACAGGTAAGGTTCGTTGTCTCAACGTTCCTGGATCTTGCCCGGATAAAAAAAATCCCCCGCCGGTAAACCGAGCGGGGGAAATGACATTGCACACAAGCAGGAGGGGAAGCCTAAAGCCTGAAGCCGTGACGGCGGGTGGTCACTGAACAGCGTATTCTATGATTGATTCATTTGTTGTTCAGCTTCGCCTGACGCACCGATAACTGCTCACGAATTCAGGTAAAATATCTTATTCTTCATAACAGGGGCAAAGTGGGTTGGAGGAAACACCACCATCTTCACAACAGCTACAGAGAAGATCAGGGACTCCTTTACTGCCGCCCTGAGGACCTTTGGCCATTACCGGTGCAGCAAAGAGCATTACGATTCCAGCGATGAGAAGGGACTTACCGAGATTTTTCAAAATAGACATATCGTTTCTCCGTTTGATTACCAGTACAGGTGGAGCAGGATATCCGCTCACAAACAATGACCTGTTCTGTGGTGAAAACGGAAAACGTCCGTGAGGGTTACAAAAAATTCGTCTTTTTTTTTGTGACCATTGAGGCTATAGAAATCACACTGTTTATTTGATAGGTGACAGGGAGGGATTGCCAAGATTGCCTGTAAGGAGAAAAGAAGGAGGCGTCATGCCGTCCAGCAGCTCTCCCCTGATCAAAACTGAAGAGAGAAGTCCATTCTTTTCAAACAAAACAACGAACACTGCAATTGTATGGATACCGATACCGCAAAAAAAATATTTACCCATGATCGATATGCAGCACTCACAGGGGTGGAGATTGTTGAGGTGAAAGCTGGCTATTGTAAGGCCCGGCTTGTCATTGAAGACAAACACATGAACGCCGCAAATGTCGTTCAGGGCGGAGCTATTTTCACGCTTGCCGATCTGGCATTTGCGGTTGCATCAAACTCCCATGGTCAGCTCAGCCTCGCTATTAATGTCAATATCTCCTTTTTGAAAGGCGCAACCGCAGGCACACTCTATGCCGTGGCAACAGAAGTGACAGAACCCGGCAGACTTGGTGCCTATGATGTGTTGGTGAGCGACGAGGCAGGTGAGATCATCGCCCGATTCAACGGAATGGTCTACCGGAAAAATCAACAGATTCCAGGGCTTCCATCTTGATCCAATCAAACAGGCTATCCCCAGTGTCATGCTAAGGCATTGTCTAGGTTACGGAATATTGGCAGTCCTCCTGCTCGTCCAGGCAGGTCCATGTCATGCAGGGACAACCTTCACCTCCAGTCGGTCGTGGAGCAGTTCGATTACCACGAGGAGCTATTCCACCTCCTCGCAACGAAGAATTGCACCGGCGCATATCGCCCGAAAAAAATCGGTCACCTCTTCTCCAACCACACGCAATGGTTCTGCTGCCCATTCCGTTATTAAAAAAGTTGGCAATGGTAAAAACGATAATAACTGCGTGTTGTTTTTACGACAGCAACGAGGCCTACACCTACCGAGAATCAATCTCACCACCTTTGCAGCGAAACTCTCGATCATTAACGCCCGTTTTCCTCGCCCACACAGCGTTGCCATTATTCGAACCCCTGGGGCAAACGCAGGTATTGGTCACCTTGCAGAGGTGATCGATGTCGAGCAGAAAAACGGCAGGGTGAGCTTACGGCTCTACGAGGCAAACAATCCCAGACGTGGATATTATGTGCGGACCATAAGAGGAAGAAGCGTCAGAGAAATTGAAAAAACAGCAAACATAGCCGGGTATTACGTCGAACCTTCCCTCCCTCACAGTATGCAACGCAGGCCCATCACCATCACCGAAAAACCATACTCCCGGGTGCGCCCATAACTGTTCAAGACGTTCCCCGTTCTCTTCATCAAAGCAAGACATGAACAAAATTAGGCTCTAGACTACGTGATTCATGTTTTGCCGCTAAGCCCCACGTAACCAGGCGAACCTGGCTTCTCCAAGATCCAGCAGCCTCCATTCATCCCCCCCAACTAGCTGACCCAATTTATTCTTTTTTCTGCATGTCGTGCTGATCCCATGGCAACCATGGCAGCCCCTGTCGAAGAGCAAGGCGCATCCGTTCTTCCGGGAGTCTTTGATAGCCATAGACCCGTAAGCCAAAACTATGCAGCATAATGCTTGCCGCTCTGCTGCAACTCAGCTCGGCATCATATTCACGTTCCAGAAAGGTTTGAAACAAGGACTCTATTTCTGCAAGTTTGCGTACCGCATGGGCATATAACTCGTTGCCCTCTCCGGCCAGTTCAAGCTGAGTTTTGACAAGAAAACAGCTTTTAAAATCATTATGGCCAGCCTCTTCCACGAATTGATCCAGATGCCTGCAGATCCCCTCCCCCACGCTTGGCGCGCTCTCAAGCGTTTTGCGAATTCGACTGAGCCCTTTTTGGGCATACCTCTCCAGCGCCTGCTTGAACAGCGCCTCTTTATTTCCAAAAGAATAGTAAAGGGAGCCGGGCTTTAACCCCGTTACAGCAACAACGAGCTGCATGGACGCCCCGCTGAATCCACGACTCCAGAAAAGATCAATGGCCTTGTCGATTATTTCTTCCCTGTCAAATTGAGCCTTTGCCATTCTTCATCCTTGTGCTTTTCCTTTAATCTTACACTAACCGAAAGCAAAAACAATTTTTCGCCCCAGAACTTGAACAATCATTCAAAATATTATTGACACCTTCGCTTTCACCCTGTAACTTTAATGACCGTTCAAGTTAAAAACAAGCTGATTAAGCACACTTCAATCGTTTTGACCCATGCTATGCCCCTCACAACGATGTAGACTCACCAATTCAAATCCCATGAGGAAAGACAATGCACGAAGATAGATTGAATATTCTTTGGACCAACAGCGACCCGGTGACCTCGGAATTAATGGTCCTGATGTATGCCCATAACGCTCTGCTCCATAAATGTTGGAAACAGGTCAGGGTCATTCTCTGGGGAGCGGCAACGAAATTGGTAGCCGAAGATACACACATTCAGCACCTCATAAAGGCGGCCCAAAAAGAAGGCGTCTGTTTCAGTGCGTGTATTGCCTGCGCCAAGCAACTCAATGTGAAGAACGAGCTTGAACGACTCTCTATTGAGGTCAAGTCGTGGGGAATCCCGCTGACCGAGCTGATCAAAAACGATGAAAAACTGATCACTATTTAGGCGGAGCAAACCTTGCTTATGCACGGACTAGATCAAATCAAATCAGTCAAGAAAAACACTGCAGCGCACACGGTACCAAAAATGAAACAGTTGGTGGTCGGTATTTCCGGAAGCCCCGTTCAAAACTCCAATACAGACCGGCTGGTCCAAAAGGTATTGCAGCACACCGGTTTGGAGAACGTATTTTTCAAATTATCCGATAACACTATACAGCCCTGTAGGGCCTGTCTTGGTTGCGTGCGCGATAATGAGTGCAAAGTGCGGGACGATTTCCAAAAGCTCGCGGCTCAAATTAAAGTTGCCGGGGCTCTCGTTGTTGGCGGCTATCCGCCCTACGGATCATTGGACGCATTTACCAAAGCCTTTTTGGAACGCATGTTTTCTCTACGACATTGCAAAGGACTGAATCGGGGCAAGCTGGCTGTTACAGTTATAACAGGCAACGGCAGAGGAACGCCTGGAGTTGATATAGCCAGCACACAGCTGCAAACAGCGTTAACCCACGAAGGGATGGAAGTCATTGGCCAGCTCAAAGCAACAGGGAACGTGAAATGCGTCTCCTGTGGCCAACTGACCACCTGCCCCATGAGCGCCTTGTCACGAATTTTTAATAACAATCCAGAGTCTGCCCCCACCGACTACTGTCGGGTGGAAAACCAAGTAGAGACATGGCAAAAGGCTCAGGATCTTGGGGAGGAAATAGGTCGCAGACTTCTACGGCAATAAATGCAAACTGTGGTCCTGCTTCAGGAGACACCGGTTGAGCGCCAATTTTACGAGTACCACGAGAAACTTTTGCACTGCCGCGAGGAGTGGAGCGGAACAACAAATGAATTAATTAAAAAATCTTTGTCTCATTAAGAGCATACGCTGTTCAGTGACCACCCGCCGTCACGGATTCAGATGTATGACAAAGCCTGATCATAGAGGGAGACGTATCGCTTCGACTTTCGCCCCCCTCTTTTAAATAAAGTGCGCCACCAGAAACCCCCCGCGTTGCTCATCTCCCAGAATCGACCACATCATACATGATCATGGCGGCGATCACGGTCCAGCCGACAGTATGAAACATTATGTTCCCCACCGGATCAAGAACATCAGCAATGGTATTGAGTACAGCACTCACCAAAAACACGGTACCTAAAAGCATTAACATACTAAGCACATGGGTCGCGATGATCAGTGCTCTGCTGTCGAGTTCATTGTAACTGTACGAGGTCCAGAACTGGCAGATGCAGGTCCAGACCACCGGAATAGCCACAAAAAAAAGCAAGAGATTCTCTTCATCAGGAAGCCGGTAATTGAGATGAAACTCAAAAACCCAAACCCCAAGGAAAAAAATCAGCAGATCTCGGACAACGACAAATTTTCTCATAATTTATTGCTCAGACGCAGTTTGCTCTCAAGGTTGGGTAGAGGTGTCGACTTCGACGCATATTCCGGACCTGACAACCCCAGGAGATATTTGTCCCCTACAGCTTTGTCCGTTTCCGTATAACAAGGGATCAATCCTCCCCCACTCTCCCAAACTGGCATTCTCAAAACATTCCTTTCGATTTTATCAGGACCGGGGAAAAATTAACTGTCGTTCTTTTCATCTGGCGCCCACGACTCGGCCCTCTGGGCGCCCAACTTCTTGCATCAGGCTACAGAATGCACAATTTTTTTCGGAACCGCCCTCGCTCATCTGATGTCACACTTTCGACAATTTCGTCCTTCTTTTTTGTCATTCCTCCCTCAAGGGCTATCTTTTACAGAGCAAGCCCCAAAGAGTAATTTTAAATATAACTAATATTACGAGTCAGTTACTCTATTTTTTATAAAAAATAGCGACTGGCATCTATATTGTTTAAACTATACCGAAAGGGAATCGTCGTTTCTCCAAGGATACTATTCGATAATTCAAGATTCCCAAAAGAGCATCATGCTCCCAAATTTCTCCCCAAGAGGTGCCCATGGTCACAATGCAACGTAAAAAAGAATCCAATCGTCAATCTTTTAACCAGGAACAGTATAATCTACTCATGGAGTGTTCTGCAAAACACGACATGACAGCATGGAATACGTTTCGAGCAGAGAACCCGGAACAGCCAATTTTACTCCGCAATGCATGTCTGGAAAAAGCCTATCTTCGAGGAGCGGATCTGCATAAAGCAGATTTGAGCGGTGCAAGCCTACGTGGGACGGATCTAAGCGGAGAAAAACGCGCTGATTTCAGCCGCAAGTGGGCTGATTTAAGTGAGGCCGATATGAGCAGAGCTGATCTCTGCGGAACAGATTTCCGCGGAGCAAATCTCAGTGGAGCAAATTTCTCCCAGGCATACCTCTTTTACACCAATCTCAGCTGGACGAACCTCAGCGGAGCAAATTTCAACAAAGCGGATCTCTGGGCGATGCTCTATGAGGCCACTCTGGTGTCCGTTGATCTTGACCAGGCACATCGACGGTTGTACCAATTCACCAGAGTGGGCTCCAAGTATGAAAACCAAAAACTCGCCGCCCCTATTTTGCGTGTCCTCCGTCCTAACAGTGGAGAAAAATTCATGCCTAAACAACAGAGCGATATTACCCCAGAGACAGCTCTAACGCTCGCTGTCTGAGAGTTGTCACCTCCGCCCCGCACTATCCGGCCTGAAGGAGCTACAGACAGCCAGTAAGGTTCCCTTGACCAACACACTTCAAAGCGCAGCACCCGCTTGAAGAATATTGTGCACACCATGAAGTAACGGTGCTCGTCAACCACACAAGCAATACATACGCGCTGAATGAAGCGTACACTCTGTGTAGAGTGGAACGCTTTTTAAGCGCGTCCCTTTTTTTCAGGGTACGTTGAACCGTGAGCATCCATCGGGGCGGCGGGGTGAAACTGGATAAAAAAACATTCTTTTCAATAAATCCCTGTTTACTCAAGAGGATAAACCTCCAGCATGCACAAGCCGTCACGAATACAGGTACTGGTTATGGCTCGATAGCACTATTGCATCGACCACCTCCGACCCCAGCGTCCCGAACGCTGTGCTTTTTGCTGATTCAGCAACGTACCAAACAGCACCCCATACGCACCAAGCAAAAAAAAAGTCCTCGCACCTCATTGAGGCTACAAGGACTTTTGAAATTTGGCGGAGAAACAGGGATTCGAACCCTGGGTGGAGTTGCCCCCACAACGGTTTTCGAGACCGTCCCGTTCAACCACTCCGGCACTTCTCCGTGTGGCGTTATTGATACCGTTTTCCGTGGCATGCGTCAACACTTCCATGAGCAAACACCTGAATCCGTGACGGCGGATGGGCACTGATGAATGCTCACGGATTCAGGAAACAATCAACAGAGGAAGAGCCTACTATGTGAGCAACCTGTTTATGGAGAGGGTCACTCCAGAGGACGATGCCTTGTTCCCTCCTTGATCGCCTCCTTTCCATGGAGCTGTTGACTTTGTTCCAGCGGCTGGGTAAGAATGAGCATTCAGCATTTCACCTGATTCACGGATTCAGGTTTTTTCAAGGAGCAACCATGTTTTTCAACGGCTTGCAGTCAAAATGTCTCTCTTTCTTCGTCCTCATCCTCGCAATTTTCTGCCTGACTGGCTGCAGTGGCCTCTACGGGTTGAAGGAGGATCCCAAAATTTCCCTTGCCGACATTCGTATCCAGGAAGTCAAGGCGCTGGAGGGAATTTTCCTCATCAAGCTGCGCATTCTCAATCCCAATGATGTGGCCATTGACCTGCGCGGGGTTAACTGTGATCTCGAAATTAACAAACGTCATTTTGCAAGCGGCGTAGGTGACAGCAGCCAGACGGTGCCTGCCTATGGCACTGCTATCATCCCGGTTGAAGTCTACGCCTCGGTGCTGGATCTGATTTCATCCGTATCTGATCTTATGCATTCCGCTGGCAAGCTCCCCAGTAAAGACCACCCCCTCCCCTACACCCTCCGAGGTTTTGTTCGCGTCGGACTCCACGGTTTCAGTAAAGAAATCCCCTTCACCTCAACAGGCGAACTCTCGCTTAAGGGGCTCAATAAAAGTTAAACACCCCTTTCTTCGAATCGTCAGGTCCGGAAGGCCGGAAGAGCGCCCCATAACCCGTGCGCATTCATTGGTGCTTTAGTTTCGTTGTTCGTAGCACGCCATCACGGATGCAGGTACACCATATTTGTATTGACAGGTTCAGAGGTTGCAATAGAGTACAGCCCTTTATGATCAGATTTGTGGAGGCATTACCATGTTGAGCGCGCAACAGGGACGTACACTGGTTCGCTTGGCCAGGCAGAGCATTGAGCAGCATTTGGGAAAGACTCCAAGCCATCCCGTCAGTGACGAAGAACTCAATCAGCCCGCATTTACAGAAAAACAGGGAGTGTTCGTCACCCTGCACAAGGGGGACAACCTCCGTGGCTGTATAGGCAGCCTGATTGGGGTGGAATCCATTGTCGATGGCATCAAACGCAATGCCCTGAATGCCGCCTTTCATGACTTCCGTTTCTCTCCGCTCACGGAAGAGGAGTTGCCTCTACTCCATGTGGAAATTTCGGTGCTGACAGAGCCCGCGCCGCTTCCCTACGAGCGGGCTGAGGATCTCCTCACTCTGCTCACTCCCCATCAGGACGGGGTGATTTTGGAGGGGCCGGGACAGGCACGCGCGACCTTTCTTCCCCAGGTCTGGCAGCAATTACCCGGTGTTGAGCAGTTTCTTGAGCATCTCTGCCGCAAAGCGGGCCTGGATGCGTTCAATTGGCGCAGAGGAGAAGTACGCATATCAACCTATCAGGTGCAATCCTTTGAAGAGCCGCCTGAATCCGTAACGGCTAATGATCATTGAACAATACAACTTGTGCCTCTCCAGAAACGATGTTCTTGGACAGACACTAACGAACCAATATCTATGAAAGAACTGTTTTTGCCCCCGGAACTCTCCTGTGAGATTGGGGAAATATACGAATCCATGGTCGCTGATTACGATGAGGTCGCCCAAGCTATTGGCCTCACCTGTATGGGATGCCCCGACAACTGCTGTGACTCCTACTTTCTCCACTATACCTACTGCGAATGGGCATATCTCTGGGAGGGTATCCGCAAGCTCGACGATGCCCAGATCGATCGTATTGTCAAACGCTCCCGAGATTATGTGGAACAAAGCCGTGCCATGATCGCCCGGCAGGAACGACCGCAAATCATGTGCCCTCTTTGCGATGATGGGCTCTGCTCGGTGTACAGTCATCGTCTGCTGGTTTGCCGTACCCACGGCGTACCTGCAACCCTGACCCGCCCGGATGGCAAACAGATGCGTTTTCCCGGCTGTTTCAGATGCCAGGAAATCGTCCAGGAAAAATATAAGCAGGAAACCGATGCTCCGGCCATGGAACGCACTGTCCTCTTTCAGCGATTAGCGCAACTGGAAGCACGTTTTCTAGGTGACCGACGGGGAAAAGTGCCCCGTATCAAGCAGACCATCGCCGAAATGATCGTCAATGGGCCACCCAAGGATATTAAATAACACATAAAGACCGACGGGGAATGATCCCCAAAAAACAGATACATTATGGATACCACCGTACAGCAGGCTCTTACGACCATTCTTGACGGCGGCCAGATCGATTGGGCCACAGCAACCGCTTTGCTCTCAGCTGACAAGAACGATCTTTATCAGGCAGCGGATCAGATCCGCAGCCATTTCCATGGCAATCATTTTGATCTCTGTTCCATCATTAACGCCAAAAGCGGCAACTGCACCGAAAACTGTCGGTTCTGTGCGCAATCCGCTCGCCATCACACCGGCGTTGACACCTACACCGCCATCCCTGAAGAGGAAGCCCTGGCCCAGGCCAAGGACAACGACCAGCACGGGGTGCATCGGCTCTCGCTGGTGACCAGTGGCCGCAGTCTTTCGCCTGAAACAGTGGCAGAGCTGACCCATCTCTATAAAAAAATCGAGGAGTCGACCTCCCTGGTGTTCTGCGCCTCAGCCGGTTTTCTTGATGAGCAGATTGTCTCAGCCCTTTATGCCGCAGGCGTGCGCCGCTACCATTGCAATCTGGAGGCATCAAAAAATTACTTTCCCAAGGTCTGCACCACCCATACCTGGGAAGAAAAAGTCGAGACCCTGAAACTGGCCCGGGCTACAGGCATGAGTCTCTGCTCAGGCGGTATTATCGGTATGGGCGAGGCCATGGAAGACCGATTGGATATGGCCTTTGAGCTGCGCGAACTTGAGGTGCTCTCCATTCCGATCAACATTCTCACCGCCATCGAAGGGACACCGCTAGCCGAACTCAAACCACTGACCACCGATGAGGTGCTAACCACAGTGGCGCTCTATCGATTCATTAATCCCCTGGCCGTGATTCGTATGGCAGGTGGGCGCCAGCAACTGGGTCAGGATCAGTACCGCTGTTTCGCCTCCGGGGCGAACGGCGCCATTGTCGGGAACTATCTCACCACCAGCGGCTCGGGTATTAAAGGTGATCTGGAACAGCTCAGCGCACTTGGTTACACCTTTGAGCGGAGCTGAGCCATGAGCACAGAAGATCTGCTCCAGTTCGACCGGGACCATCTCTGGCATCCCTACACCTCCACCACGCAACCGCTGCCGGTCTATCCGGTGGCCTCGGCATCCGGAGTCCGTTTTACCCTCGCCGATGGCCGAGAGCTGATTGACGGCATGTCCTCCTGGTGGTGCGCGGTTCACGGCTACAGCCATCCCAAAATAGTGGCGGCGATTCGGGAACAGGGCGAGCGCATGGCCCATATCATGTTTGGCGGTATCACCCACCAACCCGCGGTGGAGCTGGGTCGCTTGCTGGTTGAGCTCTCTCCAGAACCGCTTGATAAGGTCTTTCTCTGCGACTCCGGCTCGGTCTCGGTGGAGGTGGCATTAAAGATGGCCCTCCAGTTCCAGCAGGCCGCAGGCCGCCCGAAAAAGCACCGGCTGCTCACCGTACGTGGTGGCTACCACGGGGATACGTACCACGCCATGTCCGTCTGCGACCCGGTTACCGGAATGCACACCCTCTTTGAAGGATCGCTGCCCAGCCAGTTTTTTGCGCCCCGCCCCAACTGCCGCTTTCACGAAACCTGGGATCCCACAGACCTGGATGCTGTCCGGACGATCCTTGAAGAGAACCACGAAGAGATCGCCGCCTTCATCATCGAGCCCATTGTCCAGGGTGCCGGGGGGATGTGGTTTTACCACCCCGAGTATCTGCGGGGCCTACGGAGGATCTGTGATCAGTACCAAATCCTGCTCATCTTTGACGAGATTGCCACCGGCTTTGGCCGTACCGGCAAACTCTTTGCCGCAGAGCATGCCGGAACTTCACCGGATATCATGTGTGTGGGCAAAGCCATCACCGGCGGCACCATGACCTTGGCCGCCACCCTGGCAACCACCGAGGTGGCCACCACCATCTCCAATGCACCTCCCGGTGTATTCATGCACGGGCCCACCTTTATGGGTAATCCTCTGGCCTGCCATGTGGGCTGTGCCTCGATCAAGCTGCTTTTGGAAAACAACTGGCAACAGCGGGTGGAGACAATCAGTGCTCAGCTTCAAAGAGAGCTGGAACCCGCTCACGAGCTTTTTAATGTGGCCGATGTCCGTGTTTTAGGGGCCATTGGTGTCATTGAAACCAAAGAACCGGTGGATATGGCTGTGATGCAACGGTTCTTTGTTGAACAGGGAGTCTGGATTCGTCCCTTTGGCCGCATGCTCTATGTGATGCCGCCTTTTATCATCGAGCCCGAAGACCTCTCCCGCCTAACGAGCGCCCTGATTCAGGCGGCTGATATGGTTTAAGTCAAGGTCTTGCCAATGAAACGGGAACTGATCAATAAATCTGTGCTTCTTGTATTGGTGCTGAGTATCTCGGCCCTGTTTCTGGACATGATCCGTCAGTTCCTGATGCCCATGTTCATGGCGGGTATTTTTTCCGCCATGCTCCGCCCGACACATCGATGGCTGACGTGTAAAGTCGGCGGGCGGCACAACCTGGCCTCCATCCTCGTTTTACTGGGTATGATCATTCTGGTTTTAGCCCCCCTCTCTCTTTTGATCGGGGTAGTGGTCAGCCAGGCGCTCAGCGTCAGTCAGTCTGTGACGCCCTGGGTGCAGACCTTTATCAATGAACCCACGTCCCTCTCCACCTACCTGGAAAAGCTGCCGTTCTATGATCAAATCCTGCCCTATCGGGCGGTGATTATAGAACGAGCCGGTCAGGTGGTGGGCAACATCTCCACCTTTTTAATCAACAGTCTCTCCTCGGTGACCAAGCTCACTGTCAACGCTGTCTTCAGCAGCGTGATTATGCTCTATGTGATGTTTTACTTTCTCACCATGGGGGAGATTCTGCTGACCAAAATTCTCTATTTCCTCCCCCTCCATGATAGGGATGAACGCTTGCTGTTGCGGCGCTTCACCTCGGTCACCAAGGCGACCTTAAAGGGGACACTGATTATTGGCGCCCTTCAGGGCTCGATTTGTGGTATCGCCTTTGCCCTGGCTGGGATCCAGGGACCGGTCTTCTGGGGCACGATCATGGCAGTCATGTCCATTATCCCTGCCTTTGGGACCGCCATCGTCTGGGGCCCGGCACTGATTATTCTGCTGCTCAAGGGAAATTTTGTCGGGGTGGGCATTCTTGGTGTTCTCTGCGGTGGCGTAGCCGGCAACCTCGACAACCTGATTCGACCACGGTTGGTGGGGAAAGATACAGAGATGCACGATCTTTTTGTCCTCTTCGGCACGCTTGGTGGCATCTCCATGTTTGGTATTTTGGGCATCATCATCGGACCAATAGTGGCGGCGCTTTTTATCACCATCTGGGAAATTTATGGCAAGGCCTTCGAGGCCTATCTTCCCGATGTCGGCCCCTTATTCTCACACCCTGAAAATAAGGAAGAGAAGGAAACATTTCTCCCGGATCCCGACCTTGACTCCTCACCTGCTCCTTCTTCCCCATCCCAGGAGCCTCCACAAAAGCCAAAACAGTCCCACCAATCCGAGGAAGCGGAAGGGAAAAAAAGTTGAACTTCAGTTTTTTCTTCAGTAAAACGGGGTGATTGACATACACCTAGTCAGATGACTTCCAGGCTCTACCTTTCTGTTCGAGCCTGAGCAAATCTTCTTATTTTTTATATTCTCTTCCTGGAGGCACGATGAGCGAAGAAACTCGACTGAAAAACACCGGTCTGCGCGGTGTCACCGTTGCCGATTCTGCGATTAGTTTTATTGACGGCGAAAAAGGCGTGTTGATTTACCGGGGCTATCGAATCGAAGATCTGGCCGACCGCTCCTCCTTCATGGAAACCGCTTTTCTTCTCCTCTTTGGAACCCTGCCATCAAACGAACAGTTGGCGGGTTTCACCCAAGAGGTCAAAGACAACCGCACAGTGCCTGATTTTATTATCGAAAGCATGCAACAATGGCCCAAAGATGCGCGGCCTATGGATGTACTGCAAGCGACAGTGCCCATGCTGGCCATGGCCGACAGCCAATCCGATGTCTTGGACCGTGATCTCTGCCTGAAAAAATCCATCGCTCTGATTGCCAAGCTACCGACACTGGTGGCGGCCTGGCACCGGATTCGTCACGATCAGCCTGTCCTGGCACCGGATCCTGAGCTTGATCACGCAGGCAACTTTCTCTGGATGTTGCATGGTGAAAAGCCGACCGAGGCTACCGCTCGTGATCTGGATGTCTGCCTGATTCTCCACGCCGACCATACCTTCAATGCCTCCACCTTTGCCGCCCGCGAGGTGGTCTCCACCCGAGCAAGCCTCTATTCCGGTGTAGCTGCGGGGTTGGGTGCCCTTTCCGGTAGCCTGCACGGTGGTGCCAATGCCAAAGTTATGGAAATGCTTTTGAAACTGGAAAATGAAGCCGATGTGGAAGGCTGGGTGAAAAAACAGCTGAGCGATGGAGACCGCATCATGGGCATGGGCCATGCCATTTATAAAACCGGCGACCCCAGAGCGGCCTATCTCAAGAAAATGGGGCAACGACTGGGGGAGGAAACCGGCGGTAAATGGGCCTCAATTTCCAAACGGATCGAAGAAACAGCCCTGGCGATCTTTGCCAAACGTGGCAAGACCACCATTTTACCCAATGTCGATTTCAACTCTGCTCCGGTCTACTACCTCATGGGCATTCCCACCGACCTGATGACCCCGATTTTCGCTATTTCCCGCGTCTCCGGCTGGTGTGCCCATATTATTGAAGAGCAATTTGCCGATGCGCAAGGGAAACCGGCCCTTTACCGCCCGCAAGCCCAGTATGTGGGCGAGTATTGCGGACTCATGGGCTGTGAGTATTCTCCCATGGACTCAAGAAAGTAAACATTGCTCAATCACTGGCTGCTTATCATCGATTGCGGACTGGAAAAAAGAGAGGCTTTGGCCGGGATGGAATCCATCCTTGCCAAAGCCTTTTTTATTGATTACCAGGCCACCGCGCTCAGATCCACCTTCTTCTCGGCAATCAATCGTAAACAGGCATCCACACTCTCGGAATGATAGAGTACTCCGCGTCCGGAACGGATCTCTTCAAGCGCCGTATCCATACCAAGGGAGGGCCTGTACGGTCGATGGGAACTCATGGCCTCAACCACATCGGCAACCGTCAGAATCTTGGCTTCCAAAAGGATATCTTTATCTGTCAGACCACGTGGGTAGCCTGACCCATCAAGATGCTCATGGTGCTGATAGACGATATCGGCAACCGGCCAGGGGAAGGGTATATCTTTGAGTATCTCATACCCGACCTCCGTATGGCACCTGATAATAGCTCGCTCCTGGGCAGAAAGCCGAGACGGTTTGGCCAGATACTCCGAAGGAAGCGAGATCTTGCCGATATCATGAAGCAGAGCCGCAAAATGGAGTCCCTCGATTTGTTTTTCCGGCAACCCCAGTTCTCTGGCAATGGCACAGGCCAGCATATCTACCCGCAACTGGTGTCCCGCGGTATAGGGATCTCGTTTTTCAGCAGCCAGAGCCAGAGATTTGACCGTCTCTTCCAGGCTGGTGTGCAGCTCATCCCGGCTTTTTTCCAAGGCCTGAATGGCCTCCTTACGATCGGAGATATCCCGGGCAATACCACGATAGCCCATGAACTCTTTCTGATCATTAAAGACCGGCACCCCGTTTTTCTCAATAACTACCACATGTCCGTCTGAGGTCTGGCAGACGGTTTCAAAACTTTTAAACGGTTTACGAGAACCGATCAGTTTTTGAAAAAGACGGCTGGTTCGCTCGACCTCTTTGACTGTGACCAGATCTTCCAGGTGTTTACCAATAATCTCCTCCGCCTCAAAGCCCAACAACTCCTTCACCTTAGGGCTACAGTAAATATAGGCTCCATCCTTATCTATCTCCCAGATCCAGTCACTGGTGGTCTCAACCAACGAACGAAAACGGGCGTTGCTCTCCTCAAGGGCAGTGAGGAGCCGCTCCCGCTCCTCCCAGATGATACGCCGTACTCGATCTGCGAGCACAGTGTGGCGAATGATATAAAAGGCGAGAAAAGCATTGATCAGAAGAATAACCGAGGCAATGGCGTTAAGCTGTTTGGCTATGACCCCAATCTCTACATTGACATCCTCAATATACAGCCCGGTGCCGATGACCCACCCCCAGGGCGAGAACCCTTTGACATACGATATTTTGGGCACGATCTTTTGCGGATCATCCTGCCACTGAAAAAGATATTCCACATAACCAGCCCCCTGCTCCTTAACAACCCGGACAAACTCATCAAGCAGGTTCTTGCCGGTGGGATAGCGAAAATCCGGAACAATATCCCCTCGCAGATCAGGACGATAGGGATGAATCACAATCAACCCCTGCATGTCGTTGATCCAAAAATAATCTTTGTTCCCCGAGCCATAGCGCAACGAGCCAATAATGCGTAGGGCTTCTTTTTTTGCTTTGGTTTCTGTAATTTCCCCAGCCTGGGCCATCTGCTCATAGGTGGTGACCAGATCATAGACGATCTCCACCATTTCCCGGAGCATATCCCGCTTCTTGGCAAGTAAATTTTCTTTAAACGAAGGGAGAATGATGACAAAGATGGCCGTGACAAAGAGGAGAATGGTCAGCAAGGCCGGCAAGGCGATTCTGATGGAGATGGCGTGGGCGTATTTACGTTTTTTTTGCTTCTCCACGAAGACTCCGCACACTATGAAGGTAGGCTCGCCCGAATAATAGAAGCTCAGACGGATGTACACGTTGAAAACGCTTTCTTTTTCTCACCTTAACTGCTTGGCAGTTGATGAGCAAGGGGTCTTAGAGAAAACATCCTGCTGAACCGCTGAAAAATCTTGGTATTTTTCGAAGATATTGTTCCTCGCCACGTGCTCCTGTATCCTCTTCTCGTGGCAGTTTGTATACGCCCCCCGTGATTTTCCATCTATCGGAAACGACTTTCTCGCGAGATGCAACAGGGTGATTTTTCGCTTGACTTTCGCTATTCAATCTTGTTCTTTTACATATATTCTGCTTCAACACTTGTACAATCTGAGTTGATGCAGACATACACCTTGTAGCCCATGCACACTCGCACCAGCATCGTGGAGTACAAGGTGAACATATTTCAGGTTCCTCTTTGAGGACGAACAGGGAACTCCGTGAGAATCGGAGACGGGCCCGCCGCTGTAACCGGGGACAAAGGCCACAGCAACGTCACTGACATACTGTTGGGAAGACGTGGCCAGCGAATGAACCGGAAGTCAGAATACCTGCCTGAAATGCTACTACCGCTCCCCGCGGATCCGGGAGCAGGTAACGATACGTGGATAGACCAGGGCATCCCCGGATCATAGCATGATATGATCCGG
Source organism: Desulfobulbus rhabdoformis (assembly GCF_016919065.1). Lineage (GTDB taxonomy): Bacteria > Desulfobacterota > Desulfobulbia > Desulfobulbales > Desulfobulbaceae > Desulfobulbus > Desulfobulbus rhabdoformis. The sequence continues at coordinate 12,044 of NZ_JAFFQA010000037.1, read as the reverse complement.
GGATTTTTTTTTGGACTGCACACACCTGCATGTTCCCGGATCAACGCTAGCCCGGATTTCTCATGAACAAACTGAGGAGAAATCAGGGCTAGGGGAAGCCGGTGCACTGACACTGCTCCGATTTCCCAGGAAGAACAGCCCCTGCCCCAGCAGGGTGCAGTGGCAGCCTCTGCCACAGGATCTTTTTGCCATGTCCGGGCTCGTGGCGGTAATACCGTTTGCCGGCGATATTACCGTCCCAGGCCTCTCCCATCTCCCCCGCCATCTCCTCTCGTCCTAAAAAAGACTGCGGCCCCCCTCTTGATGAAACGGTGCACTTTTTTCAGCCAAAAAATTTCTTTTCTCCGATGGTGGCTGCTCACTCTTTCTCATCCTGTCCTGAATCTCTTCTGAGAAGCGTACCAGTAAGGAAAAAGGTATTGATTCTCGATTCAATACGGGAAACAATTTGAACAATGTTTCGTTCATTACATTTTTGGATTATTCGAATAACTACTTGAATTTCTATAATGAGAACGCAATAATACATTCAAATCTGCTGACTCACCTACCCCTACCTCGTTAAGGAGGAGCATGATGACCGACCCCAAGACCACAACACTTAGTCACCACATTCAGGCTGTCAAAAAAGGTGAGCGTGTTTTTGAGAACGCCTTTCAGAGCGTCAGCCGAATGATATTGGAAAAGGACATCAACAAGGTCACGGTCAACGGCAAAACCACCTTCGATTTCACCATCTTTCGAGAGGGCAAAAAGCATATCATCGGCATGTACGATGAAATCAACTCCTTTGTCTCCTTTGTCAAGGATGCCTCCCAAGGCGGCTCCTCCAAGGAGATGGCTTTTGTCCTTGTTGGCGAGCCGGGAAACGGAAAGACCTTTTTGGTGGAGTACCTCTGCAACCTCTACCGCAACTTTCTTGCCCAGCCCAAAAATCGCAAATACACCATCCGCTTTAAGGGCCTTGATCAGATAGGGACCTACGGCGCTATCAAAACCATTGAGTCGCAGACCTATGAAGACCCCATGGTGCTGGCGCTGAACCTCTTTGAAACCAAGGAAGAGTCCCTGCAGTACCTGGCCAAAAAGTTCAAGGTCAGCGACGCCATGGCGGAGGAGTGGATGGAGAACTACCGTCCCCTTGGCGCCTGCTCCGCCTATATCTGGAACGATCTGCGGGAGCTAGCTGGCGGCAAGGTCGAGGATATGCTCAAAAACATCGAGATCGTCCCGGTTCCCCTGGTGGAGAGCCTGGGCACGGTGACGGGCAAGTATCCGGCCAAGGACAAAATTACCAGTTCTGCGGTGGATCTTCTGGGTGAAGAGTCGATTCAACGGCTTTTGCATATCACCGACACCAACAACCCCTACCGATTCGATCTTCGACGCGGTGCCCTGGCTCGCGTAGCGGGCGGTGGTATCCACTTCAGCGATGAGATCTATAAAAACAAGAAAGATCTGGTACAGGTCTACCTGGGCATTATTCAGAACAGGACCATTGAGATCGATGGCTATCGCTGGCCCATTGACAGTCTGATCATTGCCACCAGCAACAACTCCGAGTTCAACCGCTTTCTGGCGGAGAAGGAAGAGGCACCGATCATCGACCGTTGTCGTATCTGCTATGTTTCCCATAACACAGATTACAAGCAGCAGTACGACCTGACCGCCTACGCCATCGGTAATGAGTCCAAAACCACCCTTACCGGCAACGTCATGCATCAGGACCCCAACCTTGTTTATGCAGCCTCGGTTGGTGTGGTTCTGACTCGTCTGCCTCGCTCAGAGAAGCTGACCCCGGTGGAGACCATGAAGCTGGCAGCAGGTGAAGTGGCCGGTGAAAAGAGTCTCAAAACCCTCTCCGAGGTCATTGACACGCTAAATCAAGAGCATGATATTACCAAACGCTTTGGCCAAAAGGGACTGGGCCAGCGAAATCTGGGGCGAACCATTCAGCTTATGCTGGAAAGTTCAGAGACCAACGAAGGCAAATGCATGTTTGCCTACGATGTCTTCACCGCCCTGGAACGGGTTATTCTTGACTATGTCTCGGAGGCAGGTGACCGGGCCAAGTTTCTCGATGATCTCAAGATTGCCAAGGGCTTGTACCGTGAACGGATCATGACCGAGATGTTCAACGCCTACATGGATGAACCCCTGGCTATCCGCAAAGACGTGCTCAACTACGTTAACATGATTATTGGCATCGATGCGGAGAATCTGGGCGTGGATCGTATGTGGAAATATAAAAATCCACAAACCGGAGAGTTGGTGGCCCTGAAGATAGACGAGCGCTACATCGATTCGGTGGAGGCCTGCCTGGGGCTGAAGGTACGCGAGCAGAAAGACTCCTTCCGCACCTCGATCCGTAAGATCTATGGCCAGAAGATATCGCTGGATCCGGATTACGATTTCATGGACAATCTGGAACTCGTCAAGGCGGTCACCGATGTACGGTTGAAATCGGATATCGCCGGCGCAGGCAGCCTGATTGGCGCCCTGGCCAACCGCACCAACGAGGAGAATCAAAAGCTCTATGACCGCATGGTCGACACCATGCTCAACAAACTGGGCTACTGCGTGACCTGTGCACAAAAGACTATTGAATACTTCTGCACCCAGGTGGATGAAAACTAATCCGTGTCCATCCAGTAACGGTTGTATTGTTTAAGCACGGTCAAGACCTCCAAAAAGCTCGCATGAGCGCGGAGCAATGATGAAAAAGTTGCGACAACTTTATAAACAGTTGCAAGCCAAGGGGCTTTCTGAGGAGCAACGGCGGGTCATCGAGCACGAGATGGCGCTCGCTGAGTTCACCGGAGCCCCGCACCAGGCGCACAGGATGCGCCCCTCCATGCCCTTAACCCGCTCACTCTACAGCTACGCTGACGCCGAAATACTGAGCCAGGCCATGGCTTCACCGCTGATGTCCATGGTGGCTGCCCAGTCTCTGGATCATCTTCTCCAGCGGGATCTGCAACGGGAAAAGGACGGATTTCCCCGAAAAATCAGGGTGGGTAAACTGGTCAAGCCAGGCCGGGACGGCGATGACAAAGTGGTGGTCATCCCCACCACCGTAGAAGAAAAGCTGATCCACGATAAGATCAACGAAGAAGAGGAAGAGGGGGAAGGAGGCGAAGGCCAGGAGCAGGGAGAAGGCGGTTCCGGAGAAGGCGAGGAAGGAGAGGTTATCGGCGAGCAGCCGGTTCGTGAAGAACAGGCCGGAGGAGGCTCAGGCCCTGGGCAGGGGAAGGGGGGCGCCCATGAACTGGAGTCCACCGTCTATGACCTTGGCCGGGTACTCACTGAGCAGTTTGCCCTGCCCAACCTGCGGGACAAGGGCAAAAAACGCTCACTCACCCGCTATGCCTATGACCTTACCGATAAGAACCGTGGTTTTGGCCAAATCCTGGATAAAAAGGCGACTCTCAAACAGGTCATCCAGACCAACATTGCCCTGGGGAAAATTCAGGCAGGCTCCCTGCCCGATGCCCAGTCTCTGATGGTGACGCCCAAGGACCGTGTCTTTCGCATTCTTTCCAAGGAGCTTGATTACGAGGCCCAGGCAGTGGTCTTTTTTGTCCGGGACTACTCAGGTTCCATGGCGGGCAAGCCAACCGAGATTGTGGTCAACCAGCACGTGCTGATTTACGCCTGGCTCACCTACCAGTACCAGAATCAGGTGGAAACACGATTTATTCTCCATGATACCGAAGCCCGTGAGGTGGAAAATTTCCAGCACTATTACCAGATGCAGGTCGCTGGAGGGACTCAGGTGAGCTCTGCCTACCAGCTGGTCAACAAGATTGTGAAAGAGGAGGAGTTGGACCGGGATTATTCCATCTATATCTTTCATGGCACCGATGGAGACGACTGGGACACCTACGGCGAAGAATCCCTTCCCGAGCTGGAAAAAATGCTGGGGTATGCCAGCCGTATCGGCGTGACCATTGCCGAAAATGGCCTGGATGGCAGCCGTCGGACCGAGGTGGAAAAATACCTGACCAAATCGGGGCTGCTGGAGTCCAAGAAAGACCTGCTGCGGCTGGACGTTATGTCCAAAGATAGCAATGAGGCGCGGCTTATAGAAGGTATCAAATATTTAATATCGTAACAGGGGCGGACCTCCTGATAGATGGTGGACTATGGAACTGATCAGTCAGCATGCCAAACGCATCATGGAGGGGTGCAAGGACCGGGCTCGCCAGGCCGGGTTGCGCTTCGAAGACGAGACCCTCGAGTATGTCGTCACCAACCGGGACATGCTCGAACTCGGCCCCAAGGTCATGATTCCCACCCTGTATGATTACTGGGTGCAGGAGGTCGAGATCTTACGGGAACAGGGTCGCTATGAACTCTACCCCAGCAATCCCTATGAAACGGTGATTAACACCAGACCACCGATTTCCTACTATAACGACAACAATCCCGACTGGTTGAACGTGATGATTTTTTATCATGTTATCGGCCACATCGATTTTTTTCAGAACAATCTTTTTTTCCGCCACACCTGGGATTACGACTTCACGGGCCGAGCCCTGGCCGATAAACGACTTATTGCCAAGCTGCGTTCGGAGCATGGCCGCTGGGTCGACTACGTGATCGAATTTGCCCGCACCATCGATAACCTGGTAGGCTACTTTGATATCCTTGAAGAAAGCGGCAAAAAGAGCAAAAAAGAGCAGCCGAGTCTGCTCGATTATTACTTTGATGTCTTTCTCCAACATGGTGCTCGATCGGCAGTCTCCAGTTACTCACGTGAGATAGAGCGTTACAACAAACTTTTGCGGGAGCACCCCGAAGATGGTGAGCTGCGTTTTCTGAAACGCATTACCGAAAAATACAGCGAGCTTGAATCCCTTTACGCTCGGAGTCTCAAGGAAACAAAACCCGTTGGCCGTACCGATCTCCTTGAATTTCTCATGGAGTACTCTCCCTTTCTTAAAACCGAAAAAAACCGTTGGATGCTCATGGTGCTTGAGGTTATCCGCTCAACCTCACTCTATTTCCAGCCCCAGATACGCACAAAAATCCTCAACGAAGGCTGGGCCTCCTACTGGCATGATACGCTCTTTCTTCAGGATGATCGGATCAAAGGGCATGAGGTGGATTATGCCATTGTCAACGCCAAGGTGACTTCCATGCCGCGGGTAGGCCTGAACCCCTATGCCCTGGGGATGCGGCTTTTTCAGTATCTGGAAAACAAGGCGGAAAAGGGCCGCACCGGGCTTGAGTACTTCATGACCCAGGATCGGGAACAACGCAAAAATTACGATGAGGCCACTGGTAAGGGGCGGGAGTATATCTATCACATCCGCGAGAACTACTGTGATTCGATGTATATCAACGCTTTTATTGATCAGGATTTCGTTGATCAACATAAACTCTTTGTGGTGGGCAAGCGGCTCAACAAGGAACGAATGAGCTGGGAGTATTACGTCAAAAGCCGTAAGGCCGAAGCGTACAAAGCCATGGTGGCCGACAGCCTCTATCACCCTCCCCGCATTGAAGTGACCGTGGCGGAAAACAACGCCCTGGTGCTCAATCATATTTTTGAAGGCAAGCCACTGTTGAAAGATTTTATTCAGGGCGTTTTGCTTGGGGTGGAATACCTCTGGGGTGAAGAGGTCCATCTGTATACCTCGGTACCGATTCCGATGAAGGCAAGCCGAGATATCGATGGTCAGTTACGGGAAGAGACCCCAAAACGAACCATTCAATGGAAGCGATTTCGTTACACCATGAAAGACAGGACCCTGTCGCGAACGCTGGTGGAATAATCCTGCATTGAATTCAGCAATAGACTGCGGCAACCAGAACCAGGAAGGTGATCATGGGCGAATTGACCAAAGCCTTGAATACCCTGCAACAACATAAGGGCGATTGTTTTCGCCAGGCGGAACTGTCGTTTGATGAATTTTTAGGCGAGGTGATCAAGCGACCGGAACGCAACATTCGCAATGTTATCCAGGTCTATGCCGACATGATCCATCATTATGTTCAAGATGGTCATGACGAATACAGCAATGACCCGGAATCCATCAACTACCTCAATTACGACTGTAGCAAGCTCTTTGTCGAGGGCTCAGATCGTCCTTTTTTTGCTGACCGCCTCTTTGCCAACCGCCTTCTGCGCCACGTGGAATCACTGTTGGTCGGCGATCAGCAGAATAAGATCTATATTTTTGACGGCCCCCACGGAAGCGGCAAATCGACCTTTCTCAATAATTTCCTGAGAAAATTTGAAGAGTACGCGAACACTCCAGAAGGATCACGCTATGAGGTAGTCTGGCGCCTGCGTGCACCGGATCTGGTTGGTGGGGTGCACTCTATGGCCGGTCTTGCCGGAAAAATCTCCCAACTTCTCAGTGAAGAGGTCAACAGCGAGGTGGAAGGCAGTCTCACCGCCTCTGAGGGGAAGGACCACTGGCTAACCCTGCCCTGCCCAAGTCATGACCATCCACTTTTGCTCATTCCCAAAGAGATCCGTCGCCAATTTCTTAATGAGCTCTTGGATAATGCGGTCTTTAAAGATCAACTCTTTAACGAAAAAAAATATGAATGGGTCTTTCGCGACGAACCCTGCACCATCTGCGCGGCCCTCTATCAGGAACTTTTAAAAAAATCCGGAGATCCGCTGGAGGTACTCAAATCCGTTTTTGCCCGCCCCTATCGGTTTAACCGCCGCCTGGGAACAGGGATCTCTGTGTTTAATCCCGGCGATCGACGCTCACAGCGCAATATCCGTACCGACGATACTGTACAGCGTACCCTTAACGCACTCTTTGCGCCCTCAGGTAAGGTGCCCTTCCTTTATTCGGGCTATGCCAAGGTCAACAACGGCATCTATGCACTCATGGATGTCAAATCACACAACACAGAACGCCTCATGGACCTGCACAACATCATCAGTGATGGGGTGCACAAGGTCGATCATATTGAGGAACGGGTTAACTCCCTCTTTGTCGCCCTGATGAATCCCGAGGATAAGAAAGTGCTGACCAACCTGGCTGCCTTCTCGGATCGGATTGAGTATATCAACACGCCCTATGTTCTTGATATCAAGACCGAGGTTGAAATTTATCGGGAGGTATTCGGCAAGCACATCGATGAATCCTTTCTCCCCAGGGTGCTGCACAACTTTGCCCGGGTCATCATCGCCACACGCCTGCGCATCAAGTCAGATGCCATGCTTGAATGGATCCAGGATCCGGAAAAATACGAAATTTACTGCGACGCCAATCTGCAGCTGCTGAAGATGGAAATCTATACCGGCTACATTCCCGCCTGGCTTGAGGAGGAGGACGTGGAGCGGTTTAACTCGAAAAGACGTCTAAAAATCATCGCCGAGTCGGAACAGGATGGCTGGCAGGGGTTGTCCGGTCGGGATTCCATTCGCATGTTCAACGAGTTTTATTCCATGTATGCCCGGGATGACAAACTCATTGATATGTCCATGCTGGGGATATTTTTCCGCAAGTACTGCAAAAAGGATAAGACCATCCTGCCTATGGGGTTCCTGGACTCTCTCCTGCGCATGTACAACTATACCGTCTTGCAGTCGGTCAAAGAGTCCCTCTATTACTACAACGAGGAGCAAATCAGCCGAGACATCCAAAATTATATGTTCGCGGTCAACTTTGAGGTGGGCACCTCGGAGATCTGCCGTTTCACCGGCCAACGGCTGGAAATAAGCGAGGCCTATTTTGAACGTATCGAGTCACGCCTTATGGTCTCCCCGTACGATGCATCCTCTTTTCGCGCTTCGGTGCAGCGGGCCTATACCAGCTCCACCCTGACTCAGGAGATTCTGCGTGATGAGGTCCCGGTCACAAAAACCGCGCTCTACCTGCAACTCCGTGAGCGCTATATTCACAACCTCAAAGAAAAGGTGCTTGATCCCTTCCTGGATAATGAAAACTTCCGGCGGGCGGTCAAAGAATTTGATCAGGAATCGTTTAAAACCTACGACCAGAAGATTCAAAGCGATGTCCGCTTTATGATGAAAAACCTGCAGAAAAAATTCGGCTATACCCGTCAAGGAGCCAAAGAAATCTGCATCTACGTGATCGATAACAACCTGGCACGGATATTCACTGACCAGCTTCAGATTGGTCAATTTACGCCATAATCCGGAATCCGTGAGTTGCGCGGTGGGGAAAGGACCACACGGCGGATTCGTTTTTTGGGCAAGCAAAAAATGAATGCCGCTCCGGCGAGGAGACCAAAGTTTAATGGGAATCTTGAATAATTGCTTTTTCTGCCAATCTCTGCGTTATGCGAAAAATTTTATCCTCGGAGGTAAGCGAAGACTCCGATATCATGTATATGCCTGCGGTAAAATTTTTTGTATGCCTTGACCTTGATTGAAAAATCTAATTATTCAAGACACCCTAATGTGATTACCACCGAAGCTCAGCTCCAGTATTTGTTGCTGATCATGGCCGCGAAAAGACGCACTGTTCCTGGTAGGGTGGGCACGTTTTTTTGTGCCCACCGAAAGCCTTATCCTCTACAGAAGAGATCAAGCATAAAGCCATGAACCGGTAGGCAGAAAACAGCGCTCTGCCCACCCTACAGCAAGCGCATCGCCTTTATCTGGTTTTGGGATTTATGCTGAGCTGAGGTTTGGTGATAATCATAAAAAGAGGAGATATGCACTTGCGTTACTGACAAACGCCCTTCTTCTCCAAGAAAGCAAAATACTCCTCAACCGTTGGCAGCTTACCCAGAAGAGCAGTCAACGCGGTCAGCTCGGACGAACCAAGAAAGACTTGGGCCCCATCACCAAGGCGGTTGTCAAAATTCCTGGTCGAGGTGGACATGACCGTGGCCCCTGGCTGCACCCGTGCCTGGTTGCCCATACAGAGGCTGCAGCCGGGAATCTCCACCCGTCCGCCCACCTGGGCAAAGACACTCAAGCCTCCCTCTTTCTGCATCGCATCCCGATCCATCCGGGTCGAAGGTGCCAGCCATAACCGACTCACCGCGTAGGACTCACCCTGCAAGAGCTTGGATGCTGCCTGTAGATGGGAGAGATGGGTCATGCAGGAACCGATAAAAGCCTCATCAATGGCGGTACCCGCCACTTCACTCAGCGGTTTGACATCATCGGGATCGTTGGGACAGGCCAGCAGTGGTTCGCGCATCTCGGAGAGATCGATATCAATGACCGCCTTGTAGCTGGCCCCTTCATCCGCTTCAAGCAAGCTGGGGTTGCTCAACCAGGCTTTCAAGGCCGCCACCCTGCGCTCCAGCGCATCTTTATCTGCATAGCCGTCAGCAATCAACGATTCCAGAAGGGCCAGGTTCTCTTGCACATTGGCCACCACTTTCTCCACCGAGAGTTTCAGAGTACAGGCCGCGGCACTGCGTTCTGCAGAGGCATCGGAAAGCTCAAAGGCCTCCTCCACCCGCAGATCATCCACACCCTCGATTTCAAGGATGGTCCCGGCAAAAACGTTCTTTTTGCCCTTCTTGGCCACGGTAAGTAAGCCCTCTTTGATGGCAGCGTAGGGAATGGCATTCACCATATCGCGCACGGTTATGCCTGGGCGGCGTTTCCCGTGGAAACGAACCAGGACCGACTCCGGCATCTCCAGAGGCATAAAGCCAAGGGCTCCGGCAAAGGCGACCAGGCCGGAACCGGCGGGAAAAGAGATGCCCAAGGGAAAACGGGTATGCGAGTCACCGCCCGTGCCCACAGTATCCGGTACCAGCATCTTGTTGAGCCAGGAGTGAATAACTCCATCACCAGGTTTTAAGGCAACCCCACCACAGTCTGTGGAGGTCTCAGTCATGGTCTGCCAGCGGCCCAGGTCTGAGGCCTTGGGATAAGCAGCAGTATGACAAAACGACTGCATGAAGAGATCCGCCTTAAAACGTAGACAGGCCAGCTCGGCAATTTCCTGCATGGTCATTGGCCCGGTGGTATCCTGCGAGCCGACGGTGGTCATCTTGGGTTCACAGACCGTCCCAGGCAGCACACCTTTAAGCCCACAGGCCTGGCCAACCATTTTCTGAGCCAGAGTGTATGGTTGATCAGGTTTTGGCTCAGGATTCACCACTTCTTTAAAAATGGCAGGAAAGGACTTATTCAATGCGTCGCAGGCCCATTGAGTCAGCTTACGACCAATGATCAGGTTGAGCCGCCCTCCGGCACGATACTCATCAAGCAGGGTCAGAGGGGCAGGTTTAAGCTCAATGGCTGTTCCCTGCTCTGTTTGTAACGTCCATTGCTGCAAATCCAGGATCAAGCGCTCACCGGTGTTGATGGCCGTTACATCGGCTTCAATCGCCAGTACACCGGCATCCCGGGCCGTGGCATAAAAGATGGGCGCAATGATCCCCCCTAGAACCAAACCACCACGACGTTTGTTGGGGACGTTGGCAATGTCATCCCCCAGTAGCCAGCTCACGGAGTTAATGGCGGATTTACGTGAGGATCCGGTACCGACCACATCTCCGACAAAACCGACAGTCTCGCCTTTGGCCCGAAAATCGCTGATGGTCTCTCGCCCCTGAGGAAAGCGGGTCTTCCCAAAAAAGGTGGCATGCAGAGGAATATCCGCCCGGGACTGGGCCTGGTTGCCGGGAGAGAAATCGTCGGTATTAATCTCTCCTTCCACCTTGAAGGCGGTAAATGTCATCGTCGCCGGCAGCTCCGGGCTCCCCGTGAACCACTCGGCCCCGGCCCAGGACTCAAGCACTTCCTGAGCGGCAGGGTTGCTCTTGGCCAGCTTCACAACCTCATCAAAGGCTTCGTAAATTTTGGTCAACCCTTTCAATGCGTCTGCAGCCTGCCGGGCGAGGCCGGGTACCTGCAACAAACGAATGAGCGAGGTTACATTATAGCCGCCCCCCATCTGAGCGAGCATGGTCACCGCCTCTTCAGGCGAACATGCGGAGAGGCTCACCCGGCCCATTGCCACCTCTTCCAACCAGGCGGCTTTGACCTCGGCGGACTTGCTTACCCCGGGCTCGACACGATCGGCAAGAAGGGTCAGCAACTCAGCCGGGTCACCGCTGTCCTGCCCCAGAAGATTGATGATGTCTTTGGTTTGCTCTGCTGTCAGTGGCAGGGGGGGAATCCCCAGGAGGCTTCGTTCTTCAACGTCTTTCCGATACATCTCCAGCATGATTTGTCCTCTCTTTTACACGGGGGCCGATAAAAAATGGGCCGGTCGCCTTTGAAAAAAGCAGAACCGGCCCGTCAACTACCAAACAATTAGAAGGATTTGGTCAGTGTCGCCACAAAACGGCTGCCCTCGGGGCCATTCTCAACGCCATACTCCTGCAGATAACGTAGATTCACCTGGAACAGCATGGGCAAATAGAAAAAGTTTACCTCGGCACCGATGGTGTGTGCTTCCTTGTGCTGATCTGCGATAATATTTGCAGATGGCAAGTCATCACTGTCATCGGATAACTGCCAGTAGGAAGTGCCGGTAATACCGGGACGAATCATCCAGTTGTTGGGCCGAAATTCCTTACCGATACCCCACTCAACGATAAGTTCCGAACCTGGGGTGATATCGGTGTCTTCTTGCTCACCATTCACCAGCGTTCGCGTAAGGACACTGGCAGACCAGGATTTCTGCTCATCAAAGTAGTAGGAGGCTCCCAAGGTCATGAGACCGGACCAGTAACCAAGGCCGGGTGAAGCCGGTTCGTCGCTCTCATAATGGCCGGTGGGCATGACAAAGCCCAGGCCAAAGGTCACATCCCAGCGGGAGAGATGCCAGCCCAGAACAAAGGGTTCGACAATGATATCCCCCAGAGAAAATGAGTGAGAGTCGGACAAACCGATGACTGAAAAATCCTGATCAATCAGAGGAATGAGCACATCATAAAGATAGTCGGCGCCAAGAATTTTAATATCCGTTACATGAATAATCCGCTGCACGGAGGCAAAGACGTCTAGTACCATGTAACATTTAAAGTTTCGTAATTTTTAATCAGGTTGTATCATCATGGCAATCAAAGGAGGTTGCCATGGCACCGAGATATCGAGTCACCCTGACAGACGAGGAACGTAAGAATCT
>NZ_JAFFQA010000036.1 GCF_016919065.1 Desulfobulbus rhabdoformis | reverse complement strand
ACGCCAATAATTACAAGAATACATTGCCTGGCATCATCGCTGCGGATATTAAAATACACGCCATCGGCCCAGATATACACATAGCGCTTGTTCTCAAATCTGCGTTGACTCCACTGCTCATGCTCTGTTTCCCAAAGACGCTTGCAACGGCTGATCGTAGTGGACGAAAGCCCAGTGGCATCCTTGCCAAGAAGAGCCTGAAGAGCTTCCTGAAAATCACCGGTAGATATCCCTTTGAGGTAAAGCCAAGGCAGCATTTCCTCAATGCTCTTTGTTTTTCGAAGATAGGGAGGCAAGAGTCCTGAGTTAAATTTGACGCCTTTCCCCCGTTTATCCCGAACTTTCGGCACCCTAACACTCACGGGGCCGACACCGGTCTGAATTTTCCGTTCTGGTAAGTAGCCATTGCGAACTACCTGGCGACGGCCACTTGTATCTGTGCACGTTGCAAATTCCTGAAGAAAACCATGTAGCTCTGCTTCAACGGCTTGAGCAATCAATTGCCGGGCACCGGTGCGAAGCAATTCGGTTAACGGATCCTCAGAAATCTCTTCTCGCTTTTTCAGGGAAATGATTTTACCTTCACTCATGACGTATCCTTTTTTGTTGGAAGTGAGTTTTGGCGAACTGTTTCCAACAGGATACGTCATTTTTCTTTTAGAGTCCCCTCAAACACCACTTTCGAGCATAACTCGCCTCCGGCACCAAAAGATCGAGTTGCTGCTCCAGGCGAGACTTCGATTAAGCGAAGCGGATCCGGGACTCTCTCTGGATACCCTTTTGCGCCAGCTGCTCAATGAAGCTGAAGATCTGACCGGGAGCTGCGTTGGTTTCTTCCACCTCTTTAGCGAAGATCTTCAGACCATCAGTCTCCAAACCTGGTCCGACCGCACCCTTCACGGCCCCTGTACTGCCCTGGCCGACCAATACCATTACAACATAGACGTAGCAGGCATCTGGGTGGACTGTGTCCAGACGCGCAAACCCGTTATCCATAACGACTACAAAAGTGTTCCTCACAAAAAAGGGTTGCCACCAGGGCATGTCAACCTCGTACGCGATCTGGTCATCCCCATCTTTCACCATCAGAAGATTGTGGCCATCATCGGGGTGGGCAACAAAGCCGCGCCCTATACCGTTGAGGACATCGACCACCTCTCCATACTCGGAGATCTCGCCTGGGATATATTTTTACGAAAGCGAGAGGAACAGCGACTGCAGGAGAGTGAATCTCGCTTTCGAAAGCTCATCAACGACATCCCTCTGGTCTCCATTCAGGGCTATGGGTCGGATGGCAGGGTCCGTTTCTGGAACCCTGCTTCGGAAAGCCTCTATGGGTACTCAGAAGAAGAGGCCATGGGAAAAAGCCTGCTTGAATTGATCATCCCTCCAGAGATGCAAGAGGAGGTAAGGGAAGCGGTTTCGCGCATGGCAAAAACCGGAGAGACCATTCCCCCTGCCGAACTCACCCTACAACATAAAGACGGCTCAAAAGTAGATGTCTTTTCCAGCCACGCTCTGATTTACCCCACCCACGGAGAGCCTGAGCTTTTTTGCGTGGATGTGGATCTGGGAGAACGGAAAAAAATCGAGGAAAACCTTGCAGCCGCACTCCAGGAAAAAGAGGTGCTCATTAAAGAGGTACACCACCGGGTGAAAAACAACCTGGCTGCAGTGGTCGGTCTTTTGGAGATGCAGGCACACCTCCCTCTTGATGCAGCCACCCGGCAGATCCTGATCGAGCTGGTTGCCCGCATCCGTTCCATGGCCCTGGCACACGAACACCTCTATCAGGCGGAGTCCCTGGCCAACATCAGCATGCAGCAGTACCTGGAAGCATTACTCTACCACCTTCACAGTGCCCTGCCTGCTCCCCATATCAACTTTCAGGTGACCGCCCCGGAGGTTGAAAGCTCTCTGGATATTGCCATTCCCTGCGGTCTGATCGTCAATGAGCTGCTCACCAATGCTATCAAATACGCCTTTCCCGAATCAACTTCACCACAAAGCGGTCAGAAAGAATGCCGGGTAACAATCAACATGCACCAGCATGAAGGAATCTATACCCTGCAAGTGAGTGATAACGGCATAGGACTCCCCGACGACCTTGACCAGAAAAAAAACCAAAGCCTGGGGATGATGCTAGTGCGCATGCTTGGCGAACACCAACTTGGTGGACGCCTTGCAATAGATACCTCACAGGGCACAACCATGACCCTCACCTTTGCTCCCGGAAAACGGCACGCCCATGAACAAAGCCTCTCTGCTCATCGTTGAAGATGACGGCATCCTTGCCGCCCATTTAAAAACCACTTTGGATCGACTGGGGTACACCCCCATTGGCCCGGTTGCCACAGGAGAGGAAGCTGTCCTGCTGGCCAGCAAGCACAGTCTTGATCTGATTTTGATGGACATAGAGCTTGCGGGCGAACAAAACGGCATTGATGCAGCCAAAGAGATCAACAGCAGAAGCGATGTTCCTGTGCTTTTTCTTACAGGTTTTTCCCAGGAATCCCTGCTGGAACAGGCAAAACATGCCGCCCCATACGGCTACCTGATCAAACCGGTTGCCGAGCGTGAACTGTCCGCATCCATCACCATGGCCCTGCAGCGTCATGCCCTCAATCGTGAACTCAGCACCAGTCGTGAGGCCCTGGCAGAAAGCGTGGCCCGATACCGCCACCTCTTTACCAACTCACCTCTGGGTATTTTTCGCTGCACTCTCCAAGGAACGATCACTGAGGCCAACCCAGCCCTGCTGCAGTTTCTCGGTTTTCAAGATCCTGACACCTCCCCCCCGTGCCCTTTAACCTGGGCAGCCATCTACGACACGACCAAGAGCGCTATCAAAACTTCATCCAGACCCTGCAACAGCAAAAAACGGTACAGAACTACGAACTGCGGATAGAGAAACAAAACGGCAAAGAAGGCTGGCTGGCTCTCAGCGCCACACTCTCCCAGGCACAGGAACATCCCCAGGCAGCATCCACTCCGGTCATCGATGGTTTTGCCACCGATATTACAGAAATAAAGCAAATTGCAAACCTGCAAAATTTTCTCGCGCAGGCACAAACCGGCTACGACCAGTCCTCTTTTTTCCAGGGCCTGGTTGGCTATTTGGCCAAGCATCTGGAAATGCATTTTGTCTGTGTCAGTCAACTCAAAGGCAAGCTGTCCCTGGCTCAAACCGTTGCTGCCTGGAGAGAAGGAGAACTGATCGACAATTTCACCTACAGCCTGGAAGACACCCCCTGCATGAATGCTGTGAAAAACGACATCTGCTGCCATGCAGAGGCTGTAGCCAAGCAGTATCCTAATGCGACGTTGCTCAAGGAATGCGCAGCGGAAAGTTATCTTGGCATCAGCCTTTTTGATCACAACGGCCACCCCATTGGATTGATCAGCGCCGTGGGCAAAAAGGCTTTAGACAATCTACCCCTGGTCCGCAATATTTTACGCATGGTGGCTACTCGCGCTTCCGGAGAACTTGAACGGCAGATGGCAGAAAAAAAGCTGCAGACCACGTTGAAACGTTTTCAGATCATGCTGGCCAGCCTCTACCCCGGCATCTTAGTGGTCAGCGATGTAGGAAGAGTGGAGTTTGTCAATCCAGCCTTTTGTCAACTTTTTGATCTCAATGAAGCAGAGGACCATCCTATCGGTTGCCTGCCGGAAGAGATACTGGAAAAAATGGTCAAGGTCGCAGAGGATAAACCTCAATTCCTGGAACGCATCAAGACCATCCTCGCCTCCCGAAAGCCGATACGCGATGAAGCCATCCCCATAACAGGCGATCGCACCTATCAGCGTGACTTTGTTCCCATCATTATCGATGGCCGACAGTTTGGTCGCCTCTGGCTCTATGACGATATTACCAACCAGCGGCGGGCGGAAAAAGCACTGCGGGAGAGCGAACAGCGGCTGCGTAATTATTTCGAGCTTGGACTTATCGGCATGGCCAAGCTCTCCACAGACCGACACTTTCTCCATTTCAACAACCGACTCTGCGAGATCCTTGGATATAACCAGGAAGAACTGGCCCAGCAAAGTTGGGATGAACTCACCCACCCCGATGATCTTGCCAAGGATCAGAGTCGCTTTGCCCGCATTGAACGCCAGGAAACCGATATTTTTCATATGGAAAAACGGTTTCTCTCCAAAGAGGGAAAAATCGTCCACACCGAGGTGATTGCCCGTGGAGTCTGCACAGACAAAGGTCATGTTGACCACTACGTGGCCATGTTTCAAGATATCACCACACGCAAACACACCGAAGAAAAAACAAAAACTCTGCGCACCCAATTACTGCAATCACAGAAACTTGAAGCCATAGGCACCCTGGCGGGCGGCATTGCTCACGATTTCAACAACATTCTTGCTGCGGTTATCGGCTACACGGACATGGCCAAGGAGATGACCGAACCGGGCACACCCCTGGCCCGGGATCTGGATCAGGTCCTTAAGGCAGGCCACCGGGCCAAAGATCTGGTGCGGCAGATCCTGGTCTTCAGTCGCCAAAATGAAACTGAGCCAATTAATCTGATGCCTGCCAATATCATCAAAGAGGTGATCAAACTTCTGCGTCCCACCTTACCCAGTACCATTGAAATCAAACAGAAAATTTCCCCCAAGGCGGGCCCTATCCACATGGACCCGACCCAGCTGCACCAGATCCTGATGAATATCTGCACCAACGCCTTTCACGCCATGGAAGAACTCGGCGGCACCCTGGCCATCAGCCTGCGCAATGTCACTTTTACCCAAAAGGACCTGCCCAATTCACTGCAAGCCAAGCCGGGCTCCTATGTGGAACTGCTGGTTGGAGATACCGGCAGCGGCATTCCCGCCTCCATCAGAGATCGTATCTTTGACCCCTTTTTCACCACCAAGGACCTGGGCAAAGGGACGGGCATGGGACTTTCCATCGTCCATGGCATCGTCACGGGATACAACGGTTTTATTCACCTCAATTCAACGCCAGGTGAGGGCACGACCTTTCAGGTGTATCTGCCCCTGGCCTCGGCATCGGAAAATGAAAACGGTGAAGCCGACGCTCCCATCCCCGGTGGGACGGAACATATCCTTTTTGTTGACGATGAAGAGGTGCTGGTGGACATGGTGCAGAACATGCTCGAACGGTTGGGCTATAAGGTCTCCGTGCGGACCAATGGGAGCGAAGCGCTTGCCGCCTTTCGTGAGGATCCCGACCGGTTTGACCTCATCATCACCGATCAGACCATGCCCGGCATGACCGGCATCGAGCTCGCCCAGCGCATTCTCTCGCTGAAGCCGGAAATGCCCATTATCCTCTGCACCGGGTACAGCACATTGATATCCGAAGAAGAAGCCAAGGCCCATGGCATTCGTGAATTTGCCCTGAAACCTTTAACCAAAAAGGACCTGGCCCTGCTCATTCGTCAAGTGCTCTCCCCTGTCCCTTCCTGATTCGCATCTTTTCCCCACACCTTGCACCCGGGATGGGGAGGGCTTAATTTTCCCGCACAACAATACGCCCAGCTCTTGGCACCTCGTTTACTCTCTTTGCCCCTATGGCACTTTAACGAGAACTTTGCCTGGTTATTGCCCCCACTTTATGCAACAATGCAAAAAAGGTAAGCATCGCATTGCGTTGATCCCGTTTCCGCCTAGCTCCCAATGAGAAGAATGGCCCCACACGTACCCACGAAACTCGACAGTTTTGTTTTTCGAGAATTCTGCAAGGCAGCACTTCTCCCTCTTCTGGTGATTGAACTGGCTCTGGTTCTGTTGTACTTCTGGATTAATGAGCATAACCAGACAAAGTCTCTTGCCACCCTTGAGGCGGAAAGCGTTTCCCATCTCCAGGAGATCGTCTCTGATCAATCACGCCTGCTGGGCCAGCAGCTTGCAGGGGTGCAATCCCTGGCGCTTATCCTTCAAAACGAAACCAGCCGTTTTTTCGCAACTCCCGATCTCTCCCTGCCGCCCTCTGCCACACAGCCTCATTTTGCCTTTGCCGACAACGGTATCTATTATCAGACCAACAACACCGAAGGGGGGTCTCTCTATTATTCCTCGCGAACGCAGATAGGAAAGAAGGAGGAGGAAAAAGCCGCACGCAGTGCCGTGCTTGACCCGCTGTACCGCCAGCTCTACCAGGCAAACAAAAATATCGTGGCCGTCTATCTCAACACCCACGATTCGATGAACCGGTACTATCCCTTTATCAATGAGGTGTATACCCAGTATCTGCCGGATATGGATATCCCCTCCTTCAACTTTTATTACCTGGCCGATCAGGCACATAATCCCGGAAGAGGACCAATCTGGACCGAAACGTACCTCGACCCCGCAGGACAGGGCTGGATGATGTCCTGCATTGTGCCGATTTACCATCATGATTTTCTAGAGGGAGTGGCCGGGATAGACATCACCATTAAGAATTTTCTTGATAACATTCTCAAACTCCAGCTTCCCTGGGGAGCTGAGGCCTTTCTGGTTGATGGTAAAGGCACCATCATGGCTATGCCCCAGGCCATCGAACAGTTGCTGGGCTTGAGTGAACTGCGAGAATTTGTCTACCAATCCCAGGTGGCCCAAGATACGTACAAACCAGAGGAGTTTAATCTTCTCAAAACTGACATTCCCGGGGTTGCCGCGACCATCACCAGATTTTTGCCAAAGCAGAAGGCAGTAGCCGATCTTCAGGTAGGGGATGCAACCATGCTGCTTGCCCAGGCCACCGAGCCCCTGACGGGCTGGAAACTCATGGTGCTTGCCGATAAGAAACGCATTCTCCAGCCCATAACAGAACTCAAGCACCAGGCCCGGAGCATCGGTTACTCCGTTATTGGCGCAATGCTTTTTTTCTACATTCTCTTTTTCTTCTACCTGCTCATCAATGCCCGACGCATTTCCCGGACCATCAGTGAGCCGGTTGCTGAAATTGCTCAACGCTCAGGGGAGATTGCCAAGGGACGTTATGAAACAGACTTTCCGCTCAGTACTATCCAGGAACTGGATGAGTTAAGCGCAAGTTATGCATCCATGGTCAAAGAAATCCAGGCTCTGCATATACGTTTAAACCACCAGATTGAACTGGCAAACAGTGAGATTAGCGAGCGGCGTCAGGCCCAGGATGCCTTGCAGAAAAGCGAGCAAAAACTGCAGGCTATCTTCAATCACAGTTTTAATTTTATCGGACTGCTGGAACCAGATGGCACCCTGATCGCAGCCAACCGGACCGGGCTGGACTTCATTGACTGCACGGCCGCCGATGTCCTTGGCCGTCCCTTTTGGCTGACCCCATGGTGGAACCATGAGCCCAAGCGGCAGCAACAGCTACGCGAACAACTGGAATACGCCTCTCAGGGGAATCTTGTCCGCTTTGAAACGACGCATATTGCCGCAGGCGGCACCAAGGAGATCATCGACTTTACCATTACCCCGGTTATCGATGAGCAGGGCAAGGTTATCCTTATGGTGCCTGAGGGACGCATCATCACCGAATTAAAAACAGCTGAGAAAGCGCTGCGACAAGCAAAGGAAAACGCCGAGGCTGCCAACAAGGCCAAGTCTCAATTCCTGGCCAACATGAGCCATGAGATTCGTACGCCCATGAACGCCATCCTGGGCATGACCCACATGGCCGCTCAGGTACGCGAAGAAGACAAACGCCAGCGTTTTCTGGAAACGGTTCGCCAATCGGCGGAAAGCCTGCTGGGCCTGCTGAACGATATCCTTGATTTCTCGAAGATGGAGGCAGGACAACTGCAGCTAAACACCGCTCCCTTTTCCATGGATCGTCTTTTAAAAGCACTTCTCTCCACCATGGAGGTTTCTGCGGAGGAAAAAGGCCTGAAGCTTCGTGTGGAACAGCAGGGAGAGATTCCCGAGCACCTGATTGGTGATGACATGCGTCTGCGCCAGATCCTGATCAACCTCATTGGCAATGCGATAAAGTTCACCACCACGGGGAGCATCACGTTGCATATTGATCGGGAAGACACCCCATCTCCCAAAAACCAGTGCCCCCTCCACTTTGCCGTGCAAGACACAGGCATCGGAATTGCCCAGGAAAAACTCGGCCTCATTTTTGAAAGTTTTGAGCAGGTGGACACCTCCTATGCCCGTAAATTCGGAGGCTCAGGCCTGGGACTGTCCATTTGCAAACAGCTGGTTTCTCTCATGGGCGGAGATATCTGGGCAGAAAGTGTCGAGGGAGAAGGCTCCACCTTTCATTTCACGGTTCCACTCATCATAAGCCAGCAACAGGCCGAATTGAACAACGAATCACAGACACAAGCGGCTGAGGACGCCCTGGGACTCAGGCTTTTGATTGTGGATGACAATGAGGTCAACCGAGAGGTGGCTGGACTCTCCCTGGAACAGCAACATACGGTGACCACAGCCAATAACGGCCTTGAAGCGTTAAAACATATCGCCTCTCAGGATTTTGATGCGGTCCTCATGGATGTCCAGATGCCGGTCCTGGATGGCCTGGCAGCGACCTCCTATATACGGACCCTGGAAAAAGGCAAAACACCGACAAAGCCCCTTACCCAGGAAATCGACCAGAGGCTTACCCGGAAACTCTTCGGGCGCCACTTACCCATTATTGCCATGACCGCCCATGCCATGGGCAGTGACCGCGAGATGTGTATTCAGGCCGGCATGGATGCCTATGTGACCAAACCGGTGCTTCCCGGCCACCTGCAGGAGGTCCTTAACGAACTGTTCGCGCGTTCGGGCCAAAGTCCCCCTGCCGCCACAGCTGAAAACCAGCAAATCATCGATCCCTCTCCAACGACTGAGGCTGTTTATACCTACCTGCAGGAGGCCACACGGCTTCAGCCGGACCAACTCAATAAAATTTTGTTCTCTGCCTGCAAAAGCCTGGAGCAGCAACTAGCAAGTGCCACCCAGGCTCAACGGCAAAAAGATCTTGCCACCCTGGCCCGTGCCTGTCATACCTTGAAAGGCACACTTCTCCAATGCGGGCTGACCAACTGGGCCGATAAGGCCCAGGCCATCTATAACGGTGCCCGCGAAAACCGCGACCTGCCCTATGACCAACTTTTAAATGTATTGCAACAGGGGCTGACCCCATTGATACATGCGCAAAAAAACCACCAAGCACAGCCTGAATCCTGAAACCTTGAGCGCTCTCTACAAACAGTGAAGGTGGCGTGCTGATGGATGCCCCCTGCCAACCATAGACTGCACTTGCCCCAAGGGCCTTTCCCTGCCCTCCCCTGCGGCACTCTTGTCGGGCCTGCTTCCTTTTTCACCTTCTTTTCAGCTCGTTTTCGCGACTAAAATAAGGGTTTCTCCTAGTAGACAAGTAAGCTGAATTTTCTATAAATAGGGTTAAGTAACTGCCTATTTACACTCCCCTCAAAAAATTGGGTCTTTATCTGAATCCTGAATCCGTGACGGCGGGTGGGCACAGAACAAGGTATCCTATTAATGATACGGAAATTTTCGAACTAATTCATTTGTTGTTCAGTTTCACCCGCCGCCCCTTGGGGCATCCATCAGCACGCCACCTTCATTGCCTGCAACATACCGATAAAGTCTACTTTAATCGGCATGTCACAAACAACGAAGCTGACACACCGATAAATGCTCATGGATTCAGGTGAATTGTACAATGGGTGGCGCTGCTTCATACCTGGTTTTCAAGAAAAGATATCCAATATCCCCGTTGTAGACTCCCGGCTACGCGCGGCGGCACCGCCCCCGAGTTGAGCGGCCCCCGCTCCCCAGCCTTTGTGACGGCATACTTCGGCCTCATTCGGAGATATGGCCCAGCATTTGGGCATATAGTTCCCTACGCCCTGATTCACGGCCACTGGCAACCAAAGGGGGATACTCTAAAAGAACCGGTTATATCAGAGGCTGAAAGCCATTATAAGAATCGCCCCCAGAAGAAGGCCCCGGCCTGTACGGCGACTCTCTGTACGCAAATAAGCTCATAACACCGCAGATTCGGCGCCCCGTAATCGCTTACTGAAAAAGATTAATGCAACATCAAAGTATGAAAAACAAGACAACCTGTGTCCTAATCGTTGATGATGAGGAAGGCATAGTAGAAATCTTCTGTCGTCGTCTGACAAAAATGGGGTATCAGGTAAGCGCCTATACCAGTGCCCTGCAGGCGCTCACTGATTTCCGCCAAAACTCACATAAATACCATGCTATAATTACAGATTTTATGATGCCGGAAATGGATGGAGCCAATCTGGCGCGCACCATAAAATTGATTCGCCCGGACGTCCCGATAATCCTCTGCACCGGTGGCTATGGCAGCCTAGATAATGCAGCCCTCCAAGAAAGTGGCATTGATCACATCCTCTACAAACCGGTCGCTAAAAAAGCCATGGCAGATCTTTTAAATCAGGTGATATGCACGGAGGAATTCTGAAACATGGGAGTTTTGATTTGTTCCTTTTCTCTTAACCTCGACGCTATGCTCAGATTTTATCCTCGGAGGTAAGCGAAGACTCCGATATCAAACATATGCCTGTGGTAAAATGTTACACATGTCGTACCCTTGATTGAAAGATCAAATACCTGCATCCGAAACCACGGGTGAAACTGAACACAATGTGATTTTCTTAAAAATATTTATCAATTCTGGAAAATACATTGTTCAGTGACTCCCATCTGTCCCGGATTCAGGAAGTATGCAGCCCCCCCTTGGTTACTCTGCCCAACCAGTGTGAATGCGGATGAATGATTGCCCAACGAATGGCTCTATCCTGATTGTTGAAGACGACCCACAGTTGTGCAACAATATGGCGCTGATTCTCAGCCTTGAGAATTATTCGGTTCGGGTGGCCGATAATGGTCACGCCGGGCTGCTCTTGGTCCAAGAGCAACAGCCGGATTTGATACTGTGTGATATTCTTATGCCTGGAATGGATGGACATACCTTCCACTCCACTATTAAAAAAAATCCCGATTGGACAACAATTCTCTTTATCTTTGTTTCCGCCCTTACCGACCAACCCAATGTTCGCCAGGGCATGTTGGCCGGTGCCGATGATTACCTTCCCAAACCCTTTACCGCCGAAGAACTGTTAAACGCCGTTAAAATACGCCTACAAAGACGTCACGTTCTCATCTCGAGCCTTCCTCAGACTCCCCTCACATCCCCTTCCCCCAATATGTCAGAAAAAGAAGGGCATCTTCTTCAACGAATTTCTCGCAGGGAAAGAGAAGTTCTGCTATTAGTAGCCCAAGGTGCTACCACTAAAGAGATAGGCAAACAACTCTATATCAGCCCCAAAACGGTGGAGGCCCATCGATCTCAACTGATGAAGAAACTGGGGGCAACGAATGCAGCGGCACTTGCGCGCTGGGCAGCTTTTTTGGAACCATGGCCGAAAGGAAGCTGACCAGGTTCCTGAATCCGTGACGGCAGGTAATCGCTGAAGAGCATATTATCAAGAATAAACGGCGAGTTATTCACAATCATACCTCTTGTCCAGCTTCTCCCAACGCCCTTGAAGGCCGAAGGTGAACGCCACTGCCTGACTGCCTGCACCTGTACGTGAACCTGCTGATAAAACAGCAGGTTAGGCAACGTGACTGCTTATGCTGTTTTTCGTTTCCCTCTCCCGATAACAGGCAACGTAAAGGGCATCCTTGATCATCTCCACAACCCGGTTACAGGAAACAAAACTCCCAGCTCCGCCTTCCCCCATTGTTTACGGCGTGCTTCTTTTGTCAGGAGTGTTTGTCAACCTGCTTCCCTTCCCTCTCTTTTTTAATATCGATATCCTTTTTGGGAGTATTTTCGCTTTACTCATTCTGCGTCTCTACGGGACGGTATGGGGTGCTATCGCTGCATCTTGCATATCCCTCCCCACCTCCGTTCTCTGGCACCACCCCTTTGCTATTCTCATCATGACGATTGAAGTCTGGGTTACCGGCTGGCTCTGCAACCGCTACCGACTCAGCCTCCTTTTTGCTAACACCCTGTATTGGCTTGTCTGCGGTATGGGCCTGGCCTACGGAGCCCTCAATTATGTAATGGTCATGACAAATTCATCCACCATCATCATGATCAAGCTGACCATCAACGGCATCGGCAATGCCCTTATTGCCGATTTTCTCTTTTATTGCTGGTTGAGCTTTAGGAGCAGAGAAAAACTCGTTTTCCAACAAATATCAGCAAATTTGTTAGCTGCTCTCGCCCTGCTCCCAGCGCTTATTTTTTTCATATTCACCGCCCGCCAGGATTATGCAGAAGCGGAACAGGCCAGTCATTTAGAGGTTATGAACCATAGCCTGCAACTGGAAAGGGCCTTTGATCGGTGGCTGCACGACCAGATGACCTCTTTGGATAGACTGGCAGCCCTTGAAGGGGAACTCCCCCACCTGGACCAGCAGCTGGCAATGCAACACATGCTGAGCATAAATCAGCATTTTTCACGTATTGCTCTGTTCGATGAAAATAAGCATCTTCTGCTCTCCGAACCAACAGGAGAACGAGACCTGCAGCAGGGAAACAATTTCACCTTTTCTCCCGGACATGCTCCACTGACCACCGCTTATTGCTTCCATCCTCAAGCAAAGGAAAGGGATGCTCTGGAAAAGCCCTCTCCCCCCAAAGTTTTCTGCATTGCTCCTCTGTCCAAAAATGAGCGACAACAAGGCTATCTGACTGCACAACTGAACCTTGAGGGCATCCCCCCGATCTTTACAAACATCTGTTCAAAGGAGCTATATTTCACCCTGCTTGATCAGCATAATAGGGTTATCGCCAGTAACTGGCCGCAGCTCTACCCCCAGGAAATTTTTAATCGAGGCCCCGGTCATACGGAAAAATCACCTGACGGCTTTTTACTCTGGATTCCCGATGCACCGGCGAACAGCCCCTATTCAGAGCGCTGGCCTCATGCACTTTTTTTCCGGCAGGTGCCAATCAGCACGGTTGAGGGGTGGAGCCTCCTTGTTGAAAAGCCCATGAATAGTCTTCAGAATCGTCTCTATTTTCAATATACGGCCAAGTTTACCCTGCTTTTTATCACCGTTCTCGTCTGCCTGATCGCTTCCGCCTATTTCAACCGTCGGGTTACCGCCGCCATAACACAACTCGAGAATTGGACAGGGGAGATGGCCAACCAAATCCCCAAGACGACGCCTCAGACTACCGCTCCAAATAGCCGCTGGCTCGAGGTCAGCACGCTTATAGATCACTTTGCCAACATGGCAGCAGAGCTTCGGCTGCAATTTATCAAGATCCAGCAGATGAACCTATCTCTGGAACAAAAGGTGGTCGAAAGGACCCAGTCTCTCCAGGCGAGTCACGACCTATTGCTGCATCTCACCGATGCTGTACCGGTGGGCATCTTTCAGGCCGATAGCCAGGGACGGTGTATCTTTATCAACGACCGGTTTGCCCAAATCACGGGCCTTACACATAAGGCTCATCTGGGGAAAGGCTGGTTTACAGCCCTGCATCCAGAAGACAGAGAACGCGTTGTCCAAGACTGGAAAAAGAATATTGCCGCCCACCGCGCTTTTTTTTCTTCCGAATTTCGCTTACTCACCCCAAAAGGGCAAATTCGCTGGGCACAAAGCATCACCAAACGGATCGACATAAAAACCCAGGAAGGCCCCTGTTATATTGGTTGCCTGCTCGATCTCACCGAGCAAAAGGAAAGCGAGATAGCGCTTCGGGAACACTCGACCAATTTGAGCAATCTGGTTGAAACGACAAATGATCTCGTGGTGGTCACGAACCTTTCAGGCTCTGTTTTATTCTGGAATCAAACGGTACTCAATGCTCTGGGGTATAGCAAAGAAGAGTTCTTCGGGTTACAGCTCTGTAATCTCTACCGGGAAAAGGACGCAAAGATACTGAGCAAAGAGCTTGCCGACTTACGCCAGGGTCAACAATTCGAAAACCGCCTTCCTCTCAAGACCGCCGCTGGGGACACCTTTCCGGTTTCCGCCCGGCTCTCTCTGGGGAGATGGAATGGTGCCGACTGCCTTTTTCTTTTTTATAAGGACCTACGTCTTGAAGACGAGGCGCGCCGCCTCTTCCAAAGACTGTTCCGCAACAACCCGGCACTCATGGTCCTCACCTCCCTTCCGGATCGTCTACTTGTGGATGTGAACAGTGCCTTTGAACGTACACTTGGATATTCGCGGGACGAGGTTATAGGTAAGACCACCGTCGAGTTGGGTCTTTTCGTTCACCCTCACCAACAACAGGCGATCCTGAAACAAGTGTATGGGCAAAAAAATATTCATGGAATGATGCTGCAGGTCCGGAGTAAAGACGGCATCGTTGTCGAGGGATTATTTTCCGGAGAAAACATTATCAGCCAAGGCAAAGAGTATTGGCTTAGTGTCATGGTTGATGTCACCCCCTGGAGACTTGCCCAACAGGCTCTGCATCGCCGAGAATCTTACCTCAGCGCTATTATCGAATCACTGCCCGGACTTGTCTGGTTAAAAGATGAAAACTCACGTTTTTTAACTGTCAACGCAACCTTTGCCCAGTCCTGCGGCAAAAAACTTCCAGAAAAGGTTGAAGGAAAATTTGACGAGGATGTCTGGCCCGAAAAGCTTGCCACTGCCTATCGCAAAGATGATCAAAAGGTCCTTACAACAGGAAAGCCTCTCATGCTCGAGGAGGAAATTTTTGATCATGGGATAAACAAATGGTTTGAGACCTTTAAAGCACCCGTATGGGATAAACGCGGAAAAATCATCGGCACAGTCGGCTATGCCCGTGATATAATGGAACGAAGGCAGGCTGAACTGGCACTTAAAGAAAGTCGGGAGAGGTTACTCACTGCAACTTCTGCAGCTCAACTGGGTATTTTTTCTTATGATTTCACCAGTGGTGAAATCTACCATTCCCCGCAGTTTTTAGTCCTTTTCGGACTTCCGCCCGAAAGCCAGCTTGAACGCGACGCCGATCTCCTCCCCAAGGCGCTGCACCCCGATGATCGCGAAACACTGCTTGCCAAATTTGATGCGGTAAACACCCCAGGTAGTGGCGGTATATTGGATCACGAGTTTCGAATCTATCGCCCAGACGGCACGCTCCGCTGGTTGCGTCTTGTCGGACGAACCGTCTTCAGCAAAGCAATCCCCCCTCGCCCCCTCCGCGCCAACGGAATTCTCCAGGATCTCAGCGAACGAAAGGAGATGGAGGAAGCGCTCAAAACTTCCCAAAATCAAGCCCTGGCTGCCAATGCTGAAAAAACTCAGCTCCTCTCAACAGTGGCGCACGAATTTCGTACTCCACTAAGCCTGATGTCAAGCAGCCTGGATATCTTGGACCGATATGGTTTCAGGCTGAGCCCCAAACAACGAACGACGCAAAAGCAACATCTCCGCAGCGGCCTCAATCAGCTCAAACATTTAATCGACACAGCTCTTACCTTTAACAGGAGCGAAAGTATCCCCTCGCAATCCGCAGCCGAATCGATTCAATTAAGCAAACTTCTCACAACAATTTGCCAGGAGATGCAGCTTACCTGGTCCCGCGAGCATGAATTCCGGGTGGAGATTTCCCCTCAACTCAGTTCCATAAAAGTTGAGCCTCATCTTTTCCGCAGAATTATTGAAAACCTGCTCACGAATGCCTTTTTCTACACGCCCTCCGAGGGTAAGATACATTTCTTGGCAACAAAACAGGGAGAGACCCTGCATATTCAGGTGAAAGATACGGGTATGGGGATTGCCGACCAAGATCGTTCCCGGATATTTACGTCCTTTTACCGCGGAGAAAATGTAGGATCAACCCGCGGTATGGGCCTCGGGTTACATATTGTGCAAACAGCAGTACAACAAATGGGCGGAAAAATATTTTTCAGAAGCAAACTGCATAAGGGGACAACCTTTATTATTGACCTCCCCCTTCCACTGAAGAACCATGGAGCTTATGAACCCGGACACAACTGAGCACATCGAGCAGGAACCATCCCAGCACACACATACCGTCAAGAAGAGCCGACGCATTGGTATCCGTGAAAAGCTCATTGGTATTTTTATTGCCATCAAAGTGCTCCCCCTCATTGCCCTGGCCCTTTTTGCTGCCCGCCAGATAGCAGAACTGGGGAACACCTTTAAAGAAAACTCCAACGCCATTGTCAACGAAACCAAAGACCTGGTCCATCAGACCGGCAACCTGGCCACAGAACGTTCTATAGTTGCCCTTGATCTGAAGGCCCGGGAGAGCATTGAACGCTTGAGCACAGACATTGCAAAGGCGGTGGCTGATTTTCTTCAAGATCGGGATAAGGATATTCTCCTTGCAGCCAACCTCCCTCCGCAGCCGGAGGTCTACCGCCGTTTTCTTGCCGTCCACCAAAAAAGCGTGATCGAGCATCCTCCCTGGCGACTCAGTGCCGATAAAACACACTGGGAGCCGGTCCAGCCGCTCCAGCCCGCGGCATCCCAGGTCGATCCCGGAGCCCCGGATAACCGCAAAGATTTCCATTATTCGCCCCCGACAACAACGCGTGCCGAGAACCGACCGCTCTATCACGAGATGAGCTTTGTTGATCTCACAGGTCAGGAAAAAATCAAAATTTCCGCCACTGATCTGCTGCCCAAAGGGTTACAGAATATCGCCCAGAAAAAAAACACCTGGTGCCAGGCTGAGACCTACTTTGCAGAGCTCAATTCCCTCGGTCCGGGAGAGATATATGTCTCTCAGGTGATTGGCCCCTATCTCCCCTCCCCCCTTATTGGCCCCTATACCCCTGCACGGGCGGCCAAGGCAAACATCCCCTTTGCTCCGGAAAAAGCGGGATACGCCGGAAAAGAAAACCCTGTGGGTAAACGTTTTCAGGGAATTATTCGCTGGGCCACCCCTGTTTTTAAGGGGAAACGCAAAATCGGCTATGTCACCCTGGCCCTGGATCATACCCACATCATGGAATTCACCGACCATGCGGTGCCGACCACCCAGCGTTTTTCGGATATTTCCGATGCCGGTTCAGGCAACTACGCGTTCATGTGGGACGACAAAGGCCGTAATATCTCGCATCCACGTGATTATTTCATTGTTGGCTATGACCCGAAAACCGGCGAAGAGGCAACGCCCTGGATCAGTAACGATCTACACGAGATATGGCAGCAAAGTGGCGGTTCTTTCCCCTGGTTTGAGCAGCATGCCCCCACCTTTCACGAGCAGAGTCTGAGCAAAAAACCCATTACTGCCTTGACCCAATCCGGCATGCTGGGCCTTGACTGTCGGTACCTCAATTTTGCCCCCCAATGCAGTGGCTGGTATAGTCTGACCCAGCATGGTGGCTCGGGCTCCTTTCTTATATTCTGGTCCAAACTGTGGAAACTGACCACCGCCGCAGCCATTCCCTACCACACCGGACGCTACGATACGCCCCGAGGATTCGGTTTTATCACCATAGGGGCCAATGTGGATGAATTCCATAGCGCCGCCAATGAGACCGCCACCGAGATTCAAGATATTACCGCGACCTATGTAACCAATCTGGAAAACAGACGCCAGGCAACCCTCACGGGAATTGAACAACACCTTCGTGCCACCATCTCCAATTTAAGCGTCTCCACCTGTATCATGATTGTCTTAGTCATCCTGATCGCCATCTGGATGGCAGCCACCCTCACCCGAAAAATCACCACCATCATCAAGGGCATTCATAACATTCAAACTGGCGAGTTTGAAACCCGTCTCCAGGTGGAAAGCCGGGATGAACTCGGTGAGTTGGCTGAAGCACTCAATGAAATGGCAGACCAGCTCAACCAGTCCATGCTTGCCCTTGAAGAGGCCAAACAACGCGCGGAACAATCAGATAAGGCCAAAAGCCTCTTTCTGGCCAACATGAGCCACGAAATCCGAACCCCCATGAATGCCATTATCGGTATGAGCCACCTGGCCATGCAGGTTGATGACGAGAAAAAACAAAAGCGTTTTCTCAAAACCGTCAACCAGTCGGCCCAATCGCTGCTGGGACTGCTCAACGACATTCTTGATTTCTCCAAAATGGAAGCCGGACAGTTCAAACTGGCCCCCCAGCCCTTTTCCCTACGTCGCCTCATGGGCAGTGTCATCAGTACCCTCAATATGCCCGCCATGGAAAAGGGATTGAAACTCCAGGTCCAGATTGATCCGCAACTCCCCGAGACCCTTCTCGGTGATGACATGCGTTTGCGGCAGATCTTTTTGAATCTCACCGGCAACGCTATAAAATTTACCCAGAGTGGGACCATTACGCTCAGCGTTGAAAAACTGGAACATTCGCCTAAGGTGCCTGGGCTTATTGGGCTTCATTTTGCCGTGACAGATACCGGTATGGGGATTGCCCAGGAAAAACTGGGGCAGATCTTCAAGAGTTTCGAGCAGGCCGACTCCTCGTACGCCCGTCAATTCGGGGGGGCCGGGCTTGGCCTGGCCATCTGCTCCGAGCTGGTGGACCTCATGGATGGACGCATCTGGGTAGAAAGCGGGGAAAACATGGGCAGCACCTTTCACATTGAGCTTGCTCTGCCGCCCTCAAGCGAGTCCCCTGAGACCTGTATCGATCAGGGCAAAGGAACTCCCAGCAAACAGCTCAACGGCCTGCGGATTCTGGTGGTCGATGACAACGAAGTCAACCGTGATGTCGCCAGTATGAGCCTGGCCCAGAATCACCGGGTAAGCACCGCAACCAACGGTATGGAAGCCCTTGTTGTTCTTTCTGAAGATGAGATTGATGTCGTGCTTATGGATGTGCAGATGCCTCTGATGGATGGCATGGCCGCAACCCAGGCCATTCGTGCCCTGGAAACAGGCGAACCGGTGACAGTGCATTTGCCGGATACGCTGGAGAAAACACTCAGGCAAAAGATGTTCGGCCATCATTTGCCGGTCATCGCCATGACCGCCCATGCCATGGACGGCGATCGGGAACGCTGCCTGAATGTGGGAATGGACAATTATCTCACCAAACCCTTTCAGCCGGAACAACTGCAGTCTGTGCTTTTGGAGGTGCTGACCGGCTACCAACTCAAGAAGGCGACAGATAACGTCCCGAAGGCAACAGGGGAACAGCCCCAGGCAGCAGGAGCGCCACAAAAGGAGGCCATTCGCGAACATCTGCAAAAAACAACCATGTTGCAACCCGAGCAGATCGACCGGATTCTGGAGGCTGCCTTACGCTCCATCAAGGATTGTCTTACCAAGGTCACCGCCGCCTATACTCAAAACAATAGGGAAGAGCTGGGCCGGGCCGCCCACACCCTCAAGGGAACCCTGCTACAATGCGGGCTTGATCACTTGGCCCAAAAATCCCAGGTTATTCACACTGGTATTCGAGATCAGGCAGAGCTTGATTACGCAACCTTAATCAGCGAACTGGAGCAGGAGCTTGCCCCTCTTCTTGCCCTGAACCCTTGATTCAGGATTGCCTTATAGCGGCTTCCATCATAAACTGAGGTTGAGATATAGTGTATATTTTCTGGTCAGTTGCTGTACAATAGAACAAATGCCTCCGGTGGCACCCGAGGCATGCATCCGCCCAAAGGGGGAAGTGTAATACAGAAAGCCTGGAGCCCTTGAAATAATTACGGCACAGCCTTTCTCCCCCCAAATTGACACAAAGACCATGGGAAAAATTGCTATCATCGATGATGACGCTGCCTTTCGTGTATTGCTTGAAGAGTACTGTCTCAAACTCGGGCATACCACGACAACAGCGGAAAATATCAGCGAAGGGAAGAATCTCCTGGCTGATCAATCGGTTGACCTGGTCTTTTTGGATGTCAGTCTCCCCGATG
Organism: Desulfobulbus rhabdoformis; assembly: GCF_016919065.1. Classification (GTDB taxonomy): domain Bacteria; phylum Desulfobacterota; class Desulfobulbia; order Desulfobulbales; family Desulfobulbaceae; genus Desulfobulbus; species Desulfobulbus rhabdoformis. The sequence goes on along the minus strand of NZ_JAFFQA010000036.1, from coordinate 31,822 downwards.
GCAACGGTTTGGATGCGCTGCCCTTCATCCAGTCGCTGCCGAGCTCGCCCGAAGTCATCATTATTACCGGCATGGGCGATGCCAACGGTGCAGAGCTGGCAATAAAAAACGGGGCCTGGGACTACCTGCAGAAACCCCTTTCCCGGCAGGAAGTGGTGCTCCATATTCGCCGTGCCATGGAGTACCATGAAAAAAAATCACACCGTTCCAAACAGATCAGCCTCAAGCGTGATGAAATCGTCGGCAAAAGCAAAGCGATCTCCGCCTGCCTGGACCAGGTCGCCTACTGCGCCTGCACTGAGACCGGCGTGCTTATCACAGGGGAAACAGGGACTGGCAAAGAACTCTTTGCCCGGGCTATCCACATCAACAGCAGACGAGCCAACCAACCCTTTGTCGTGGTCGATTGTACCAGTCTGCCCAAGGACTTGGTGGAGAGCATCCTCTTTGGTCATGCCAAAGGTTCCTTCACCGGAGCCAACACCGAAAGCAAGGGGCTGATCGAGCAGGCCGATGGCGGTACGCTTTTTCTGGATGAGGCCGGCGAACTGCCTCTGGAGACACAAAAAAGCTTTCTCCGCGTCCTTCAGGAGCGAGTCTACCGGCCGGTGGGCAAAGGCAAAGAGCAGAAAAGTAACTTTCGCCTGGTTGCTGCCACCAACCGAGACCTCTGTGCCATGGTCGAGGAGGGGACCTTTCGCTCCGACCTATTTTTTCGACTCAACACTTTTAACATTCACTTGCCGCCCCTGCGTGAACGAGAAAGAGATGTGGAAAAACTGGTGATGAGTTTTGTTTTTACCCTCTGCCGCCGTAATAAATTACCCATTAAAGGCGTGGTTCCAGAGACTCTGGAAGTCCTCTCAGCCTACTCCTGGCCAGGCAACGTCCGTGAACTGGAAAATACCCTGGAAAAGGCTATTCTCGCTGATCCTTTGGATCCGGTGCTCTACCCGATCCACCTCCCCCCGGAAATTCGGCTCTCACGCATTCGCTCTCGTGTTGACAGTAAAAATACGGAAGAGGAACCCACTGCCCCCCAGGAACAGATAGGCACGGCTGTCCTCAGTTTTCCTGAGACCCTGCTGCCTTTTAAGGAGTATCGCAAACAACTCTCCTTGGATATCGAACGCCATTACCTGCAACTCCTCCTGCATGAGAGTGAAGGCGATATTGCCACCGCCTGCACTCTTTCCGAGCTGAGCCGCTCCCGCCTCTACGATCTTCTCAAGACCCACGGTCTGACCAACTCGCCGCAGTCCAGTCCGGAATAACCGGACTCATGATCCCTTAGCGGGTCCATTTTTTTCGGACTCGCCAGGCCACAGAGAAACGCCCCCTTGAAGATGCGACTTACAACCTATTGATTTTACCCATATAAATATTTCCCTCCTTCATGGCATAGGAATCGCAACCTCTCTGGTAAATGCATTCCGGTTTCGCACACTACACGGAAACCAACACCTGAGGAGGAAGAACATGAAACTACGTACCCGTTCAATCCAATTCAAACTGTTAGCCACTGGCCTGCTTTCTGTTTTGCTGCCCCTGTCCATCGTCGGCTATTTTGCGGTGAGCAAATCGTCAACAGCACTCATGGACATCTCTAAAGAAAAAGCCCAAACAATAGCCGGCGACCTGGCGAGCCTGGTGGCCAATCTGCTCAAGACCGATCTTGACCTGACCAACTCTCTGGCCTATAACCGTGAAATTATTCATTCCATGGAACAGATTTCCGGTGATCCGACCTCAAGCGAGGCCCATGTCCATGAGCTCTACGAGGGGCTCAAATATGAATTTAAAGGTATCAACACTGATCACAATTTCCAGGGACTCTATATTGCCAACGCCCAGGGAAAAATTCTGACCGGCATTCTGGAGAATGGAGAGGAGTACAGCCGGGTTTCTGTTGCCCAAAACGATGATTTTATCCGTGCCAAAAAAACAGGTTCCCCCAGTCTTGGCGAGATGATTCGTTCTCAAGCCACCTCTAAGCTCATTGTCCCCATATCTGCTCCTATCCTCTCAGAAAAAGGCAGCTTTCTCGGGACCATCGGCCTGGTGCTGAAAGCGGAGTACTTTACCGAACTGATCCCCAGCCGTCGTTCCGGGGAAACCGGCTATGCGTACATGGTCAACCGTGAGGGCGTTCTCATCGCCCACCCCAAAACTGAATATCTCCTGAAAAAGGATCTATCAAAAGAACCTGAGATGCAGGAAATCATGCGACAAATGCTTTCCGGCCAGGTTGGAGTCGAGGAGTACACCTTCACCGGTATTCATAAAATAGCAGGCTTTGCGCCGGTAGGCATGAACAACTGGTCCATCGCCTTTACCCAGAACAGTGATGAATTTCTGGCGACCTCTCACAATCTGCGCAATGTCACCCTGATCGTCATGGGATGTGCCTTGGGTATTGTCACCATCATTTTACTCAGCTCCATCCGTAAAATAGTCCGCCCCATCAATGCCGCCGTTGCAGGGCTCAAAGATATCGCCCAGGGAGAAGGTGATTTGACCATGCGTCTGCAGGTCTTGACCAAAGACGAGGTCGGCGAACTGGCCACCTGGTTCAATCTCTTTATTGAAAAGCTGCAGCATATTATCCGCGACATCACAGCCGGTGTGCATACGGTCTCAACCTCATCGGTTCAACTTTCCCAGATCTCTGAGCAGATGAATCAGGGGGCGCAGATGGCCTCGGATAAATCCAATACCGTGGCCACGGCTGCCGAGGAGATGAGCGCGAATATGAACAATGTTGCTGCCGCCATGGAACAATCGACCACCAATACCAACATCGTGGCCACCGCCTCCGAGGAAATGTCATCGACTATCGGCGAAATTGCCCAACACGCAGAAAAGGCACGCACCATTTCTGACAATGCTGCCAAACGCGCCAATGAAGCCTCAGGCAACATCAATGAACTGGGCGAGTCGGCAAAATCCATTGGCAAGGTGATTGAAACCATCACCGAGATCTCCGAGCAGGTCAACCTGCTGGCTTTAAATGCCACCATCGAGGCGGCCCGAGCCGGCGAGGCGGGTCGAGGGTTTGCCGTTGTTGCCAATGAAATCAAGGAGCTTGCAAAACAGACCGCTGCGGCAACTTACGACATCAAGGATAAAGTGGGGGCCATCCAGGGGACCACCTCCATAACCGTGCAACAGATTTCAGACATCAATGAGGTTATCACCGATGTCAACAGTGTGGTCAGCTCCATTGCCACAGCCGTCGAAGAGCAGAGTGCCGCAACCCAGGAAATAGCGACCAACGTTAGCCAGATGGCTCAGGGTATCGGAGAGGTCAACGAAAACGTCAACCAGAGTTCGGTTGTTGCATCCGACATTGCCCAGGACATCGTTTCAGTCAGCACCATTGCCAGCGAGATGTTTACCAACAGTACCCAGGTGAGCGAAAGCTCGCACGGACTCTCCGCTCTGTCTGAACAGCTCAGCCAACTGGTGGGACAGTTCAAGACCGAAAACGAAGGGAACACCCATTCCGCCGCTGCCCCGGCCGAGGCTATGGCTGCAGACAAGGTGCACAACGTCTCCATTGCGCACCCTGCACAGGCATAAAGGCTGCCTGCAAAAATTCTCGTCCCGAAGCGTATTGAGATAACGATCGACCCGGTGGCCACTTAAGGTGGTCACCGCAGAGAATAATATGAACGATCGGACAAAATTACTGGAAATTTTTCCGCCTCCCCGCAGCCTGAACCTGCTGTGGGGAGGGCATCTTAACTGTTAACGCTGCAGGGGATGCCATCGCCCCCCAACAGATCAAAGGGTAAAAAAGAACAATACTCATCGAGTCTATTCGCCATACCGGTATTCAGCTCCACTGAAGGACAGTACCACCAATATCTGATACGGCAGGAAATCGTGCGGAAACCAACCCTACAGCTAGGTATCCTCTATAAAACACTGCTCATTGTCTCCGTCCTACTTACGGTGCTGATCCTGAGTTCCCTTCTCTATTCTCACATGATGATGACCGGCAGGTTTCAGCAGATGGAATTTAACGAGGCCACGCTGAACCTGGAACGGGTGGTTAACGACATCAGCACCCTTGAAAGCAAACTGAAAACCTTGGTGGGCGACTGGGCCCCCTGGGATGATACCTACATCTTCGTCCGTGAACTCAATCCCGCTTACATCGAAAAAAATCTTTCCACAAACAGCTTCCAGACGCTGGGAATCCATTTCATGCTGTTTTTTAATAACAGCGATGAGCTCGTGTACAGCCGTTTTTTCGATTTGGAGCAGGCACAAAAAGTCGCATCGGATCCCCGTGTCCTTTTCGGGGTACAGTCCTTTGCTCACTTTTTACACTTCACCTCACCCCTGGAAAAAAAATCCGGTTTGTTGCGTACTGCAACAACTCCGGCCCTTATTGCCTCTGCCCCCATTGCCACAAGTTCCTATGACGGCCCCATTCACGGAACCCTGGTTTTCGGCCGCTACCTTGATCCGGCAACGGTCAACCAGATCAGCTCCCAATCACGACTCCCCATAACTACCGAGATCTTCACCAAGGAGCACGCACCTCTTTTTCAGGAAGGCCAGCACCATCAATTTTCAATCTCCCCAACGCCTTTGCCGGTGGCCTTTCGCATCAAAGATGCACGCACACTGCAAGCCTTTACCCTGCTCAAAGACCTGGGCAACACTCCCACTGTTGTAGTTTCTCTGAGCCTCAAACGCCCCCTGTTTCAACAGGGAATGGCCATATGGCGTCAGCATGCCATTTTTCTGGTCGCGATTGGTGTCTTTTGTATTCTCGCCCTCATGCTTCTTTTAAATCGCCTCATTCTCTCTCGTCTGACAAGGCTGAGCAAGGAGGTCGCCAATATTGCCTCTGCTGGGCAAAGTGCCCTGCGGGTCTCGGTACCCGTAAACGACGAGATCGGATCCCTGGCACAGGGGATCAACGACATGCTCGCCTCTTTACAGTCACTGCAAAGGCTGCAGGCCAAAAACGAACAACACCTCACCTCCATTATTAACTCGATCGACTGCGGTATCATGCTGGTTGATGCCCAGACCCGAAAGATCATTTCGATCAACCGGGCAGGCGCGAAGCTGGCCGGGCGTCCAGCAGACAACATGATCGGAAAAACCTGCCACCAGTTTATTTGCCCACGGGAACGACACAACTGCCCCGTCCTGGATGAAGGCGAACAGGTGGACTTAAGTGAACGGGTTATTCTTCTTGCTGATGGCTCAACCCTTCCGGTGCTCAAAAGTGTTGCCCGCATTGAACGGGAAGGACAGACGTTGCTCGTGGAGAGTTTCATCGATATCAGGAACATCAAAACCATGCAGGCAGAACTTCTTGCCAGTGAGGCCAAATACCGCCGTTTCTTTGAAGAGGACATTACCGGTAACTTTATTTCTTCACGCCAAGGTACTCTTCTCGACTGCAACCCGGCCTTTGCCCAAATGCTGGGATATGATTCCCCTGATGAAATCATTGGCCAGCCCATGACGACCTTTTACAGGACACCAGAAAGACGCCATTTTCTGCTGCAACGGATAATGGAAAAGAGAAAGCTGGAAGGGTATGAAGGTGTCCTACGGCATAAGCATGGGCAGAAAATCTACATCATCTGCAACCTTATTGGCGAGTTTGACGACCAAGGCCGGCTGCAGTTTATTCGTGGATATATGTTTGACGACACCAAACGCGTGCTGCTTGAAAAAGAAATCCGTCAGACCCAAAAGCTTGAGGCAATTGGAACCATGGCCGGTGGCATTGCCCACGATTTCAACAATATCCTTGCCGGTATCATTGGCTTCACCGAAATTGTTCTCCGTGATCTCAACTCTGAAGAACACGCCAAAAGCTGCAGCAATCTGGAAAACATCCTCCGAGCCGGTGAGCGTGCCCGCAACCTGATTGAAAAGATGCTTACCTTCAGCCGACAAAACGAGACAGAATGTCAGCCAGTCAGCCTGGCCAGCACTTTGGATGATGTGCTGCAGCTTATTCGAGTCAGCCTGCCCCCAAGCATAACCATTATCCCCGAAATCAGTGAGCATCCAGTGGTGCAGGCCGACCCCATCCAGATGCATCAGGTCCTTATGAATCTGTGCACCAATGCCGGCCAGGCCATGAAGGAAAAGGGGGGCACGCTGACAGTCTCGCTGGAAAAAAGACACCTTGATACCGACTTCACCACTCGTCACCCCGAATTAACCGCAGGGGAGTACGCCCAGATCACCATTAAAGATACGGGGCAGGGCATTGAAGAGCATATTCTTGAGCGCATCTTTGACCCGTTTTTCACCACTAAGCAAAAAGGGGAAGGGACCGGACTCGGACTTTCCATGGTGCACGGCATTGTCAAAGCCATGTATGGCTTAATCACAGTGGACTCCCAACTGGGTTTTGGAACCAGCATAACCCTTTATCTCCCTTCGATACATGGCGAGGAAATCATGCAAACCATTGAACGTCAAGCCATTCCCACTGGCCATGAACATATCGTTTATGTCGATGATGAACGTTTTCTTGTGGATATCGGCACGGAAATTTTGCGTGGTTTAGGATATCAGGTCACCGGATTTGCCGACAGCCAGGAGGCCCTTGCCTATCTGTTGGCGCACGAAAGCTCGGTTGACCTGGTCATTTCCGATATGACCATGCCCAAACTTACCGGCATAGAACTGGCCCAGCAGCTTCAAAAAACAGGCTCGCCGCCACCGATCATTATCTGCACAGGTCACAATGAGGGGATGAGCAAAGATGACTTTTTTCAGCACGGTGTACAAGAACTGCTCTTGAAGCCTGTCACAGCAAACAAACTCGCCCAGGTTGTCCGGGAACTACTCGATACGCAGAATCATGACTGAGAGGTATGATTACAGTTGGCAACATAATTTATGGGAATCTTGAATAATTGCTTTTTCTGCCAATCTCGCGGAGTCTGGCGCTTACCTCGTTATGCGAAAAATTTTATCCTCGGAGGTAAGCGAAGACTCCGATATCATGTATATGCCTGCGGTAAAATTTTTCGCATACCTTGACCTTGATTGAAAAATCTAATTATTCAAGACATCCTTATACGAGAGTATTTTTCTTTTTCTTTCTCATACGGCTATAATCAGCAAAGATACGCAGGGTGGTCTCTGATGAACAGGAGACCACACCCTCGATAGGGGCTAGCCAGGAACGATCTTTTCGGAGTCTGCGCGCACCTTGTTATGCTTAAAGCAGGGATTGCCCCCAAAAGCAATTATTCAAACTTCCCAACAACTGTGCGCAGGCACACTACACTCATTCTCTGAAAAGAATGCATGTACGCAACCAAACATCTTCTCCTGCCAGGGGAATTATTCCACAAAGTTTACGCAGGCAGCTGTTGCTTGTCTTTGGTGTCGCCCTTGTCCTGCTGTTGACTGCAGGGATATCCGGCCTGTTTTTTCTGACCCGGTCCACAGAGCAGGAGGGATGGCAAGGACGGCAACAGGAATCGGCCTTGCGGGTAGTGCAGGCTACCAGCGACTTTATTGCCCAGCAACAGAGTATGCTTGAGGTCATCAACCTTTTTGGCCTGGATGAATTTTCCCGGCAACTCGATGAGTTCAAGGCCCTTAATGCACGCTATCCATTCCTCCTTGAACTGGTGCACCTCAACCGGGCAGGTCATGTTCTGGCAAGCTCTGCAGGGGGGCAGGGCGTCCTGGATCGTTTAAATTCCTATTCTCGCGCCGAGTGGTTTCTTCGTGCACGTTCCGGTGAACCTTTTATCGAGGCAATAATTGATTCGAATAGTCCTGTTCATAATCTTGTACTCTCCATGCCCATAGCAGGCGGCGGCGTCCTGGCCTGTCTACTGAAGAGTGATGCCCTGAGGCATATTGTTTCTTTGTTGGATCAGAGGACATGTGGTACCGCATTTATAGTCAATGGAGAGGGAAAAATACTTGTCCACAACCAGAGGGAGTCTTCACAAAAACATTTCCCGAGAAAACTGGAGTACACCCAACACAACCTGATCCCGCAACCAGGGGAACAAAGCCGACAGGACCAATACCTCAATCAACGGGGAGAGAAAGTCTTCGCCACCTTTATGCCCATCCCCAATACGCCCTGGTTTGCAGTCATTGAACTGGAATTAAAAAACGCCTACGTAACCAGTCAGCGAGCTCTCGTTATTATGCTGGTTGCGGCCCTGTTCACCTGTATTGCCGGCACACTGCTCGTCCGTAACCTGCTGAAAAGACAACTCCTTGATCCTCTGCACGCGCTTCGCCAGGGGGTTGAACGGGTCAGTCAAGGGGATCTGGATAATCCCATTGCCTATAGCGGTCCGATAGAGATCGATCAACTGGCAACCTCTTTTAACCTGATGGCCCAACGACTCAGCCAACGCAAACAAGAGGCCCAAGAGCATGCTCAGGCCCTGGAAGCCAGCGAGGCCAGATATCGAGCCATTGTTGAAGATCAGACGGAACTCGTCTGTCGCTATCTTCCTGACGGTACCGTTACCTTCGTCAACCAGGCATTTTGCCGTTTTTTTGACAAAACCAGAGAGCAACTCATAGGCAAAGATTTCAAGCCCTATATGTCTGCTGAAAACCGCGCGAAAAAGCTCGAGCTGCTGGCCACCCTGACCCCGGAAAAGCCGGTGGGAAGTTTTGAATACTGTATCGAGATACCTGGAAAGAAAAAGCGGTGGCTCAACTGGACCGATCGTAAAATTTTTGACCAGGAGGGCAATCTCCGCGAGTATGCGGGGGTTGGTCGTGACACCACCCTATGTAAAAAGGCAGAACTTGCCTTAATCCAGGCTAAAGAAGAGGCTGAGACCGCCAACATAGCCAAATCGCAATTTCTGGCGAACATGAGCCATGAAATCCGCACCCCCATGAATGCCATTCTCGGCATGACCCATCTGGCCTTGCAGACCCATGACACGGAAAAGCAGCATCACTGCCTGGCGACAGTGAAAGACTCTGCACAAAACCTGCTGGCTCTGTTGGATGATATTCTTGATGTCTCCAAAATGGAGGCGGGCCAGTTGGAGCTACATCCGGCCCCCTTCGATATTCAGAGGCTCATCGATTCCGTCATGGAAACCATGGTACTGCAGGCTCAGTCCAAGGGGCTGCCACTCTATCTCGACTATGACCGAAACATTCCTCAATGGGTTCGTGGCGATGCCCTGCGTCTTCGTCAGATCCTGGTCAACCTTCTTGGCAACGCCATTAAATTCACAAGCTCTGGCTCAGTCCGCCTGCAGGTTGCCCAGGTCGGGACCGGAGATCATGCTCAACTCTCATTGCTGGTCAAAGATACTGGAAGCGGCATCCCTGAGGATCGACTCAACGGCATCTTTAACCGCTTTGAACAAGTCGACACCTCCTATGCCCGCCAGCACGGAGGCGCCGGACTTGGCCTGGCGATCTGTACCCAGCTCACCGCCCTCATGGGAGGCAGGCTCCAGGTTGAAAGCGCCTTGGATCAGGGCAGCACCTTTCAATGTCTGCTCCCCCTTGAGCCCAGCTTCGGCCCGGAGGCCATACCCGATCAGGAAAAGCTGGAAGCTCTCGAGCAAGCGCCTTTACCCAGACTGCGCATTCTGGTCGTGGATGACAACGAGGTCAACCTGGAAGTCGCCAGGATGATGCTCGAGAAGGACCACGCCATCACCACAGCCACCAACGGAATTGAGGCCTTGGTAAACCTGGCTTTCGGTCGATTTGACCTGGTGTTGATGGATGTACAGATGCCGACACTCGATGGGCTGGCCACGACCACGATCATACGCACCCTGGAAACGAAGAAACCGCTGGAAGTGAACCTGCCGCACAACGTGGAGCAACTGCTCCGACAAAAACTCAGCAACGGCCACTTGCCCGTGGTTGCCATGACAGCCCACGCCATGGGGGGCGATGATGAAATCTGCCTGGCAAGCGGAATGGATGCTTATGTGAGCAAACCCTTTGATATACTGCGGCTCAATCAGGTTCTCGCCACGGTGACACAAATCGCTGCCCCACCTGACACAAATACCCCTGATGCCGCCGCGTCTCCCCCGCAGCATGATTCCTCTGAAACGAGGGAAGCCACTGTGACTGGCATCGAGGAGTATCTTCAGGAGGTGACCATGCTCACCCAGGAACAGATTGATAAAATTATCTCGGCTGCTCGTCAAAGCATGACCATCCAGCTCGATGCAGCTCAAAAGGCACACGACGCACTTGATCAGGATGCACTGGCAAAGGCGGCCCATTCCCTCAAGGGAACACTGCTCCAGTGCGGGCTCCCCCAATGGGCGGAGCTGGCAGAAAAAATTCACACTGCGGCCCAACAACGGGAACCGGCCCCAGACCTGCTCGCAAATCTCAGACAGGGGCTTACACGTGTCCTTGCATAAAGCTCCCCAATACCGATGACCAGGCAAACAATTATACCCGATGAACACCGACCACTGATTATGGTGGTTGATGATGATTTTTCAGCTCGCTTGCAGCTTCGTTTTACCCTGGAGAATGCAGGGTATGAGGTCGTTGAGGCGGCCAGTGGCGAAGAGGCGCTGAGCTTGTTTGTTCAGCAGCCACCAGCGTTACTTTTTCTGGATATCATCATGCCCGATATCGATGGTTTCGAAACCTGCCGACGGCTGCGACAGACAGTAGGCGGTGAACATACCCCCATTGTCATGGTTACGGGCCTTGAGGATGCCAATACCATCACCAGCGCCTTTGATGCCGGAGCAACCGATTTTATCAGCAAACCGATAAACATGCTGGTGCTTGGCTACCGTGTCCGCTACTGGCTACGCTCGGGATCCATCCTTAACGACCTCAAAATAAGCCAGCAACGAGTGTTCAAGGCACAGGAGATTGCGCGCCTCGGCCACTGGGAGTTGCATCTGGACAGTGGCAAATTTCATATCTCCGCTCAAACCCCGGAACAGTTCGGTATTGATGATGTCGACAGCTATGACTCTCTGTTTCACCAGATCTCGCCCTCCGAACGACATCAGGTCCGACAACTCATTACCGAAGCCCAGAGGGACGGAAAATCGTTTTCTCTTAATTACCGCATCGTTCTACCCGATGGTCAGGAACGCATCATCTGCAACCAGGGTGAAGTCGCCCTTGATCGCAAAGGGCAGCCCGCCATGATAGTGGGAGTGGTTCAGGATATTACCGAACTCAAACAGGCAGAGGATCAGATTCGCTACCTGGCTTTTTACGACAACCTCACGGGACTGGCCAATCGTACCCTGTTTCGAGAGCACTGGGCGACTATCCAGCCCCAAGCGGCCCGGAGCGGAAAAAAAGTTGCGGTCCTTTTTATTGACTTGGATCATTTCAAACGCATTAACGATACCCTGGGGCACCCCGTGGGCGATAAGGTATTGATCACGGTGGCCGAACGACTCAAAACAGTGCTGCGCCAATCAGATATTGTCTCAAGGGCCCGGGCAGAGCAGACAAGCTCCATGATCTCGCGTCTGGGAGGTGATGAGTTCACCGTGCTCTCGGCCAACTTCAGCTCTCTTGATCATATTGCCAATCTGGCCGAACGTATCACCCAAAACATCGAACAGCCGATTTTCTGGAACGACCAAACCATAGCTCTCTCCGCAAGTGTAGGTATCAGTGTCTATCCCGATGACAGCGATGATTTGGATATCCTCTTAAAAAATGCCGACACGGCCATGTACGAGGCCAAGGAACAGGGCCGTAACAACTATAAATTTTTTCAGCGCCAAATGAACGACGCCGCCAAGGCCCGTTTTCGCCTGGCCAACAGTCTGCGCCGTGCGCTGCAAAACAATGAATTTGAACTCTATTATCAGCCGCAATTTTGCCACAAAAACAAACGGCTCACCGGTGTCGAGGCGCTCATTCGCTGGCATGATCCCGAACAGGGGTTGGTCCCGCCGGTTCAATTCCTCCCCTTTGCCGAGGAAAGCGGCCTGATTCACTCTATCAACGACTGGGTCATTGTCCAGGCTTGTCAGCAGGCAAGTGCCTGGGTAAAGGCCGGTCTTTTTGATGGATGCCGTATGGCCATCAATATCTCCGGCCAGAATGTCAACTTCAAAAAGCTTTCAAAACGGATCATGGATGTGCTTGCCCAAACCGAGCTTGCCCCACAATATCTTGAGATAGAACTGACCGAACGGGTGATGATGGAAAATACCCAGGAGGCCATTGATGCCCTGAAACAGTTTAAGGAGATGGGAGTCGCCATAGCTATTGATGACTTTGGCACCGGCTATTCGGCCCTGAGCCACTTACAGCTCTTTCCCTTAACCACATTGAAAATTGATAAATCCTTTGTGCAAAACATCTCAGGCCAGGGCAACGCGGTCTCGTTACTCAACTCCATTGTCGGTATTGCCAAAAGCTTTAACCTCAAGGTTATTGCCGAAGGGGTGGAAACTCCCGAACAGCTCCAGGTGCTTGACACCATCAAATGCGATGAGTTCCAGGGATACCTGTTCAGCCGCCCTATTCCCAAGGAGCAGTTTGAGCAGAGCTTACGCTCTGGGAACTTCTGTCTCAAGCCAGACTGTCAGACTAAAAAACTCATGGATTCCTAATAGTTCTTCAATGCATATGCCTCTACTTCTTCTCTTGCCGCCCAGCTAAGGATTGTCGTTTATGACCGCGCCCATCATTCTCATTGTCGATGACGAACCCGCAAACCTCACGGTCCTCTCCACGCTGCTTCGCCCCTTGTACACGGTGCGGGTCTGTAAGTCAGGACCGCAGGCCCTTGAAGCCGCTGCCCGCGATCCCCGCCCAGATCTGATACTTCTGGACGTGATGATGCCGGGCATGGACGGTTTTGCCGTGTTGAACAATCTCCGCCAGCAGAGCTCAACTGCAGAGATTCCGGTTATTTTCGTCACAGCTTTAGATGATACCGTTGATGAGGAACACGGTCTGCAACAAGGAGCGGTCGACTACATCACCAAGCCAATAAAACCAACGGTGGTGCTCTCGCGTGTGCAGGTCCATATTGAGGTGAAACAGGCCCGTGACAGGCTGAAAAGTCAGAACACCTGGCTTGAGTCAGAGGTACAACGCCGCATGCGCGATAACCTCATGATTCAGGATGTGAGCCTGGCTGCCATGGCCCAACTGGCAGAGACCAGGGACTCCGATCTGGGGAGCCACATTGCCCGGACCCAGTCCTATGTGGAGACCCTGGCACGTCATCTGCAATCACTTCCCAAATTTGCCGTCCACCTGGAGGAAAACACCCTGCAACGTATCGTCAAGGCGGCTCCCCTGCACGATATAGGTAAAATAGGTATTCCGGATGACGTCCTGCTCAAACCTGGAAAACTCACCCCTGAAGAATGGTCCCGCATGCAGGGGCATTGCCAGGTTGGCGGTAATGCCATTGAACGCGCTATTGCAGCGACCCTGCCTCTGTACAACACCTCTTCCCAGGAAAACAAACCCGAATCTCTGCTCTTTTTGGAGGTGGCCAAGGAGATTGCCCTCTATCACCACGAAAAATGGGATGGCAGTGGTTATCCCTTTGGCCTGGCCGGGGAACAAATACCGATCTCTGCGCGATTGATGGCGCTTGCGGATGTTTTTGATGCACTGACTACGCCACGCGTCTATAAACGAGCATGGAGTATAGAGGAGGCGACGAAGCTCATATTTGAGCAACGCGGCAAACATTTCGACCCCGCTGTAGTCGATGCTTTTCAAGCGGAGCTCCAGAGTTTCATACAAATAAAAGAGCGACTCACCGACGCCCCGATAGAGGACTGATGCATGAAGCGCCCTTTGCCCGATACGAAAGATGGGATGATAGACCAGGAAAGTTCAGCCATTGATCAGATTCTTGAGCAGGCCCCTTTTCCTCTCTTTATCACAGGACTTGAGGACGGGCTCTTTTACTATGTCAATACCCGTGCGGAAAAGCAGTTTGATCATGACCGACATGAACTCCTGGGGACCCCATCGCTCAACCTGTACTGCGATCCCAACGATCGAAAAGAGGTTCTCAGGCTCCTTGAGCAGGAAGGAACGATCTATGACTATGAGCTCATGTTCACCAATACCAAAGGACATGTTTTTCATGGCCTTCTTTCCAGCAGTCGCATTACCTACAAGAACAAACCCTGCGTGCTTGTAGCAATAAATGATATCACTGCCCTGCGGCAGACCACCGAGCACCTGCAACAGGAACGAGCAAAACTCCAGGCCCTGTTTCAAGCAGTTCCCGACCTCCTCTGGGTCAAGGATCTCCAGGGAAAATATCTGGTCTGCAATTCTATTTTTGAACGTTTTTTGGGTGCACAGCACGACGATATCATCGGCAAAACCGACTATGATTTCTTCTCCAGAGAGCAGGCTGATTTTTTTCGCCTCAACGATCAGGAAGCACTCGCCGCAGGACAACCGAGAATCAATGAAGAATGGCTTGAATTTGCCGATGGCAGGCAACAGGGGCTCTTTGAAGCCATCAAAAACCCGCTGAAAAATGAGGCAGGGGAACCAATTGGTATTCTGGGAATAGGCCGCGATATTACCGAACGCCGCCGGGAACAGCGATCCCTGCAAAACAGGGTCAAAGAACAACAATGCTGGTATCAGATCTTTGCGCTGACCGAGGATTTGCACGCGCCATTTGCCGACCAACTGCAACAGGTCGTGGAACTGATCCCCCAGGGATGGGAGCATCCTGAGCAGACCTCAGCCCGAATTACCTTCAATAAGGATGTGTACAGAACACCTGATTTCAAGGAATCGCCCACCATGCTTTGGGTGGAAGCGGCCACCAGTCAAGGAGATATTCTCAATCTGGCAATAAACAGTCAGGATGTTCCCACCTCAGAAACAATATCTCCTTTTCTCGCGGAAGAAAGGGATCTTGCGAATGCCATTGTCCATCGTTTAGCTGAAATAGCTGAACGACGCTGCACAAAGGAGGCGATGATGATCAAAGATGAACTCATCACCTCCATGTTTGCTCAAACTAAGGACTCCATTCTACTTATTGATCTCCAAAGCCATCGGTTCGTCGATTTTAACAAGGTCGCCCATACAAGCCTGGGGTACACTGCCGCTGAATTTGCTCGACTCACAGTCCAGGATATTCAAAACGAGCATTCCCCTGAACAGGTTGAAGCACAGCTGGAACGCACACTCCAGGGAGAAGCCGTATCCTTTGAAACCAAACACCTGCATAAAGACGGATCCTGCCGCGATGTCGCCTTGACCCTGCGCCCGCTCTCTCTCCAGGGAAGAAAACTGATCTCTGCGGTCTGGCATGACATTACTGAACTCAAGAGGCGTCAGCGCCAACTGGAGGAAAGCCAAAAACGACTCAAAGCCATTACCGATTCGGCGCTGGACGCCATCCTCATGATGAATAATGAGGGGAACCTCTCCTACTGGAACCCTGCGGCGGAACGGATGCTGGGGTATACGGCTGGTGAGGCTTTGGGCAAGAACCTGCACCTGCTCCTTGCACCTGAACGGTTTCATCCTGAGTATCAGCGTAATCTTGACCATTTCCTCGAAAAAGGGAAGGGCCAGGCTATCGGCAAAAACGTGGAACTCTCGGCCCTGCGTAAGGACGGGCACGAAATCACGATCTCCCTCTCTCTGTCATCGGTTCAACTCAACAATAAGTGGCATGCGGTCGGCATCCTCCGCGATATCACCGCCTTGAAAGAGCAGCAAACGGCTCTGGAAAACGCGCTGGCAGAGGCAAAGGCAGCGAATCAGGCAAAAACAGACGTCCTTGCCCATCTTGAGGAGCTCGTCCAGGAACGGACGATTGAACTGGACAGCGTCAATGAAAAGCTGCGTCTCAGCGAAGAGCGCTACTCCCTGGCCTTGGAAGCTACCAACGATGGGCTCTGGGATTGGGATATTCGCACCAATACAACCTATTATAATGATGCCTACTACCGTATGCTTGGCTATGAACCCGGTGAACTGCCACAAGAAAATATTTCTAGCGCCAGGAACTTGGTGCATCCGGACGATATCTCCATGGTCGAAGAGGCCATTTGGCGGGAGCTCTTTGACAAAGGGTATCTGGAGTTAGAGAATAGGATGATTGCCAAGGATGGCTCAATCGTCTGGATTTTAAGCCGCAGCAAGGTGGTATCCCGAGACGAAACAGGACGGCCCACCCGAGCCATTGGCATCCATACGGATATTACAGCCCGGAAACAACTTGAAACAAATTTACGAGCTGCAGCAGAGGAACAGGAGGCGATCTTCAATGCCGCGGCCTCAGGCATCGCCTTTATCCGGGATCGGAAGATTCTCCGTTGCAACCGAAAACTGGAAAAAATATTTCGCCATCAGCCCGGAGAAATGGTAGGCACCACAACCCGCGAGTGGTATCGAACCGAAGAAGAGTTCCAGGCGATCGGGCTCCAGGTTGCCAATGAACTGACAACCACCGGGAAACATTACTCTGAACGTCAGCTCTGCCGCTGCGATGGCACAGTTTTCTGGGCGCGAATGAATGCCCGCGCCTGGGATTCGACCGATATCTCCAAAGGACTGGTCGGCATGATCGATGACGTCACCGAAGAACGAAACGCAGCGGAACGACTACGCTGTGCCAAAGAAGAGGCCGAGGCCGCGACCCGGGCAAAATCCGAATTTCTTGCCAACATGAGCCATGAGATCCGCACCCCCATGAATGCAATCATCGGCTTTGCTCATCTGATTAAGAGCGACCCGCTCTCCAAGCAACAGCTCCACCAATTGGATAAACTTGCTGAGGCCTCACGTCATCTCCTCAATATTATTAATGATATTTTGGATCTCTCCAAAATAGAGGCGAACAAAATGAATCTAGAGGTCGTCGATTTTTCGCCGGCCCAGGCGATAGATCAAGTCTACCTTATCCTCTCTGACAAGGCCCAGGACAAAAACATTGCACTTGAAGTAGAGCACAAACAGCTCCCTTCCATGGTCCGGGGAGATGGCTCTCGCCTGGGACAGATTCTGCTGAACCTGGCTGGCAATGCTGTTAAATTTACCCAAAGAGGTAAGGTTGTGATCAGAGCCTCCCTCCTTGGGAGCAGCGGTGCCAGCCTCACCCTTCGCTTTGAGATTATTGATACCGGAATCGGTATGGATGAAGCTCAGCTCAAGCGTATTTTCAATGCTTTTGAACAGGCCGACAGCTCCACCACCAGACAGTTTGGCGGAACCGGTCTGGGACTGGCCATTAGTCAGCAACTGGTTGAACTTATGGGAGGCACAATCGGAGTTACCAGTAAGGCCGGTCGAGGCACAACCTTCTGGTTCGACCTCCCCTTTGCCCCTTCCAGCAAACTGCCACAGGAAAAAAACGGCTCCGTCATCCTTAAGGGGACACCGGTGCTGGTCATTGACGATACGCCTGAAGATCGAGAAATTCTCGAGGCCATGCTGAAAGAAATCGGCATGGAGGTGCAATGCGCGGCAAGCAGTGCAGAAGGGATTGAAAAGATCGGCCAGGCTGATGCTCAGGGAACGCCTTATGCCCTTGTTCTGGTTGACTGGCAACTCGGCCAGGCTGATGGTATTGACCTTGTCAGGCAGCTTGCTGACCTTGGCCTCAACACCCAGCCTGTGCTCCTGCTGATGAGTGCCTTTACGGAAGTCCCTCCTCTGCAATCAATCCAGAAAATGGGAATCAGCCGGATCCTTGCCAAACCAATCACCGCTTCCCACCTGTTTAACATGCTGATGGAAGTCATGCCGCCACAGGATCATGAGCCTTCGCCGCCCCCGGAAGACTTGAAGGTCGCTGGATTTAAAAAAAATGCCAAGGTTCTTCTGGTTGAAGACAACTTCGTCAACCAGGAAGTTGCACAGATGCTTCTGGAATCTCTGGATCTTAATGTCACCGTTGTGAATAACGGCGCTGATGCGGTCGCCGTTGTGCAACAGAATTCTTTTGATCTTGTCTTCATGGATATTCAGATGCCGATCATGGACGGGCTGGCCGCGACTCGATCGATACGACGCTTACCGGGAAAAGAGACGCTGCCCATTCTCGCCATGACGGCAAACGCCTTCAGCGAAGACCGTGAGCTGTGCCTCCAGGCGGGCATGAACGACCATATAGCAAAGCCCATTGAGCCGGAAAAACTGCAGGACCTGTTGTGCAAATGGCTGCCCCCCCAGAAGCTTGATGCCCATGAGCCAGTGGTGCACAAGCAAAGTACGCCTCCGCCGGAAGGGGCGGCACAGCCAATACGCCATCAGCTGGACACCATCACCGACCTGGACGTGGAAGCCGGTCTGCGCCTGCTGCTTGGTGATGAGCCAGGCTACCTCCGCCTGTTGCTCCAGTTTGTCGATCGACATGGCCAAGACACCTCTCTCCTCGACACCCTGGTTCAACTGCACGACTGGCCGGGGGTTCGCGAGCAGGCCCATGCCCTCAAAGGCGCGGCCAGTACCCTGGGCGCCTGGAGGCTTGGGGAACTGGCCGCGGCTATCGAACGTCAGGCCCAGGGTCAGCAGGATGTGGCCCAGGTCCAAAGCAGCCTTGCCGCACTTCATGGGCAGCTCGCACAATTCTGCGAGCAGATAAAACCCCTTGCGCCGTTGACTGGCAGCCAGGAAAGGACCACGGACCTCGATGCCAATAAAGGCCGGGAAATCCTCCAACAACTGGAAGCACTCCTGCGCATAGAGGATTCGGCAGCCAACGATCTTTTTGAGAAACAATACGAGCTTCTTGCTGCCTTCTGCCCCGATCACATTGTGCGCCTCAGGCATCACATTGAAGGCTACGATTACCTCGATGCCCTAACAACAATCCAACAACTTCTGGGAAAAAATTCTCCTCAGTAGCGCCCTGTCTTTTCGTGCGTATTTTTCACTTCCATCGCTCCGCCGAACAATCCTCATACCCAACGCTAATACAATTCCAACAATCCTCCGGTACAAGGCAGAAAAAGTCAGAGAAATACTCTGAAGCATAACGCTGCCAAGCCCTTCAGGCGAAGGAGCTATTCATTTCAGCCCCCCGGAGCAGATGGAAACTCGAACAGAAACACTGTTGCATGGCGTCATCGAGCAACACAATATTCAAATACATTTCCAGCCGATTGTTCACCTCCAGACACGGCAGATTTACGGCTACGAAGGGCTGATTCGAGGACCGGTCAATACGGTTTTATACTCCCCTACCCGTCTTTTTGAAGCTGCCACCCGCGCCGGTCGCCTGGCCGAGCTCGACCTGATGTGCCGTCGATCAGTCATCAATCGTTTTGCCCAGTTAGGTCTCCCCGGCCGTCTGTTTATCAATGTTGATCCCTACAGCCTGGTGCATGAACATTTTCAGGAGGGGTTAACCCTTGATTTCATCGAGCATGCGGGACTCAACCCCAGCCAGCTGATCATCGAATTAACCGAAACCCACCCGGTGGAAGATGTCAATCTCATGCAACAGGCCATGCACCATTATCGGGAGATGGGGTTTCGGGTCGCCTTGGATGATCTTGGGGCTGGCTATTCAGGGCTGAAGCTCTGGTCTGAACTCCGCCCGGATATTGTCAAAATCGATCGCCATTTTATTCAGGGAGTGGATCAGGACCGCACCAAACAACAGTTTGTCACCACAATCCTCAAAACGGCAACCGCCTTGGGTTGCCGTGTAATCACCGAGGGGGTTGAAACCGAACGCGAGTATGCCACGCTCAGAAAAATCGGTGTGGAGATGCTGCAGGGATATTATTTCTGCAGACCAACTGCAGTCCCGCCAATAACCATTGCCTCCAAACTGTTTCGTAAAGAGATGCGCAGCTACGAGGAAGATGACTCCCTGGCGGTGGAATCCCTCATCAAGCCTGCAGTCTCGGTGCCAGCAAGTGCCAAGGTGCTGGAGGTTGGGGATCTGTTCACCTCGACTCCAGAACTCGAGTCAGTGGTCGTGGTGCATGAAACAGAGGTTCTGGGCCTGGTCATACGGCGTGAGTTCATGAATCTCTACGCCAGCCTCTATGGCAAGGAACTCTACGGCAAGCAACCCATTCTTCGCTTCATCAACCGCAACGTCATGCAGTTTGATAAACGCCTGCCCCTGGAAGAAGCCAGTTATCGCCTCACCACGTCCCTTGATATCCACACCGAGGAGTTCATTATCTTAGATGGCTGCTGCCTGGCTGGCAAAGGCAGGTTGATCGATATGCTCCATGAGATTACCAAGCTGCAGATCAATCGTGCCCGCCACGCCAACCCCCTGACCATGCTCCCGGGCAATGTCCCCATTCAGGAACAGTTACAAAAACTCTTTCGCCAACAGATTCCCTTTACCGTCTGCTATTTTGACCTGGATAACTTCAAGCCATTTAACGATTTTTTCGGCTTTGCCCGAGGGGATCAGGTCATTCGTTTTCTCTCGGAGCTGTTGGTGGCCAACATCAATGACCAGGTCGATTTTATAGGACACATCGGCGGAGATGACTTTGTCGCCATCTTTCGCTCCCACAACTGGCAGGACACGGTGGAACGTATTCTGGACCAGTTCGATCAGAGTATCGGCGGCCTGTACAACGGACATATCGGCTGCGTCATTACCACCACCGACCGTGAAGGGCAACAACGTCAGTACGGTCAGATGACTCTTTCCGTGGGGGCGGTCCTGGTTACTCCATCAGAATCGCTCTGCACCATCGACCTTTCCGAAGAAGCATCTATAGCCAAGCACCACGCAAAGGACATGCAGGGATCAAGCCTGTATATCCATCACCTGGATACGCAAGCATCTCAGGATATGTCTCCCGCTCCCTCCACTACTCTGACGGTCTGATCCTCTATGAATACCATGCTCCTCTCACGTTTTTTTGCAGTAAAACAGCAGGCGGCAACAGCAGCCACTCCCCAAAAAACAGGCTGGTTAACCGTTGGACTCAAGCTCATCCTCGGGGTGGCGCTTGCCTCCAATACCTGCATTGCAGCTCTGCTTTACATCAACCATGGTTCGACCCAGCGGGTGGAAGCCATGATGGGCGAGGTGCTCACAATTCGCGATACCGTAGACAGAAGCCTGCGCGACTCCATTGTGGGATTGCAAAAACAGTTCACGGATTTACCCAAACTGTTTATCAACAACCCCACCCTGGCCATTTTGGATCAGGTTGAACAAGAATTCAAAGTGGAAAACAGGCGTACTCTGGTTGGCCGCGAGCAGTATCGCTCCCTCTACAAACGGGCTCAAAAACGTGATCTGGCCAAAGGGAAATTTGTTATTGGTCTACGGAATGAGAAATTAGAACTCTCCCACGGCCTCTTTGACGAAGCTGGCACCTTCACCAAAAACGTGGAGCAACTCACCTTGCACAGCCAGGATCCGCACCAGGATCAGCAACGACTTGAACAGATAATCAGGGTAGTTATTGAAGAGGGCAGCGGCATTCAGTTTTATGAAAAAAAGGTGGCGCAACTCGCAGCACTGGTGACAGACAAGAGCCTGGAGGCAGAACAGAGCCGCACCCAAATTCTCAGCTTTGTTGACCGGATCAATCAGCAGGAACAAAAAATGAACCAGGCTATGGAACGGCAGCAGTACCAAAGCCTCTATGCGGGGCTGAGCGCAGTCCTCATCAACATCCTCGCTCTCTCTATACTCACCCGCATCATTATTGAACGACCAATCAACCGGTTATCCTCCATCGTCGAAGCCCTTAGCTCCGGAGAGTTTCCCGAAATACCCTGGAAAAGGCGACGGGATCAGATAGGCTCGCTCTGCAATGCCATGGATCGTTTTCGCACGGCCCTGCTCCGTCTCAAGCGCGTGGAACAGCGCAAGGCTGAGGATCAGCAAAAAATAAAGGACCTGGCAACAACCATGACTCAGACCATTGGCGAACT
The DNA here is from genome assembly GCF_016919065.1 of Desulfobulbus rhabdoformis. Taxonomy (GTDB): domain Bacteria; phylum Desulfobacterota; class Desulfobulbia; order Desulfobulbales; family Desulfobulbaceae; genus Desulfobulbus; species Desulfobulbus rhabdoformis. The sequence goes on along the minus strand of NZ_JAFFQA010000036.1, from coordinate 9,982 downwards.
CAGCGAACGGTCAACGGACATGGCTCAGGTTGCCCACACCATGCAGGCACTGGCTGGACAAACCCAGGAGGCCAGCTCAAACGTTGCGGAGCTGGCTGATGATACAGCCAGACTGACCACCGAGGTCAACGATTCTTCCCTGCAAATCAACACGGCAGTGGGAGAAATTCATACAGAACTCGGTGTCCAGAATAAAGCTGTAGAGACAATCGTTGGGGAGATTGGTCAGGCACGTCAGCAGCTGATGGAGCTGCATGGGTCAGTGACCGAGATCGACACCATCATTGGAACGGTCCATGCCATAACCGATCAGACCAAAATACTGGCACTCAACGCCACCATTGAAGCGGTTAAGGCTGGTGAGTACGGTCGCGGATTTGCGGTGGTGGCTGGGGAGGTCAAAAAGCTCTCGCAGGACACCGCCCTGGCCACGGGGGATATTCTGGGAAAAATCGAGGCAATAAACCATACCTGTGACGCCTTTCTCAAATCTTTTGACGCCATCGGCACCAATATCGACGCCCTGCACGGGGTGACCGCCATTATCGATCAGGCAATCGGGCAACAACGGCAGTTCAGCACCGCCATTGTTGCGCTGACAGGATCCGCCGGGGAGAACACCCTTGAGGTCTCCACTCGCATTACTGAAGTCAGCACAGCCGCAGCGAAGGTCCTGCAACATGCCGAGACCACCAGCAGTTGTGCCCGTGAGATTGCCTCGGAGCTTGGCACGCTCCTCTCCGGCAGTGTCCGTAGCCTGGATGCCGTTACCAGCTGATCATTGATCTAAATCCGTGACGGTGGGTGAAATGAAAAGGCCGCCTCTAACAGAGGCGGCCTTTAGGGGGTACTCCACTTAGTCACGCAAAATGGTGGTACGCTTTTCAGGATCTTCTGGAAAGACTCTACCCTTTTGCATGCAGTCAAAAATATGGGCAAAGACCACCCCCGGCTGCCCCGGTGTACGACCACTGCGGAAATAGGAATGCCCTTTGAGATCGTAGGTGTTGTTCACATCGTCGCAGTCAACGATGTACACATTCTGTGGCGTTTGCCGCATGTCTTCCGGGCCGGAGTGCCCCAGACGGCGGGAGGCGATTTTATTTCTCAAATTAGCGGCCTTACTTGACCTCAGGGCCAGATCGTCAGAGGCATAGTAGACGACCACGTTGCGTGAAGCATCACAGATGAGCTGCCCCTTCTGCCCTCGATGAATAGATTCATTTTCTATATCTGCAGCCACAAGAAAAGTATTTCGGAAAAGCAGCGGCACACCGCTTTTGAGATCATAGGTATTCCAATGGACCAGGGTCTCCCGCAGAACCCGGTTCCCCATGGAATGCGCGAGCATGTTGATCCGTTTCAAACAGGGCGCGGAATCCGGATTGTTGCGTTTGGATTCGCGCCACTCGATAAATCGACACAGGGCCCTTGAAAAGGCCGGGGCACTGGCATCAGCTGATTTTTGATCGTCCCAGTAATCTTTGACGATACCGACATCACCATCGCAAGGCCAGATCACCGGCAACACCAGAATCTCCTTGTCTTTGACTTTATCGCACAGCTCCTGGAATTCTCCGGCGGCGGCAAAGACGTCCTCGGGCATGTTGGAAAAGCCATGAATATACAACAACAGTTGTCTGTAGGAAGAATCTTTCAACTCGGTCATGAAGTTGAGCCCGCCCACTTCGCTGATGCTTCCGTCAGGGGAACGCCTGCAGAAAAAGATGGAGTTACTCGGCGCGTTATTGCGCAGGTCAAAATCAAATTTACGCCCCACCCGCGTCTGAATGGAGCCTTTGGGAAAACGGTTGGTGATAAAGAGCATGGCTTACCTCCTTGGTCTTGATCGTAACGGATGACGAAAAACTGGAGTGCTCACAAGAAAGGCTGAAGGTGCAAGCTCAGCCAGAGCGGCTCTGCTGCTGGAGCACCTCTCCTCATAAGGACCGGGACCGGTTTGTTAAAAGCAAGGCACGAGCCCTGTCGGTTTCAACAGCGCAGCCCCCTGCGCGACTCAGCGCGCATTCTTTTGACTGCGTGTTCGACATTGAATCTCAGGCAGATCAAAGCCCCAACTCACCAGCGCTTCCCCCTGGTGTTCCCAGAAGCTTTGACTCTTTCGCACATAGCGTGCCCCACTCATTCCCGGCTCCAGGTACATCAGGGTGAACTGATTGTGATGCTCGACGATAATCGTTGCCGGATCGGTTGCGTAATAGGTGACATATAGTTTCGTTCGTGCCGGATCCTCACAGAAAAAAAGCACCGGGCCAGTCATGGGCACAAGACGATAGGTGGCCTGCAACTCAGCAATACGCTGGCTGTACTGCCTGAGCGCACAGAGTTGGGGCTCTGCTGTTTTACTACAGGCATCCCGGGAGCGGATCCACCCGCGCTGCTCGATGCGTAACTCCATCGATCTATCTTCCCCCAGGCGGGCAATTGCCTGCGCATAAACACCGGCCAATTGACGATCCAATGCAGCCAGGGATTCATCGGCACAAACCAGCGCCTCAATGCTTCCTTCTTTAACCTTACTGCAGCTATACGAGGGGGACGCGGCCAGACACGCAGACAGATTCCAGCATACCAGTCCCCCGAAGACAATGAGCCTGAATCCGAGAAAAATATATCTGACCATAGTTCCTCCCGAACGTTGGTGCTATCAGCCTGTCCCTGTGACGACGGATGGTTGCTCACGGGGTCAGGGTAATCTCCAATGAAACCGTTGAGCCGGGATCGCAGCTCGGACGTGTTTTCCCCAGCACCTTTTTCAAGGTGATTTTTTTCTTCTTGAGCATCTGCTCAAATTCATCACGGGTAAATCGTTTCTGCACCGCATCCCCGCAGCCCGACCTCAGCCACTGTTTCCCCTTGGAGGGCACAAATAAAATATCCGGCCCATCAATGCGCAGGGTTACGTTATTTTTAGCACTGCTGGCAGTGACTACATTGCTTTTTCTTCCGGGGTACTCTTCGCCATCTGCTATCTGCCAGAGATCAAGTTTCAGCCAATTGGTGCATGCAGGCGGGGAGCCCGCATATTTACTGCAGATCTTTCCGTTGAAATCGGAGGCATCAATCTCCATGGAGAGAGTATCCATAGCATAGTCTTTTCTGTCGCTGTACTGTTTTTTGTTTCGATCGTAATAGCGGGTAACGATCAGGTTCCCTAAAAAACGCTCGCTAATGGTGTAGTCAATCTGACGGCGAACCTTTCCATAAAAAGTCGAAGTATTCCCACCACGAATTATCAAACGACCACGTAAGGCAATGGCCTTGGGAATAGGAACAAGAGCGGTCCCCACTGTACCGGATCTGGTCCGTGCTGAACGCTCAATTTTATGAACCCGATCATTAATGAGTGCTCGACGGCGAACAATCTCATCCTCAGGGTACTTTGCCTGCTTCACCGTGGTGGGGGGTGACGCCTGGGCCGGGATGACAGGAGGCAGAACTGCGAGCAAACCTACGACAAGGCAATATCGATAAAAAAAATGCATACAACCTCATTTCTGTATCATAAAGGAGGGGGAAACATCAAAAAAGCTCAAAGAGACTGCGCTTGCAGCGCCTTCTCTTGACCAGAATCCTTGACTCCGGGTGATGGCTCACGAACCAAGGCTCAAATGACCATTTTGTAAGCCAATAAAAGAATATACCAAGAGCATCGTTTTAGCAAATCCTGCAGCACAGTCAACCACCGTCCTCCATTTCAGTTGGTGAGTAGGACAGCTCAGCTCATCTGCTGCTCGTATATGGCATACCGGTTTCCACCAGCGGCCTTGGCCTGGTACATGGCCTGATCACCGCAACGCATCAAACTCAGCTCATCGACCCCATGGTCAGGAAAAAGGGCCACACCAATGGAGGCAGAGATTTCTATATAATGTCCTTCAAGGGTAAAGGGTATCGCCACAGTGCTCCGGATTTTTTCTGCTACTTTAAAGGCATCCTCGCTGTTTTTGATGTTGGGAAGCACCAGAACAAACTCATCTCCGCCCAACCGGGCCAGCGTGTCAGAAACCCGCAGGATCTCCTGCAGACGGCTGGACAGGGTCTGCAGCAGCAGGTCCCCCACCAGATGCCCCAGGTTGTCATTGACGGGCTTAAATCGATCCAGATCAAAAAACAGCAAGGCCAGAATAGTCCGCTCACGATGGGCCTGCCGCACCCCTTGGCGTAATCGATCCTTGAGCAGGGCACGATTGGGCAGACCGGTGAGCAGGTCATGATGCGCCAGGTGAGAGATTCGATCCGCTTCAGCACAATATTCGGTAATATCTGAAAACCCGCTGACCAGATACAGAACCTGGCCCTGATCTCCCAGTACCTGGGTAATGGAAAACCAGGCTACAAAAATTTCACCACTTTTACGGCGGCTGCGCACTTCACCTTCCCAATGCCCTTGCCCTGTGAGAAGGTTCTCTATCTTCTGGGAAAAATCTTCAGGCTGGTAGCCCGAGGCCAGCAAACTCAAATCAGCACCAACAGACTCTTCCTTTGCATAGCCGGTTATACGGGTAAAAGCCGGATTAACGGTGAGAATGTTCTGTTCTCTATCGGTCACCATCACCGCCTCGAGCACAGTTTCAAAAACCGTTGCTGCCAGTTGCTCATACTCGCGCCTCCGCTGGGCCTCGCGCCGGGAAGCCAACCGTTGTTGCCGTCGATGCAGGGTTGAGGCCAGGTAGAGCAGAACCATCAGAGTCATGCCCACAAGAATCACGGTTTGCACACTTTCCTGACGCCACTTGGCAAGCACCTGTTCCTGGGACAGATGAATCACAACCAAAAGCGGGAAACGGCGCGAGGCGCGATACGCCGTGAGCATGGGGCCATGCTGGCTTTGAGTACTGCGGTACTGCCCGATCTCTGAACTTTGCAGACGACTCCCAAGATCCCTTGCTGCATCCGGGGTGCCGGAGAGAAACTCCCCGCTGGTAAACAGGGGCAGCCGATCATAACGGATCACCTCGGCCAGGCCGATGCCCGTATCCAGCCACTGTGTGTAATAGTTGATAAAATAATCAGGGTTGAGCGCTGCCAGTACAAGGACTGGCTCCCCGTTGTATTGACCGCGCACAAGCAGGGGGACAAAGCCCAGAGAACGCAGCGAAACTTGCTGACCATTGTCTATGGGAACTCCCTGGTCGACATCACGCCCAAGCCAGGGACGGCCGATACGTAGAGCAGTCTCCTGAGTACCATGGGGTTGGGGGTAAAAATCAATCAACTCCACCCTGCGACCAATGGCCTGTTTATTGGAGCTATTGAGAATGCGTCCCTGCTGATCAATGGTGGAAAGAGAACGGAGAAAAGGATTTTGACGAAGCAAGCGGGAAAACAGGACATTGGCCCGTTCGCCATGTTCTTCTGGGGTTACGGCGGCAATAAAGTCCGCCAGGCGCTGAATACTGTCCAAATTGCGCGTCAGCTGTTCCTCGAAATTACGCGCATGGTATGCGCTCTGCTTAAGCCCTTCATCTATGGTTGAACGTCGTTGGTGATCGAGAATAAAGGCGGTGCTCAGACAGACCACCAAAACAGAGAGAAGAGACAGGGATATAAAAACAAGATGATGACGGAGAAGGCGATGAAAAATCACAGGATCCCTGTAGGCTCAGTCAAGCCGGGCCATGGCTGCCAGATGATACCGGCTGCAGATGGCAAGTAAGCGGCCATCTTTCTTCGTGCGGGCGACAAACTGCTCTACTCTTTGCAGCCAGTGCTCATCCCCCGGTGCAAGGGCATATCCATAGGGAGTGATGTGGTAGGTGCTTGCAGGGGCCACCAGCCGGGCCCAGTCCGAGTTTGCAAGCATACGGCGGCTGTAGGGATAATCGGTCATGAAAACATCTGCCCGCCCCGATTCCACTTCCTGCTCTCGGGCAAAGGGCGTATTCAGTACTTTGAGGGTGGCGTGTTTGAGCTTTTTACGCATCAGTGGCTCATGCAGCGTCCCTTTGGCCACAGCCACAACCATCCCCGGTTGATCAATATCCTGCCATTTTTGCACGCGGCGATTGCTGCGGGTGGTAATGGCGTAAACATCACTTTGGAGGTGGGGACTGGTAAAACGCAATTTTTCTCTGCGCAGGGGGGTTATCCCTATAGCGAACATGGCTATATCACAACGATTGGCGGCGAGATCCCCAGTAAAACGCGCAAAAGAGCTGTCAACAAATCGCACCTGCACGGATTCCCCGAGATCACGAGCCAACTCATGGGCCATATCCACATCGATTCCCGAAAGCTGATTGGTTTTCGGGTTACGAAAACTGATACCGTAATAATCCGGCCAGATACAGACTTGGACCACACCACTCCGCAGGATGGCTTGCAGCCTGTCCTTGGCCAATGCATCGTCCACACTCAAACACTGCACGATTTGAGCAGTGAGAAAAAGAGCGAGAAGAAGAGGCTTCAGGCGCATGTCATTTCCTTTGGCATGTATTGGTAGACAGAAAAAACCGGGCGTAACAAGAAACGAACTGGTTGGGTGTAACCGGGAAAAATGCTCCCTCTATTAAAATGCTAGTTACACTATAGAGGGGAGATTTTTCCCTGTCAACTTCGGGAAAATGAGAGGGGTTATCATGTCATTTTCATACATTACTGCCCAGCCACTCTGACTGCTCCGCCTTGCCAAGAAAGCCTGAAGCTCTTATTTTTCCTCTTTACCCCCTGAATTGCACTCTCCCCTGGCCCCGTTCGGAGGACTCCATGGAAACGAGACCAACCTCAACCAAGGCTCAAATACTCTATATACCACATGGTGGCGGCCCACTTCCTCTGTTAGGCGAGCCCACACATGAACAGCTAGTACACTTTCTCAGCTCGCTTGCAACCAGATTACGTAAACCCAAGGCCATTGTTGTCATCAGCGCTCATTGGGAGGCCGAGCACCCAAATATCACAGCAGCGGCACAACCGGAACTTCTCTATGATTATTACGGCTTTCCTGAAGAAAGCTATTCCATAACCTACCCTGCTCCGGGAGCCCCTGTACTTGCTCAAACAATTGGGCATCTCCTCACTGATGCGGGGTTTGCCCCTGTCCTTGAAGAAAAACGCGGCCTTGATCACGGCGTCTTTGTTCCATTGAAGCTGGTCTATCCCCAGGCAGACATCCCCTGCGTGCAGCTCTCCCTGCTTACCGGGCTCTCTGCACAGGCACACCTTGACCTTGGCAAAGCACTGACACCTCTCCTCAAGGAGCCCATTCTGATCATCGGTTCGGGATTTTCCTTTCACAACATGCGCGCATTTTTTGCGACCTCAGCCGATGGCCATGACACCAGGTCAGAGGCTTTTAATGATTGGCTGATAGATACCTGTACGGCACCGGCTCTACAGCCCCTGGAGCGGGAAGAACGGCTGGCGAACTGGGAGCAGGCTCCCCATGCCCGTTACTGCCACCCCCGCGAGGAACACCTGCTGCCCCTGCATGTATGTTATGGAATTGTTCAGCAACCGGCCCAGGTGGTTTTTAATGACCAGGTCATTGGCAAACAGGCCTGTGGTTTTCTCTGGAATGGAGATGTTTGAGGGAAGCGATCACGGGGCACCGAATCTGCGGTGTTATCGGCCTGTTTACGTACAGGTGTACGCTGCACAGACCGATGGCTAGCATCTCCGGCACCTCGCAATCGCTTACAAATAGGAGGATGCCGGTCTTTTTTTGGTACTCGCCCCTGACCGCTTATGTTTGAGGGGGACATCCATGGTAGCAGTGGGGGAAAGGTTTACGGATTGATCGAGAGGGCGAAGCGCCGCGCTAGGTAAACGCGGCGCTTTTATGCGGCTTATGGGAATCTTGAATAATTGCTTTTTCTGCCAATCCCGGCGTCATGCTTAAAATTTTATCCTCGGAATATCAGTTATATGCCTGCGGTAAAATTTTGCACAATCCTTGGCCTTGATTGAAAAATCTAATTATTCAAGACACCCTTATATAATAATTGTGGCGAAATCGAGATGTTTTTTCAAAATTTTGGTGCCACCACCTTCAGAAACGATCTGCGCCACCGGTCCGGGTTCCCGTACCCAGGAGCCCGCCAGATGGGTCACCTTGGTTCCTGCATAGACCTTCGGTCGCATAAAGGTAGACGGCCCCAGCAGCAAGGCAGCCCGCGGATTGCCAAGCCCGGAGAGCAGACCATCCATGGTGCCGGTGACCAGAGAAGTTGCGGTAATAATCGCCACATCACAGGTTGATAACGAGGCCTTTCCCTCTTCAGGTGTCAAGGTTCCTCCCTTCTTTGCATCAAGTTCAATAATATCCAATCTGCAACCAATCTTTTTAAGTCGTGGTACCACAGGCCCAAAAAATCCCACCATGGCCACATGCTCCTCTGGCTGCACATCTATGAGTTCCAGAATCTCAGTAGACGTTGCGGTGGGTCTCTCAAGCCCGGCCGCAAGAGCATTGGCCGTAGCTAATCCCACCGACTTGGCAAGCGACTGCCCCAGGCCACCCAGCAGGCTCAGTAAAGCTGGAGCTGGTTGTCCTGCCAGAGTACCGGCCGTTGGCAGATGACTGCAACTGCCTGCATGTGATTTTGCCGTCCAGGCAAGCCCGGCCTGACCATTATCCAGCTGCACGCAGGTATAGCCAAGGCCGATGCGTACATCTGTCACCTGAGCCCCCTGGGCAACCGGGGTGAGCAGATCTATAATTCGCTTTTGAATCGCTGTTTCCATACCCCTCTCCACTTTTATATTTTTAATCCTATAACGAAGGTAAAATGCAAGAAGCCAAGCTTCCGCTAACTTACAAAAAGATGAGTACCACCGAAGTCCTGCTGGATTCAGGAAAAAAACTTCCTAAGATGCACCAGCGCCACCCTATTTCCCTGCCAGTCAAAACGCTCTTCAAGTCTATAGGGTACAAAGCCGAGCCCGGTATAGAGAAGAAGGGCTGCCGTGTTGCTGTTAAAGCAGGAGACCCTCAACCACTTGGCCCCTGGCATTTTTCGAGCAATATTGATCATTTGAGCGATCAGATAGCGTCCCATCCCCTGCCCCCTGGCCTCGGGAGCGACTATAACATTTCCGATGTTGTAATAGTCACTGTGTTTCAGATGAAACAAATCGGCAAAAGCGACCACCTGGCCACCATTCTCCACAACTGTGGGGGCAGTCCGCCCGGCTATAACCGGGGAGAGCTGCTCTGTCGTCAAGGGATACCGGGCCGTGGGGAAAAAGTAAAAGAGCTCTTCCTCGTTTTGGGGAAAACTACAGATACGGCTCATATCCAGAGCGGCTAAGGGACGATGACGGATCATGGCAATCATCCTTTTTTTTACGGATCACTTTTCCCTTTTCCTCGGCAACAGTGATCATCCACCTGACCCCATGACGGCGGGTGATGCCCCACCACCATATCCTTTTGTATGTAGAAGGATTCCATTAAAACTGTTTTTACCATTCAGCTTCACCTGACGCACCGATGTATGCTGACGAGTTCAGGAGACACCCCACTGCAACTTACTCAACAGGGGTGTCTTGAATAATTAGATTTTTCAATCAAGGTCAAGGATTGCTGACAATTTTACCGCAGGCATATAGCTGATATCGGAGCCTTCGCTTACCTCCGAGGATAAAATTTTCAGCATGACGAGGTAAGCGTTAGACTCCGCGAGATTGGCAGAAAAAGCAATTATTCAAGATTGATGGCCTCGTAAAAACCTTACGCGGCTATTTTAAGATTTAAAAATTCAATCGGGCACATATTGCCCGGCCATGTCAAAATTGTTAAGAATTTTGGCATGAGATGTTCTTTGAGACGTGAAAAAACACATGCGGTCCCACAATGTGGTCCTTTCAGGGGCGTACAGAGCCCTTTTCTTCTTTTACGGAACACTGCAGCCCTGCGAATGTTCACACCTATAGCCTTGAGGACCGCTGCGAAGCTGACGGCTTTCATACCCCGCACCCGGAGTTTTTTCCCCCCGGTCCTCCGGTCATACTCTGA
>NZ_JAFFQA010000035.1 GCF_016919065.1 Desulfobulbus rhabdoformis | reverse complement strand
CTGTGGTCGTGCCCGCTGGCGGATTGAAAACGAGACCTTCAATACTCTGAAAAATCAAGGTTATAACCTTGGGCACAACTATGGCCTGGGCAAAAAGCACTTGAGCGCAGTTTTCATGCACCTGATGTTGCTTGCTTTTCTTGTTGATCAAGTGCAGCAATTCTGCTGCCCGCTGTTTCAAGCAGCCCGGGCAAAACTGAAAAGTAACAGGTCAATGTGGGAACGAATGCGCAACTACTTTCACACTTTTATAGCTCCTTCCATGGAGACAATTTTACGAATGATTGCCTATGGATTTGAGCATCCGCCTTGCCCGACATTTGATTAACGGATAACAGGTAACATACATTTTTTTGAAAGATCAGGAGCCTTCCGAAAAACGAATTCGGTAGGCCGGGTGGATAACTCTGCCCTGAAAACAAGCTTTTTCAGAAAGTTTGGTACAAAACAACAGCAGTGCTTCGGGATTTTTCCTCAGAATGGTGAAATTACCCCAGCAAGTACCGCCTCATGGCAAATTTATAAACGCAACCGGTTCAAAGCGGGCGTGGCTGAGACTCCGCGAGATTGGCAGAAAAAGCAATTATTCAAGATTCCCTAAAGCATTGTAGTGAAAGAAGGATATTTATGCCCTTATTACAACTCCCCAAGCTTACCCTTGCAGATTTGGCCAGGTCTGGTCACGTGACGCGCTGGCATAGTGTGCGCACCTCAAGAAATCAGACGTTGGCCGAACACCACTATATGGTGACCAGGATTTCAAATAAATTGGCAAAAGAGATCCTTGGCCCCGATTTGAAGGATTCCCATCTCCTTCAGATCATGGAATATGCCTCTCTGCACGATACTCCCGAACTGTTGATGGGGGACCTCCCAAGCCCTTTAAAACAGCATATAGAGCACATAACCGAGGGAGAGAACCCTATTGACGCCATTGAAGCGGAAATCGCCCCTTGGCTCGTTAGGATGAAACGAGAGATGCGCAAGGAGCACCTTTACATTGTCAAGCTTGCTGATATTATCGATGCTCTTGTTTTTATAACTATTGAGGGGCTAGGTGAACATGCCAAGCAGGTGATTCACATCCTGGAAGGTATGCTTGCAGAAAAACTGAGCCAGGCTCGTGCGCAGTTTCCCCGGTATCAATGGGGCTATACAACACACCTGCTCAACGAACTCCTCAACAATAAAGATGAAGCAAAAATCGCCTTTGAGTTCAATAGAGATGAAAAATAGATCTGAATCTTTCCCTTCTTGAAGATCTTTCCATCACTTCCCTGATATACCCTCTCTCTCCTTTTTGGGGAAGTTCCCGAATGAGGAGCCCACGGTTGGCAACATTTCTCAAAAGATCTGCGCTTCTGCCTGAGCAGATTTGTCCGAATTTATCTAGTTGAAATCTTTATAAAATATCAAAGGTCAGACCAAAAGAAGGCCAGGGGTGTCCTGGGGGGAATCTTTTGGATTTTTCGCTTATGTTTTTAAGTTGCTGATATTCTGTTTTTTAACGCAAAAAAACGCTGTGGCATGCATGTTGCTGTATATGACGAAAACGTAAGATGATTGTTTTTGCATCTTACGGTGTTGTTGTGTGGAACGTTAATGTCTGACCATTGTGACTCTGTCTGTGTTGCAGTGGAAGTGGTCTGAAAAAAAGGCACGGGTGTGCTGTAAATGAAATGCGATAAGAAACAAGAGTAAAAGGAGATTGCCCCCAATGAACAAAGTAATTGCCCTGTGGACTCACCCGAGATCTGTGTCTACTGCCTTTGAGCGGGTTATGATTGAGCGCAAGGATATGGAGATCCTCCATGAACCCTTTTCGTATCTCTATTATGTAAAGGGGGACGATGCCACCATCGAGCAGCAATTCATTGATCCGAACCACCCCACCGATTACCCCGGAATTTGTAACCATATAATTGGGGCGGCTGAAAACCGTTCGGTATTCTATAAGGATATGTGTGCGCACTGCTACGAGCATCTTGTTGCTGATGAGTCCTTTTTAAATCGCGTTACCCATACTTTTTTAATTCGTGACCCGGCTAAGGCTATAGCTTCTTATTATGCAATGAATCAGGATGTCACGCTTGAGGAGATAGGGCTTGCGCAGTTGTTTAAGGTGTATGAGGCTGTGAAGAAAATGGGACTGCCTACGGTAGTTGTCGATGCGGATGACCTTGAAGATGCGCCCGAGGATACTATCAAGGCTTACTGTGAGGCTTTGGGTATTGAATTTATCCCTGAGTCACTGATGTGGGAGGCTGGGCATCAGGATAAATGGGATATCTGGAAAGACTGGCATAAGGACGCGGCTGTCAGTACCGGCATTGTCAAGAATATGGAGCAGTTTGAAGTGACTATTGAAAATAGTGATCATCTGCGGAGTTACTATGACGACCAGCTTCCCTATTACCAAGCGATGTATGCTTCGCGGGTGTCCGGCAAGAAGTGTTCTTGTGGAAGCTGCGCGCAAAAAGCAGCTTGATTCGGCTTTTGCTCCTGGCTGAGAGTTTCTTGGGGCAGATGGTTACAGGGGCTTTGTGGGAAGATACCTGAATCCGTGACGGCGGGTGGTTACTGAACAACGCATCTTTTTAATAAGATGACGTGTTATTACAAATTCATGTATTGTTCAGTTGCACCCGCCGCCCTTTGGGGCATCCATTAGCACGCCACCTTCATTGCAACATACCGATAAAGTTTACTTTAATCGGCATGTCTCAAACAACGAAGCTGGCGTACTGATGAATGCTCACGGATTCAGAAGATATTTTGCCTGCGGTGCGACCTCTGCTCGATTGAACCTGGCGGTGTAGCAGTTCTTTCATGTTGATGGTGTTTGTTCTGCTGTAAGCTTCGGGTTTGCTTCTGTGCTCCCTTGCCTTGCATGGGGGGCGTTTGGATTTTATCCATTCTTGTGGTTCGTTGTCAGCGAAAGTAGGTCGGTTGTCGAGATGGGCTCCTTGTGGTCTCGATAACCGGCCTTTTTTTTGTGCTGATGGTTTGTGTGTGGGCGCTTTTGTCTACGTTTAATAATTTGAAATTATAGATAAAAATAATTTTTTTGTCTCAAGTGCGGACATGAGTGACTGGTTTGGTTCGCTCGGGTTGTGGCGGTGAAGAAGGGGTAACTCCCTTTTGTTTTGAGGTTTTGATTAAGCTTTCTAAGTAGGCATGCTTGTTGCAAAAATGATAACGAAAACGTAAGGTAAATTTTTTCAAGCGTAACGAAGTTGTGAGTAAATAACAGTTGTTGCATCGGTCGAGATGGTACAATTTTTTTAAACAAACCACAAACAACGAAACTGACGCACTGATGAATGCTCACGGATTCAAGTGCAAGTGCAAGTGTGTACGGCTGAGTTTAAAAAAATTGTGTCATCCTTTCCTGCTCCTTCCCTTCCTGCGCATCGGTAGAGCAAGCCGATGAATGGGTGGTTTCTCATCCTTCTACCTAATTTTTGTGCGAATATCGCTGGGCCACCGCGGTATTTCCACTGAAATCCTCGCTGAATAGGCTTTTTGAGCCACTCTTATTGTTTTCATACGCATTGCCAATGTGGAAAAGGGGGCGATTCTTTCGTGAAGTATACAGTGGCAAGACCACCTCTGATGGAAATCTTGAAAAATCTCATTATTCAAAATTCCCTGAAGAGCGTTGTGGGGCCATTTTCATGTCGCTGTTCCTGCAGGCGGATAAGTGCTGGAGGGGCGTGGAAAAGATTGGATGAATAGGTTGCCTGATCATTACTTGGTGAGATTGAAACGAGTAAGGGCTTGGCAGACGAGAACAAGGGTAGGCCGTTGTTGTCGACAGGGCACCGACCAGATAGAGGCAAAATATGTTGCAGGTTGAAGGTTTAACAAAAAGGTTTGGAGCGCTCATCGCGGTCAATGATTTGAGCTTCCATGTGGAAGCGGGGCAGGTTTTTGGTATCGCCGGTCCGAACGGGGCTGGAAAATCAACCCTCTATAATCTGATTACTGGCAATTACAGCTATGAAGGCAAAGTTGTGTTGGACGGGAGGGATATCAGTGGAATGCCTCCCCATAGAATAGCGCGTCGTGGAATATCTCGTACCTTTCAGATTCCGGAGATATTCCCAAGCCTGACAGTTGAAGAGACTGTGCATGTGGGGAGTCGATTTGGCTCTCGAGGCGGGGTTGATGTGCAACATGCATCCGAGATCATCGATGTTGTCGGTCTCGGGGAAGAGCTGTACCAGAAAACTGGCGCCCTCAACCTTCTGGGGAAAAAGAAGCTGATGATTGGTGCGGCATTGGCAACGAAGCCGAAAATTCTCATGCTTGATGAACCTATGGCCGGGTCAAACACCACGGAGATTTTAAGCCTCATGGAGCTGATAAAGAAGATTAACCAGGACCTTGGGGTCACAATCATCATAATCGAGCATTTCATGAAGGTGCTCACAGATTTAGCTCAGGTCCTCATGATCATCGAATCCGGAACCTTGGTTTGCAGTGGCAAGCCTGCTGAAGTGATTCAGGATGAGCGGGTGGTTAAATCATATCTGGGTGATTCATATGCTTGATATAACAGATTTAAATGCCTATTACGGTGAATCGCACGCTTTGAAGAATGTAAGAATGCGTGTTCCGAAAGGGGAGGTTGTGATCATCGTTGGCCCAAATGGTCACGGGAAGAGCACCCTGTTGAAATCAATCTGCGGTCTCGTTGATAAGGTGCAAGGGCAGGTGGCCTGGAATGGTGAGGATATAACCCATCTCGGAACGGCAAAAATCGTGAACATGGGCATCACCTATATAGCAGAGAACCGAGAGCTCTTTCCCTATATGAGCGTGCGGGACAATCTCAAGCTCGGAGCCTACTCCAGGCGTGCCAAAGCCAATGAAAAAAAGAATGAGGAGTGGGTGGCGGAACTGTTTCCCAAACTGGTTGAACGGCGCAATCAGCTTTCGTCTACCATGAGTGGTGGTGAGGCGAAGATGCTCGCGATTGCCAGAGGGCTGATGTCCGATGCGGATCTGCTCTGTATCGATGAACCGGCCCTTGGGCTGCAGCCTAGTTATCGAACGGATATCTTCCGAATCATCCAGGAGATCAGCAAACAGGGAAAAACCGTTTTGCTGGTCGAACAGAACATTCCTCAGCTTTTTGAAATGGCTGACCGTCTCTACATCATGGACGAGGGGTGTCTCTCTTTCAAAGGAGGCAAGGAAGATGCACTCAGTGATGATCAGCTCAAGGAGATCCTCTTTGGGATGTGAATTGTCAATGAGGATCACTGTGTGGAGGAATAATGTTTTTTGAAATAATCGATGTATTTATCAGCGGCTTGATCAATGGATCGGTCTATTCGCTCATGGCTGTTGGCCTGACGCTTGTCTACGGAGTAACGAAGGCCTTTAACTTTGCCTATGGCTCCTTTTACGTGCTTGGCGGCTACTTCGCTTGGTTGCTCCTGGTTCGCTATGGCGTCCCCGGCGGCTATTTAACCGTCATCGTGACTGCAGTTCCCTTTTTCTTTGTTATTGGATTTTTATCAGAGAAGATTCTCATCGCCCCGCTGAGACGATACGGTGACTGGGAAATGAAGGTCATGATGTTGACCCTGGGGTTGTCTCTTTTCATGGACTACTCTTTCCAGTCTGTATTTGGACCGCGCGTCAAATCTATCCCCAGTTTTACCGAAGATATTTTTGAATTCGGTGACTTTGTCATTCTCCATCAGGATATCGCCATCTTTACCGTCTCAATCTGCTGTATGCTTGGTCTGCGTTGGGTGCTGAATAACACCCGGATCGGTATGGCCGTCATGGCGACCGCCCAAAACCCGGTAGGCGCTCAGATTGTTGGAATACCGAAAGATTTCATTTATGCTGCAACCTTTGCCATCTCTACAATTCTTGCTGGAATGGGCGGCATTCTGCTTTGCCAAAAGAACCTTATCAATCCTATGGGTGGCTCAGACATCATGATTAAGGCCTGGGTCATCACAGCTTTCGGCGGCATGGGGTCTATTCGTGGCAGTCTCTATGCCGCTTTTATCTTGGGTATGCTTGAGGCCTTTGTCGGCTGGTATTTCGGCATGATGTATGTGCAGATCGCAACCCTCACTTTGCTGCTGGTTACTCTGGCGGTCAGGCCGAAAGGATTATTGGGGAGAGAGTAAGTTATGAGTTTGAAACGAATGATAGCCATTCTGGGGGCGTTTTATCTCGTCATGGGGGTTCTGCCTATATTTACAGGCAGTGCCGATCACTTAAACATACTCACCATGATATTGATATGGGCGGTTGTCGCTTCCTGTTGGGATGTCATCATGGGGTTTGCCGGGATTCTTTCCTTTGGCCAGGTCGCTTTTTATGTCATCGGGGCTTATGCTTCGGCGATACTTTCCGTTTCCCATGGAATATCACCACTTGTATCTATTCCGCTTGCAGGGTGCATAACCGGAGTCTTTGGCATCATTGTCGGGTTACCCTGTCTGAAACTTGCCGGACATTACGTTGCCCTGGTGACCTTTGCCCTGCATATGGTGCTGGTTCCCTTTCTTCGTGGCCCGCTGGGTCGTGCCATCGGCTCCGGAGGAGCGCAGGGTATTCTCACGGTCCCGCCGATTGAGTTATTTGGGTACGCGTTTAATGCGGATACGTTGGTGCCCTTTTTCTATCTCACCCTGGTGCTGACTATTATTTTCACCTTGGTTCTGGTTGCGGTCATTAAATCGCACTGGGGACAAGCATTTCTGGTCATTAAGGACTCCGAGCAGTTTGCCAGCAGTCTTGGCGTCTGCTCCTACAAGTACAAACTGATGGTTTTCGCGCTGACGTCATTTATTACCGGATTTTTTGGAGCTCTTTACGCCCATTACGTTGGCATGCTCTCCACCAAAATGCTGAGTATGGATGTTTTTACCCTCTTGATGATCATGATGGTTGTCGGCGGTATCGGAAAGTATCCAGGGGTTGTTATTGCTGCAGCGATAACCGTGACGATCAATCAGCTCCTGGCGCCTCTTGGAATGTATCGACCCCAGATCATGGGGGCGATTGTTATACTCCTGGTGCTGACTCTTCGCGGTGGCATCGTGGGCATTTTTGAAAAATTCCTTTCTTCCAGACCTGAAGGTGGCATCTCGTTGGGCAGGTAGAGCCTCTCCTCTATTGCTCGCCAGAAATACGATATGCTGTTTTGGGGGCACAGGTTGTGGAGCAGCCTTCTACACGGAAGCAAGATACAACATACAGACAGCGCATTGTGCTGTGAACACAGAGGGAAGTCGCCCCGATATCGGTCGGGTTGCAGGTTACAAATCATTTGAGAAAAGGAAGGGTGCAGTGAAAAAAGATCGAATGAGTATTTTACTTTCAGTGGTAACAACGGTGCTGGTGTTCATGCATTCAGCAGTCTTTGCAGCCGATGCCACCATTAAAATTGGTGTTCCGCTTGCCATGACCGGTGCGTATGCAGGGTCGGGAGATAACTACTGGAAAGGCATCACCATGGCTGTGGATGAGATCAATGAAAACGGTGGGTTGCTTGGCAAGCAGATAGAGATCGTCCGCTTTGATTCCCAGGAGTTTGCCCCGGAAACGGTTATGCAGGGTGCCAACTACCTCTGTGGTGAGAAAAAGGTCAGTGCCGTCCATGCGGGCTGGGCTGGCTGGGGGCAGGATGTGCGTGCCTACGGGAAATTCGACGTGCCGTTTTTCTGTGATGATGGCGCAGAGCCAGCGGTCAACGTCTACAAGAGCAATCCTGAGAAATATTCCAATATCTATTTCTTGACCGATACCGGCAAAAATCAGGGGAAAAGCATGTTTAATATGCTGAAGTCTCTGCCCTATGATTTCCCCAATAAAAAAATTGTCATCATTAATACCGATGATACCTGGGGCATGGAAGTCGGCGAAACTCTGGAAGATAATTTCAAAGAGATGGGCTGGCGCGTGGCCATGCACGAGACCGTGCCTTACGGCATTAACGAGTGGGGACCGATTCTCACCAAGATTCGGCGCATTCGTCCGGCAATCATCCATGTGGAGATTCCCAGCGCCCAGGAAGTGGTTACTTTTTTTAATCAATTCAGCAAACACCCGACCAAGTCCATCTTAAGCTATGGCTGGGGGATTACGCCTCTTGAGGTCCTCTCTAGCCTAGGGAAAGATGCAGACGGAATCATTGGTGAAATGCCTGCCGGTATGCCTGCATCTCCGGCTCCCAATGCAGCTTGCAAGGGGTGGTTGGATAAATACCATGCCCTGTATAAACATGATTTGCCCGCAGGCTCCTGGATTGCGTACACCGGTGTTATGCTCTGGGCTGATGCTGTCGCCAAAGTTGGTGATGAAAATAATTTTGCGGCCATCAACAAGCACATTCGCGAGGCAGGGTATGAAGGGCTGCAGGGAAAAGTCATGTTTGGCGAAAATAACACTCTCCACGGACAAAAAGGGGCGCCTATTGTCCACTATCAGGTACAGGATGGTCGTTTAAAAGCACTGGCAACTGATCCTCCCTTTGCTCCCTACGGGGGCAACACCTTTCAGGTTCCCCGCTGGATCAAGAAATAAGGATCTGCTCCGAGGGTATTTGCCATAATCAATTGCGGCAAGCGTTTACCTATCGATTGTTAAGGGGTTACTTCTCTCTGATGAGGGGTAACCCCTTTTTTGCGCTTGCTTTCCGGCTTATCATTAGCCAAAATCCGCGTTTCTGTAGCGGCCCTCACCGTTGTGTGTCGATGCAGGAAAGCTGTATCGTATGTTTCGTGAATTCCTGGTCCTTGCAATCCTTGTTTAAGGGAGAGGTGACGAGACCAGTGGTTATGGAGATCTTTCAGCTTATGGAAAATACAGTTATTAGTCTACTTGCAGGAATTGGCGGTATGGTCGGCTGGGGTATCTACGATTTTTTTGCAGGGGTCTATTCCAAAAAGATAGGGCCTTCGCAGACATTTTTCTGGTCCCAGCTATCCGGGCTGTTTTGTACCCTTGCTTTTTTCCTGTTGTTGAGCGGGACTGTGCATCTCACCGGCTTGGTCTGCCTGTATCTTGTTGTGGCGGCCCTTCTCTATATCGGTGGTTACCTCTTTTTCATGCGTGGCTTTGAACTTGGAAATATTTCAATCATTGCCGCAATTATGAATGTCTGGGCAGTGTTCACCATGCTTTTTGCCTATCTTTTTATGGGACAGCGGCTCTCAAGCATTCAGTTTATAGGGGTCTGTATGATTATTTCCGGAGCTATGCTTGCTTCGTTAAACTGGAAGGAAGTCCTCGATGGTGGAAAGTTCCAGCTGTCCAAAGGGGTGAAGGAGGCCGTTGTTGGTGCTTTCTTGTTTGGGCTTTTTTGGAATGTCAGCGAGGTGGTTACAGAGCGTATTGGTTGGCTGGCTACAACCATGTATGTTAAAGTGCTGATTATTTGTCTTTTTGTGTTACTTTCCTTGCTGACAAAACAGAAAATTGGAAGGCTGCACGCCTCGGGGCGGACGAAGGGGATGATCGTCTTCATCGGCATTGTTGAAGCGGGTGCCGTGGGGATTGTCAACTATGGCTTAACTGTTGGCGATGCCATTCTGATAACCCCCATAGCCTCAGCCCTGTCCATTGTGACCATTGTTATGGCGATAGTTCTTTTAAAAGAACGGGTTTCATGGCCGCAGGCGGCTGGAATGTTGATTGCCGTAAGCGGTATCATTATCACCGGATTGTGAATACTTTTTTGTTTTGTCCGATTTCTGCCCCTGTTCAGAATCGGTGTCGATGAATAACAGAGGCCAGGATGCATTCAACGGAGCTTGTCTGTTTATGAAAGAAATTACCTCGTATAGAATCGCTCTCGCGGCTGGCTACCTTGTTGCGTGCCTAGGGGCACCGGCCCTGGCCGATGTTCCCTTACGGGTTGATACCGTTGAGGTTTATAAATCTGCACGGAAAATGTCCCTCCTTGTCCAGGGGAAAGCGTTGCATACCTACCATATCGCCTTGGGGGCACAGCCCAAGGGGCACAAACAACAGGAAGGCGATGAAAGAACGCCAGAGGGGAAATATGTGCTGGACTACAAGCAGATGAAGAGTTCATTCTACAAATCGATCCATATCTCCTACCCAAACGCAAAAGATCGCGCCCGAGCTCAAGCTGCCGGTGTCCATCCTGGTGGCTCTATCATGATTCATGGGCAAGCCAATGGTTTCGGCTGGTTGGGGGGAGTTACTCAGCACTTCAACTGGACTGATGGCTGTATTGCCGTGACCAACGATGAGATGGAAGAAATTTGGAAATTGGTCCCATTGGGGACTTCTATAGAGATTTTTCCCTGATCAGCGTCAGGGGCCCGGGATAAGCGATTTGGCAAACGAAATACAAATGGAATTAAACTCTCTGTTTTTCCGTGAATAATTGCCGAGGCAATTGAGGTGGTGAAACCAGAGGCCAGGCTACCGGGAACCAGAAGCAGCTGAGAGGACTTTGCAGGCGATGTTATGGGGAAGAAGGCCACTGCAGAGGATTTTTTTTCACCTTAGAAGCAGACAAAGCTGTCTCCTTTTTAACAGATTGTTTTTATTTTAAAATTTTAGTTTTGTCCGGTTTTGGGACATGCTCTCCCCGGAGGGGGGTGACAGGGTGAAGGTGATTATCTTTCTTGTGTAATATTATTAGGTAGTTATGTGAATAAAATCAGGCTGGCAGAATACTTGCTACTAGTGAGTGTTTGTTTGCGGCAATTATAGATAACAGGAGAGATGACATGCCCTTAATGAATTCCCTGGAAGTGATATCCAGTGATCGATTTGAAGAGATACACCAGGCTTCGCTGAAAGTACTGAGCGAGACCGGTATTGAGTTCCATTGTGAAGAGGCGTTGGATATGTTTCGTCAGAATGGGGCTCAGGTTGAAGGAAAGAAGGTCTTTATAACAGAGAAGATGGTCTCTGACGCCCTGGCCACCTGTCCGGAAACCTTTACCTGGACTGCGCGCAACCCAGCTCATACTGTCACTGTGGGCGAAGGTTTTTTAGTGCAGCCAAATGTCGGGCCTGTCTTTATCCAGGATATGGAGAATGGGCGGAGAAAGGCAACCGTTGATGATTATGCCAATGTAATCCGGGTTTGTCAGGCGGCTGAGCATGTGCATATCAACGGCTCCATCCCCGTGGATCCCAGCGATGTTGATCAGGATAAAAAGCACTTGCACATGATGCGTGCAATTTTGAAAAACACGGATAAGCCCATTATCGGCTTCTGCTTTGATAAAAAAGCAGTCGAAGAAGACCTTACCATGGTTGAAATGGCTTTTGGCGGGGCAGACTTTCTGGAGCAGCATCATTGCATCGGCGTATTGGTCAATCCGCTCACTCCACTGGGCTTTGCCACCGAGACAGTCGAGACGATCATGGCCTATGCAAAGCGTAATCAGATCACCTTGCTTGCGCCCTGCATTATGGCGGGTATCTCCGGCCCGATTAATCTTTTTGGCACTTCCCTGTTGCAAAATATCGAACTGCTGGCAGGTATCGTTCTCGTGCAGATGACCCGTCCCGGTGCGCCGGTGGTCTATGCGACCGCCTCGACCACCGGCGATATGCAAAGCGGTGCGTTCTCTGCCGGTACTCCGGAGGCGATGTTGATCAACGCACCGGATATTCAACTTGCTAACCAGTACTACAAACTGCCCACACGAACCATGTGTGGTATCACCCATTCCAAAGAAATCGACTGTCAGGCTGGGTATGAAACCATGATGAGTCTGATGATGGGCGTGCTGAGCGGGGCCAATATTGGTGTGCAATGTGTGGGGACACTGGATGCATTGATGACGCTCTCCTTTGAGAAGATGATCATTGACCAGGAGATTCTCTCGCGCGTATTCCGCATTCAGAAAGGGGTGGAGCTCGAGTCCGATGACATCGATGCGCAAGTAGCGGTCATCCAGGAGATCGGCAGCCGCGGAACCTATCTGTCTCATCCTTCAACCTTTAAGGGCTGTCGGGATCTTTGGAGTCCATCAATCTCGGATTGGCAGTCATATGAGACCTGGGCGGCAGGTGACCAGGAGAGTATTGTGGTCCGGGCGAATAAAAAGTTTAAAGCGATTCTTGAAAACGCTCCTGCAAGTTTTCTTGATGCGGAGGTTGAGGCAGCTCTTGATACCTTTGTGGAGGAGCGCTGCTGACGATTTGAATTGCTTTCTTTTGTTGAGTACGCGCCAGTTCACTTAAAGGACTGGATAAGGCTTTTGCGGAATCACTCACTGGGCTGAGTTCAGGTTTTGGCTTCTTATAAAATTTCCGGGCATCTTGAATAATTGCTTTTTCTGCCAATCCCGGCGTCATGCTTAAAATTTTATCCTCGGAATATCAATTATATGCCTGCGGTAAAATTTTGCGCAATCCTTGGCCTTGATTGAAAAATCTAATTATTCAAGACACCCTTCCGTTTTTATTTAATTCTCCAAGGTGTTTGTACACTCCCTTTCTCTAGCCGTTATCAAATCACTCACCTGATAGGGGGGGAGTGGCAGCAAATGACCCGGTTTCATGGTTTGGCCATGGAATCGGGTTTTTTTTATGGGGAAAAATGAGGAAGAGGGGCGTCACGTTTGTCCGTTTTTTTTCTCTTGGCTCCCGAGTCATTTCACCCAAGCTCAGATGTTTTATTTTTTCGTAATGGCCAAGATTTTTAAAATTTCATTTGTGTAATATAATTTCAACTTCCTGTTTTTTCTTGTCTTGTGTTGACCGGCTAGTGTCGAGTTTGACCTAGGACAAGATTGTCTTTATCCTATCTATTCAAAATAATAGAATAAAAAAAGAAATGTCTCTAACTGGGACAAGGGTGGCTACGGGGGTGCCCGCGCTTTAAAGTGAGATGTATTTTTATCGATGTAATATCAATGACATGAATGTTTATTTATCGATTGGCAAAGCATTTGCTTATAACAGGCCATAGTGAGTTTGAATGGGCAGGAAAAATAGGGTAACCGCCTGCTCATGCCTGAAAAAAAGTACAGGGAACTCCTTGGTCGCAGACATACTTGGTCAATATTGACGCAAGACTCGGCTCAAGTGGTTTTCTCAAGCATGAAAAATGCTGGATTAAAATTGGTTAGGGGTTAGGAGGACAAGATTTTGCGTAGAAATATTCTGGCAGGCAGGAAATCCAACAGTGGTTTCAGCCTCAATAGCCTGACCGACGACGAGTGCTACGAGATCCATCTCGCCACTCTCGAGGTTCTGGGAAAAACCGGCATGTTCGTCGAAGATGAGCAAGCCCTGGAAGTCCTGGGAGACAACGGTGCTGATATCGATCGAGAGAAGAAGATCGCTAAATTCGCTCCCTACATGGTTGAGGAAGCGATTGCGAGCGCACCCTCCAAGGTTTACCTGGCGGGAAGAAACCCGAAGAATGACTTCGTTATGGAGAACTCTCGGGTTGGTTTTACCAACTTTGGTGAAGGTGTACAGATCATCGATCCTGAGACCGGTGAGTTGAGAAAAACCAATAAGCAGGACGTGGCCAACACCGCAAAGGTCGTTGATGCCCTCGATGAGATCGATGTGTATCTCCGCGCGGTTGGAGCCCACGAGGTGCCTCAGGATGTCGCCCCGTTGCATAATGCCGAGGCCTTCTTTCCGAATACCTCCAAGCACTGCTTCATTGGCCCGATAAACGGTTTTAACGTCAAAAAGCTGGTCGAAATGGCCAAAGTGGTAGCCGGTGGGGCGAAAAATCTAAAGGAGCGCCCACTGCTTTCCTTCAATACCTGCCCGGTCAGTCCTCTGAAACTCGTCCGCGACTGCTGCGAGATCATCATGGAAGGCGCCAAAAATAACATGGTGGTCAACGTGCTCTCCATGGCCATGGCCGGTGGCTCCACTCCGGTGAACATGGCAGGGACCCTGGTCAGCCATAACGCCGAGGTTTTAAGCGGCATCGTCCTTGGTCAGCTAACCCGCAAGGGAACCCCTATGGTTTACGGCAGCTCCACCACCGCCCTTGATCTTCGATTTGGAACCGCCTCTGTTGGCTCTGCCGAGTGTGGCATGATCAACGCTGTCGTTGCCCGTCTCGGCAACTACTACGGACTGCCGACCTGGGCGGCAGGTGGATAGGGCGACTCAAAAGTATGTGATGCTCAAAGCGGTCACGAAAAGACTCTGACCGGCCTTCTTGCAGCGTTAGCAGGGACTAACCTGATTTATGGGCCGGGCATGATCGAAAGTGGCATGACCTTTGACTATGGCCAGATGGTGATGGATGCTGAGTTTGTTCGCATGATCAAATTCGCTGTAGGCGGCGTACCCGTGAACGACGATACCCTTTCTGTGGATATCATCAAGGAGGTGGGACCCTTCAAGGATTTCCTCGCTCACGAAAACACCTACAAGCACATGCGTATGTATCCACAACCCAAAATGATGGATCGCAGAATGCGTGAAGACTGGGAAGCGGATGGCAGCCTGGATATGCATACCAAGGCGACCGCCTATGCCCGCCACATTTTAGAAAATCATCAACCTGATCCTCTTTCCGAGCATGTACAGAGTGAGCTGAGGACCATTGTTGAGGAAGCAGAAAAAGAGCTTGGACTCGACGGAAAGTAAGGAGAACAGAAATGGCAGATATCCACGATAAAATTCAGCAATTCGTCATCAGTGGTGATTCGAGCATGCTGAATACTGTTATGCAGATGGCTCTCGATGCCGGTGGCCAGGCTTCAGACCTGTTGAACAACGGCCTTTTGCCCGCCATGGACCTGGTCGGCCAGAAGATGAAAACAGGTGATATGTTTATCCCCGAGGTGCTTATGGCTGCAAGGACCATGCAGTCTGGCCTGGAACTGCTCACCCCACATATGGAGGGGGGAGATTCCATGAGTGCTGGTACCTGTGTTGTTGGAACAGTTGAAGGCGACTTGCATGACATTGGTAAAAACCTTGTCAGTATGATGCTCTCCGGTGCTGGTTTTAAAGTGATTGACCTGGGTGTTGATGTTAAAGCCCCGGACTTTGTTAAAGCGGTTCAGGAGAACGACGCGCAGATTATAGGAATGTCCTCCCTGTTGACCACCACCATGGTCAAAATGGAAGAGACCATCAAATGCGTTGCTGAGGCAGGCATGCGTGAGCGTGTCAAGGTGATCATCGGCGGTGCTCCGGTAACTCAGCAGTATGCCGATACAATCGGCGCAGATGGGTATGCTTTTAATGCTCCGGATGCGGTCCAGAAGGCAAAAGAACTTGTCGCAGCAGTTGCCGCCTAAGAACCAGGGCGACTAAGAAACAAATGGGGGGTCGATCGGATGTGATCATGCGGACTCTAAATCCGCACAGCCGGGTGCAACTCCCGGGCTCCTCGCCATTTTACAAGGTGCCTTGAATACATAACACTATCATGGCTGTTTGGCAGGCGATACCCGCATTTGCAGGTACACAGAGTATTCAAGGTGCCCTTTAAGGTTAGTTCCAGGACACAGGAGACAGAACAATGATTGAACAGGTAGTTATCGACTCGGCAAGCGAGTGCCTGATCAAAGGAAGCAAGGTTGATGCGTTGGCTCTGGCCAAAGAAGTCATTGACGGTGGCAACGACCCGGTAGATCTGATGACCTACGCCTTTATTCCCGCAATCAACAATATCGGTGACCTGTTTGCACGGGGTCAGATGTTTTTACCCGAGTTGATTGTCGCGGCAGACGCCATGGGCGCAGTGACCGACCTGGTGAATGAAGTCATCAGTGCGAACAAGACAACCAAAAAGTCAAAAGGCACCATTATCATGGCCACCGTTAAAGGTGATGTCCATGACATCGGGAAGTGTATCGTGACCTCGTTGTTGCAGGCAAATAACTTCACTGTCCATGATATTGGCCGTGACGTTGATACCTCTAAAATTGTTGAGGCAGCAGTTGAGTTTAACGCCGATCTCATCGGAACCAGCGCGCTTTTAACCACCACCATGCCCTGTCAGAAAGACCTTGAAGACATGCTCAAGGCTCAGGGGCTTCGTGATCGCTTCAAGACCATCGTCGGCGGCGCGCCGGTTACACCGCGCTGGGCAACGCGCATCGGTGCCGATGCCTACGCCGAGGATGCCCTTGAAGGCGTGAAAAAAGCAGAAGAACTTTTGGGAATCTGCGCTGCTGCTTAAAGCGCTACGATCCCTCTGTATGGGAATGTGACGATGTTTTTGTATTCAGAAACCCAACAACGAAGGCTCAAGGAACTTGGCGTAAGATCGGAAGAGTGCGCGTTGAGCTTCTCCACCCGGGAAGAGCGCGAGAAGCAATTTCAGATCACGGAGCGCTCACTCGTTAAAGCCGAGCGGAAACGACTGCAACACTTCTGCCAGGATGTTCGACGAAGCCGGGTCTCTAAGCTTGAGCGTGACCTTTCAGATGTTTTAGTCAATGAGGGGTTTGTCGAGGTGCGCAGTCCTCTGCTTATAAGCGGCTCTTCGTTGGCCAAGATGGGTATTGATCAAGAACACCCTCTCCATTCCCAGGTGTTCTGGGTGGATGGCAAAAAGTGTCTTCGCCCCATGTTGGCTCCGAATCTGTACTCGGTCGCCAGGGATCTTTTGCGCATAACGGATGGCGTGGTGCGCATCTTTGAGATCGGCTCCTGCTTCCGTAAGGAATCCCAGGGGGCTCGGCATGCAAATGAGTTCACCATGTGCAACATCGCTGAATTTGGTCTCCCTGAAGCTCAGCGGCATGCACGCCTGGAAGAGCTGGCCAAGCTGGTGCTTACTGCTGCCAAAACCACCGACTATACATTTGAGGTGGAAACCTCCGAGGTCTATGGCGATACCATTGACGTGGTTCACAAACCAACGGACCTTGAGCTAGCCTCCGGCGCCATGGGACCGCATCCGTTGGACTCCAAATGGCGGGTCAACTCGACCTGGGTCGGTGTTGGCTTTGGCCTGGAGCGGTTGGTCATGATTGGTGACAAAGAGTGTTCCATGGGCAGTTTGGGAAGAAGTTTGGGTTATATGGATGGGATTCGTCTCACCATTTAAAATAATGGGAATCTTGAATAATTGCTTTTTCTGCCAATCTCTCGGAGTCTGACGCTTACCTCGTCATGCTCAAAATTTTATCCTCGGAATATCAGCTATATGCCTGCGGTAAAATTTTTCACAATCCTTGACCTTGATTGAAAAATCTAATTATTCAAGACACCCCTAATTTTATAACGAATGAACGCATTGATGAAATAAGCGAAACGTGAAGTAGTGGAGAGGACGATGCAGCAAGCCGAGAAACCAAACAACCTGATGACGATTCTGGATAAGGCCATCCTGGGAAGGGCCCTGTCTTGCGAAGAGATCGGCTTTTTACTCTCCCTGGATGCCGAAGAGGATCTTGAGCGCTTATTTGCTGCCGCCGGCACTGTGCGCAGCCGCTGGTTTGGCAAAACCGTCTTTCTCTACGGGTTTCTTTACTTCAATACCGCGTGCAGCAATAACTGTCTTTTCTGCCAGTACCGAAAATCTAATTCCAAGGCGACCCGATACTCCAAGTCGACAGAGATGATCGACACCATTGTCAGGAAAATGGAAGCAAGTGGGGTGCATCTCATTGACCTGACCATGGGCGAATTTGCCGATGGCACAAAAGAAGCCGAATCCGAGTACGGCCGTCTGAGTTCTTTTATTCAAAAGATCAGAAAAGAAAGTGATATCCCCATCATGGTTTCGCCGGGTGTGGTTAACCGCAGTGTGCTCGCAGATCTGGCCGAGGCGGGAGCCGACTGGTACGCCTGCTACCAGGAAACCTACGCTCGACCTCTCTTTGCCAAGGTACGTCCGGGGCAGAACTTTGATACTCGCTACGGCGCCAAATTGACTGCCCGTGAAAAGGGAATGCATCTCGAAGAGGGCATGCTCATTGGCCTGGGTGAGTCCCTGGAAGACCGGGCCAACACCATCATCGGCATGCGCGAGCTTGATGCAGATCAGGTTCGCGTGATGAGCTTGGTTGCCCATCCGGACACTCCCATGGCGGATATGGCACCAACTCCGGAAATAGAGGAGTTAAAGGTGATCGCGGTTATGCGGCTGGTCATGCCCGATCGGTTGATCCCCGCCTCCCTGGATGTCGGAGGGCTCGCCGGACTCAAACGACGGCTTGAAGCCGGCGCCAATGTCGTCACCTCCATGATTATTCCGGGCATGGGCTTATCTGGAGTCGCCAACCAGGAACTTGATATTGAAGATGCCAGAAGAACGCCGGAGGCCATCGCACCCATTCTTCGCGAGTGCGGGCTCACTCCTGCCTCTGCGGATGAATTTCGCCCCTGGCTTGCGGCACGAAATCATACTCGCACAGGTGGAAGGAGCGGACTTTGATGGACAACAAGACCGAAAAAAAGCCGGCAATCCGCTATTACCGAACCAGAGCCGCTCTTTTTGATCTCATCTCGAAAATGAAATTTTGGCCCTCGCGGACAGGCATCTTGCATGGCATCCGTTCCATTGAAATTTTTGGTGATCAGGCTCGTATCACCACCCACTGTAACCGGGAATTTATCGTCAACAATTCACGCAAAAGTCGCGCTGCTCGGGCTCTGCGCAACAAGTGCACCAGTTCCTCGTGTCGTGAATGCCGTATCCCGGAGTGGAAACTCGCTAAATTTTCTTCAACCCGGTTCAGCCGCCATTTTGGTTCAACCCTGAGTGAAGAAGCAGGAAAGTAAAGAAGGTAAGAACAATGCGACTTGCAATCATCGGCGGCAAACTGCAGGGAGTCGAAGCCGCCTATCTCGCCCGGAAAGCGGGCTGGCAAACCCTGCTCATTGATAAGCGCGCCAATACACCTGCATCCGGTCTCTGTGATGAAACCATCCTGGCCGACGTCTGTCAGCCCGCAGTGATTCAGTCTGTGCTCACCAAGGTTGATTTGATTCTGCCGGCTCTGGAAAATCGGGAAGCCCTGGCAGCACTGAAAAAGGTCCAAAGAGAGCTCAATTGCCCTATTGCCTTTGACTTCGTTGCCAACGCACTTTCCTGCTCAAAAAGCCTGTCCTATGCGCTGTTCGGGAAACTGGGGTTGGATATGCCCAAACCCTTTCCTGAGTGTGGATTTCCGCTTCTGGTGAAACCCGATAGCTCAAGTGGCAGCCGTGGCGTGACCATTTTGGAAAACGAGGCAGACTACCGGCGATTTTTTGGGCAAACCGAGCAGACCGCGGAGAGTTGGGTAGGGCAGCAGTTTATCGCCGGTCCTTCTTACTCCCTTGAGGTGATTGGCCGGGATGGACACTACGATACGCCGCAAATCACCGAGATTCATATGGATCAGGGCAATGACTGCAAGGCGGTCACTGCACCGACCGCTATCAGCCAGGAGTTGGCTGAAAAACTGCGATGTATTTCCCTTCAGCTTGCGCATGCACTGAACCTTTGCGGCATCATGGACGTCGAGGTGATCGCCCAGGACGACAGACTCTATCTGCTGGAGATCGATGCCCGCCTACCCAGCCAGACTCCTATTGCCGTCTACTGGTCCCAAAAGACCAACATGCTCGAGCTGTTAGCCGATGTCTACCTGCCCGGGACCAATAACGTTGTCCTGAAGCAGGCAGCCCCCCAACATGTGCGTTTAGAGCACATTCAGGTCACAGATGGTGTGATGACCTTGGCAGGAGAACACCTCATGGGGACTGCGGGGCCCTTGGCAACGCAGGAAGGCTTTTTCGGGATCCAGGAAGCCATTACTGATTATGTACCAGGCAAAAAACACTGGTGTGCCACACTGATTCATACCGGAGTCACCGCCGAGGAGCTTGAAAATAGGCGCATGATTGGACTTGCCCAGATTAAGGCAAGCTGCGGTATTATCCAGGTTATCGATTCAAAACCCACTACCAGGGTGCACCAGGGGGAGGCCTGCCATGACACGGTTGAAATCTGCTGATGTAGAACACCTCGGGGGAGAGCTGTGTTGTTATCATAAACAGCTGCAACAGAACCTGGGAATGACTCTGGCCGAGCTGGCCTGCAGAGCTGCTGGCGTTGCCCCGGAGCTTGTTCCGCAAACCGCAAACTTTCGGGTGGCCGCAGTGCCGATTACCAGCGGGGAAGGGGTGATCACCCATTTCTCCGAGTCGCTTGCTGCCATCAGCACGTCTCTGGGATTTAGTGCCGAGGTGACCAAACAGACAGATATCGCAGGGTTGGCTGAGGCCTATCAGGGCAACTTTGATATTGTCCTCACCTCGGATGACGACCTCTTCTGTGCCATCAACCTGAAACAGGGCAGGGTGATTGACAACTCGATTGCCACTGCACGTGGTTTTGTCCATGGACTGGCGGCCCTTGCCGGAGGACTGAGAGAAAAACCTGTACTGGTCCTCGGGTGCGGGCCCGTTGGCCTGGCTGGCATTGAGGCGATTATCGAGTTGGGCGGCAAGGTCAGTGTGTTCGATCCCCGGCCAGAGCGATGTCAGGAGGCGGTGGCCAGATTTGCTGGTGCACATATCCAGGTGGCTGCAACTCGTGAAGAAGCACTTGGTTCACATTCCCTCATCTTTGAGGCGACCCCGGTGGCAAATACAGTGGACGTGGCCTCTATAACCAGCCAAACCTGTATGGCCGCCCCCGGCGTTCCCTGTGGAACGACCGAGGAGGCTGCTGCTGCCCTCGGCTCCCGGTTGCTCTGGGATCCATTACAGATTGGAGTTGCAACTATGCTTATGGCGGCGGCTTTTGCGCCGGAATCTGAGCATTGCGCATTGAAATAAGGTGCCTCGACCAAACTGCTGGTGTGTGAACATCGGTGGGGCGGTAAGGCTGAAAATACCAGGAAAAGGAGTAGTAGAAGGAGAAGTCTATGGGAAAAATTCTTACCCGATACGGTGACGGCTTCAAAGTCGAGCTATCCGAAGACGAGGTGAGAGAAGACATCATTGAAGGAACCAATGATGCAGCCTCTCGCGCCGGTGTCGATCCCCTGAAAGAGGACGAGATCGAACACCTCTTGGATATCTTCAAGAATCCGGACAAGGTTGTCAGTGTTGAGGACGGCAAGGAAGTCGTCATGACCTATGACGGTATGTCGTCCAAGATCAGACGTGCCCACATCACCATCGACCGTGTTCAGTCGCTCCAGGTTTTCGAACGCGCCATGGGCGCTGACACCCTGGAGCTGCAGCACATTGACTACAGCTACAAACCGTGTAAGCCCATTGTTGGTTTTGAGTTGCCTGATCTTGATCTGCTGCTCAACTCCACTGTGGCTCCGGTTTTCTACGGCGCAATGCCCAACCTTGGCTTGTACAGTCAGCCGGACGGTCCCTGTCCCAACCCCGCCGACCTCCTGCCCTTGGGCAAGATCGACGAGGCGCAGAAGGCCTACGAAGAGGCCGTTGAGCATGCAGTCAGCGATATCGTCTTTGTTGCCTCGGCCATGTATGAAGGTGGCGTAGACGGCATCAACATCGATACTGTCGGTGCCGCTGGCGATGCCGACTTCCTTGCAGCCCTGCGCGCAACTGAGATCCTGCGGGAGAAATACCCGGATCTGGGGATCGAGATGGGCATGGCCGGTGAGTTTGTGCTCGGTATGCACGGCGGTCTTGAGTGGCATGGGCAGCGGCTGGCGGGACTCTATCCCCAGGATCAGGTTCGTCTCGCTAAAGAGGCTGGCGCAACCATCTTTGGTCCGGCGATCAATATCGTCACCACTAACTCACTGCCCTGGAATATTGCCCGTTCGGTGACCTTCTGTAAGGCCTGTTCCGACGTGGCGGAGATTCCGGTACATGCCAACCTGGGTATGGGCGTTTGCGGTATCCCACTGACGCTGACCGTCCCGGTCGATGCCCTCTCCAGAGCAACCAAGGCGCATGTGGAAATCTGTCGCCTTGACGGGTTGTAGGTGGGGGTAGGCGATCCTCATGGTATGCATGCAGCGCATCCACTTGTTGCGGGAATGGGCGGAGTACGGACTGCCGGAGATCTGGTAGCCCGTATGCAACTGAACCGTGGCATGAGAAACGATGCAGCGAAACAGCATGTAGCCGAGAAACTTGGTATTCCGGTGTCTGACATCAACGACCCCATCGTTATGGGCGAGTTGCGCGAAGATCTGAAAATTTTTCGAATCTCCGAAGGACAGGGTACTGTGGATGGCATTGCAGCCAAATACAATATCAGCAAGCTGCTTGATCTGAAGATCAACTGTGTTGAGCGTTTCTTGAAGAATACCGGAATGGCGTAAGGGTGACAGGGATCACCTCACAAGCTCTTTCTTGGTAATCAATGAGAAAGTAAAACAGCTCTCTTGCTGTCTGTTCAGAAATGACGGGGCATGTGTGAGTAATCCGTACGTCTTGGTTCCGCGGTCTGTTTAGGGATGTATTGCGGGTCTATGAGGAATAGGCCAAGGATACCCCGATGGCATGACCAGGAAACGCAGGGCTGCCGAAGGTCACGTCACCCGATCTTTTTTGAAGAGGAATAACGTACAATTCATCACCCTCCGAGACTCTGTCCTCTCCTTGTCTGACTTGGTTGAGGAGGGTGAATTGTTTTTGCCCGAAAAGGAATATTGAGTATGAATTCGTATAAGCCAATTGTAACCGATTGGGACTATGAGGCGACCCTGGCACGGCGTCGTCGCTACATGTCTCCGTCGCTGGGTACCTTTGTCGCCTTCAATGAGCCGGTTATCCTTAAAAAAGGCGAGATGCAGTATGTCTTTGATGAGAAAGGGAAAAAGTATCTCGATTGCCTGGCGCAAAACCTCTGCGTGAGCGTTGGTCACAGCCATCCCTTTGTCAATGCGGAAGTCAAAAAGCAGATGGATCAGTTGTGTCATTCCACAACCACCTTTTTTAACGCTATTCCCGCCCATTTTGCCGAGGAGTTGACTGCGACTTTTCCGAAAGGTGAGGAGTGGGTCGCCCACTTTGTCAACAGTGGATCCGAGGCAAACGACCTGGCGCTGTTGATGGCCCGGCTCTACACCGGCAATAATGACATGCTGGCGCTACGCGACAGCTATCATGGCCTCCATTTTGGTGCCATGGGCCTGACCGGTACCCAAAGCTGCCGCCAGAAAGTGCCGCTTGGAGGCGGCGTTGTCCATGTGAGCAACCCCAACATCTACCGGGGGCTGCACGGCGATGCAACCGACAAGTATCTTGCCGAGATCGATGAGGCTATCGCCAGCTCTACCCCTGGTGAGATCGCGGGTATGATTATTGAGTCCATCCAAGGCTTTGGTGGTGTCTTCACCATGCCTGATGGCTACCTGGCCGGTGCGTTTGAACGTGTTCGTGCAGCCGGTGGTGTCTGCATCATCGATGAGGTTCAGACCGGTTTTGGCCGTACCGGTGCCAACATGTGGGAGTTCATGGCCCACGGCGTCACTCCGGATATCATTGTTATGGGTAAGGGCATTGGGAACGGCTTCCCGCTCTCAGCCGTTGTGGCCAGACGTGAAGTTGCCGAGGCCATGGCCGAGCGTAAGTTCTTCAACACCTACGGTTCCAACCCCATGTCCTGCAGCGCGGGGCGTGCAGTACTGCGCGTGATTGAAGATGACAATATTATGGCCAATGTCACCGAGGCCGGAGATCATCTTGCAACTGAGATGGTCGGCTTGATGGACAAATACGAGGTGATCGGTGATTTTCGCGGTAAAGGACTGATGCGTGCCATTGAGTTTGTCAAAGATCGCACCAGTAAAGAAGCGGCCACCGAACTGGCTTCCAAGGTACAGGAATCCTGCCGCGAGAGTGGCGTCATTGTTGGCCGCGGCGGCCGTGGTGGCAATATTCTGCGTATTAATCCGCCGCTCTGCGCCACCAAAGATGACATGCAGCTCTTGGCCGATTCGCTTGATAAGGCCTGCAGCCAGCTGTAAGTGCGGGGCATCCCTGGTCCTCTCGGAGAATTTTTTGAGGGCTGCTACAACACAGATGCAACCCAGGAGTAGTGGGCAGGAATCAGGTTTCCTGCCCCGTCTCTCCCTGAGATCTCCTGCCAGATTATTTCTCTCAACTGTTGATTGAGCATGACTGCCATCCCCGCACAAAATTCTGCCTTTCGAGCCTATTGCGGCTTACGCTGCGACCGATGCGAGGTGTATCTGGCCGGGCAGCATGGTGGAGAACAGGCGCGTACCACCGTCGCACGCAACTGGTCAGCGCGATACGGTTGGAATTTAACCGGAGCTGATATTCATTGCTCCGGCTGCCGGAATACCGGTGGGGAGCAATTTTTATTTTGTGGGAACTGCACAGTGCGCCAATGCGCCATTAAGCGTTCACCATCGGGGTGCGCAGCATGTTCCCAGGCTATCTGTGCATTGCTGACAGAGCTTATTGCTCTGGAGCCTGCTGTACAAAAAGAGCATGATCAGCTGCAAGCTGAGCTGAAAAACGGGGCGGTCCTCTCCGCTGTCGGAAAAAGTGAGGAAGAATGATGAGTAATTCATGTCGTCTGACAGTGCATCCTAGCAAAACAAGCGTGGTTGTCGAAGCCGGAACAACTGTTCTGCAGGCGGTGCAGCAAATCGGAGCCCTGGTGCGCAGCGACTGCGGTGGTGCCGGGGTCTGCGGTAAGTGCCTTGTTCGCGCAGAAGAAGGCAATGGCCTGTCGCCCTTAACCGAGGCGGAACGTCAGCTTCTTGGGGACGAACAGGTTACGGAAGGGGGACGCCTGGCCTGCCTGGCTACCCTCAGCGGAGAGGCAGCAGTCCATGTTGAACCGGCAGAAGATGCCGGTACCTCTCCTCGGGGTAAGGATATTCAAGCCCCTGAATGCTCCTGCGACCCCACTGTCCGCCGCGTTTTTATCAGCCCCGTCCAGTTGCCGGATGCTGTCTCTTCTGTTGAGCCGATTGTTGGCTTTCTGGCTGAGCAACTTGGTCATTGGCCCGATTTTTTGGAGTTCGATCTTGGGCAACAGTTGGAGCCGTTGCTGGAGAATAGTTCTTTTACAGAGGGAATAACCCTCATCTGTCATCGCCATCATGGGGTGAGTGCGGTTCTCCCCGGAAAACAGCTGGCAAGCCTCGGGCTTGCCGTTGATCTCGGCACCACTACCATTGCCGCCTATCTCTGCGATCTGCAGTCGGGAACCTTGTTGGCTTCGGCCGCTATGTTCAATCCGCAGCGAACCTTTGGCGACGATGTTATCAGCCGGATCAGCAGTGCGGTGGAGAGTGAGGCAAAACTTGCCCAAATGCAAGGCACTGTTGCCGCCGGATTGGAACAACTGGCCCGGAAGTGTCTCGCTGACAGTGGACGATCAGCTGGCGAGCTTGATGAGCTGGTTGTGGCTGGCAATACCACCATGCAGACCATCTTTGCTGGCGACTCGCCCGAATCGCTTGGCAGGGCACCCTATCAGCCCAACACCCATGAGGCTCGTAATATCTGGGCAGATGAGCTTAACATCTCCCTTGGTGTCAAGGCCAATGTCTACATTTATCCTGTTATCTCAGGATTTTTAGGAGGGGACAGCGTAGCCGCGGCGCTTGGCGGGCGGCTGCATCAGGTCGCCACTCCAACTTTGATTATCGATATCGGGACCAACGGCGAGTTGTTGCTGGGCTGTGGTGATCGCATTGTGGCAACCAGCTGTGCCACCGGACCCGCCCTTGAAGGGGCTGTCATCTCCTGCGGCATGCGGGCGGTTGCTGGCGCTATTGATGCAGTCTCTGTCGATACCCAAGCCAACTGCCTTCGTTATCACCATCTCGGTGTGGAAGAGGGCGCTCGCCCGCAGGGGCTCTGCGGTTCGGGGCTTATCGATGTTATCGCCTGCATGCGACAGCTCGGCATTATCGAAGAGTCCGGGCGGTTGAATGCGGATGCGCCGGGTGTTGTCTGCGACGATCAGGGCTTTGGCCATGCCTATACCATGATTCCGGCTGCAGACAGTGGAACCGGGAAGGATATCAGGCTGACGCTCATGGATATTCGAGCCTTCCAGCTGGCCAAATCCGCCCTTGTGGTGGGGATTGAAAAGCTGGTGGAACAGTATGGTCTGGACGAGGTTCCCCGGACCTGTATCACCGGTGCCTTTGGCGCTCACTTTAACTGGCATAACGGGCTGTTGGTCGATCTCCTCTCTCCCAAGGTGACCGCCGGGGAGATTTCAAGTGGGGCCAACCTTGCCGGTGCCGGTGCCATGCTTGTCCTCCTGAACCAGGAGAAGCGAAAAGAGGCCGAGCAACTGGCCGCTGCATGTACCGCTGTGGAGTTAGCCTCAGATCCGGAGTTTAATTTGCGTTTTGTCGAGCGGACCAGGTTTCCGGCTCTTCAAAACTAGGATCGATGCACAGCCTGCCGCAGATAGTCCCCAACCTGGAGATCAAGCTTGACCATCTGGCCATCACTCAGGCGATGTTTCCAGGGCGGGCCATGGATCCGGATTGGAGCGAAAGGGTTTTGGCCATTGTTGATGCGATCCAGCCAACGCTTACACCTGAGGCCGTCTGTCAATGGTTTGAACCCGCTGAGCTCGGAGAAAACGAGCTGGTTCTCCGCAGTCCCCAATCCCTCAGGACATCCACCCTGCGGATGGGCGAACACGCAAGGGAACTGGCAGCTGCGAGTATGGTCCTCTGCTGCGTCGCCACACTGGGAGAAGGATTTGATCGCTCCCTGCGGCAGTTGCAGGGATCCGGGGATATGCTTGCAGGCTATCTGGCCGACTGTGCAGGAATATATGGGCTGTTGCAGGTGAGTCGGGCGGTTTACCATGAGGTTGAGGCGGTAGCGGCTGAAAATAGTTGGGGGGTCGGGCGAGTCTTATGCCCCGGCGCCATTGAAGGGTGGTCGCTTGAGGAGCAGCACCAGCTTTGTTCTCTGCTGCCCATTGAGCAGTGTGGGGTCAGCCTCAACGAGTATGGTGTGCTTTCTCCCGGTAAATCGGTTTCTTTTGTACTGGGTATCGGTCCCGGGTACGAGGCCGAGCAGGTCGAGTCCCCGTGCGATATATGCACCAATACCGGCGAGTGCTGGTGTCACTGTTAGAGCAAGTCGGAAATTTTTCAGCAGGAAAAATGTTGCTGCACTTGAACCAATAGAGGGGTATAAACCGCTGTCTTGACCTGACTCAGGTTGATATTTCCCCTGCAAGAGAAAGAGCTACAAAATCTCTTTGCATTGTTCTAGCGTGCTGGCACATAATAGAGGAAATACAGTTTGTTGGAGATAAAAATTTTTCCTCAAAGACGTGCGCCTTTTCGCCGGAAGTCAAATGTGCATTCTCTCTTCCGTTTTGCTACAGGGCATGCTTGGACCACGTCTGAGAGAGCAGGGTTGTACTTGTGACGGAAAAGAAAATGTATGCTGCAGAGTTGAATAAAGATAGCGAGAGCGGTGAGACCATGCGGTTGCATCGCGAAAATGTCGAGTTGCGCCAGCGCCTGAACCTGGTTACCTCCCTGCTCGATAACCTCCCCGGCATGGCCTACCGCTGCCTGAACGACGAGAACTATACGTTTGAATATGCCAGCAAGGGAGCCAGGGATCTTTTTGGTTTTTCCGCCGAGCAGATCGTGAACGCCTACGCCTTCCGCCAGCTGGTCCCCGAAGAAGACCAACTCAAGAACTATGAAGTACTCCAGCAGTTGACGCCTGAAAACGATCGGTTCGTTCTCGTCTACCGAATGCGATCGGCCCAGGGGGAGTACCGCTGGATCCATGAGCGTGGCAAGGGTTTGTTTTCCCCCGAAGGGGTGCTGGTCGCCATGGATGGGCTGTTGACCGATATTACAGATCAAAAAAACGAAGAGATTGCCCTGCGCCAGGAAAACACCCGGCTTCGTTTTTCCGTGGATGAGCGGTACAAACTCGGCAAAATTATCGGCAAGAGCCAACCTATTTTAAAAGTCTATAAACGGATCGTCCAGGCCACCGGGACCAAAGCACCGGTCATCATTCACGGTGAGTCCGGGACTGGCAAGGAACTGGCCGCCCGCACCATCCACGATCTCAGCGACCGTAAAGACAAGCCCTATATCACGGTCAACTGCGGGGCTATTCCCGAAAGCCTCATGGAGAGCGAGTTCTTCGGTCATGTGCGCGGGGCCTTTACCGGCGCAAACACCGACCGGGAAGGCCATCTCATGGCCGCGAATAAAGGGACGCTTTTTCTTGATGAAATAGGGGAGATGCCGCTGACCCTTCAGGTGAAGTTGCTGCGTGTTCTTGACGGCGGCGGGTTCAGCCCGGTGGGATCAAGCAAGGTGCTCCATTCGGACTTCCGCCTGGTTTCCGCAACGAATCGGGATTTGAATCAGATGGTGTGCAACGGGGCCATGCGCGAAGATTTTTATTACCGTATCAACACCGTCCCCATTCTTATGCCACCGCTGCGTGATC
The DNA here is from genome assembly GCF_016919065.1 of Desulfobulbus rhabdoformis. Taxonomy (GTDB): domain Bacteria; phylum Desulfobacterota; class Desulfobulbia; order Desulfobulbales; family Desulfobulbaceae; genus Desulfobulbus; species Desulfobulbus rhabdoformis. The sequence continues at coordinate 25,531 of NZ_JAFFQA010000035.1, read as the reverse complement.
GTCTTGATGACCTGCCGATTCTGGTCGATCATTTCATGCAGCTCTATGCAGAAGAAACCGGCGAGAAAACACAAATTCCGCCCCATGTCATTCAAAAATTCGAATCCCATGACTGGCCAGGCAACGTTCGAGAACTGATCAATGTCATTCGTCGTTACCTCACATTAAAAGAGGTGAGTTTCACTCCCTTCAATACCCCTGCACCTGCACAGGAGTATCCCGGAGCCAAGGCGGACATCTCCATTGTTCATTCAGATCTTGCCATGCCCGTGGTCGATGATCTGGCTCAGTTTGAAAAGAACATGATTTTAAAGGCGCTTAACCTGCACCAGTGGCACATGGGTAACACTGCCAAGGCACTGGGGATAAGCCGGAGAACCCTTCAGCGGCGGGTTAATAAGTACAAGATCAAATAACTCTCGGCCGAACTCACGCCAATGTAGCACCGGTCGTCACAAACCTCGCATCAGTTTGCCTTGCAAATTTTTGTATAAGCGGAGGCGTATGGGAAACGAGTACCGACTCGTTTCCCATACGCCCGCTCGTTTTTCCTTCCCAGCCCCCACCTCTCTCAAGGTTCCCTCCCAGGACTATCTCTCTTTTACTCCAAGGTTTTCGTCTCTTGTCTTGATTTGGGACAGATTTGTCTAGCCTGCGTGGGGCTACGTTTTGTTCACCTTCTCTATTGCACTGATTTTGCGCTATAAAAAATAGTTCTCTTCCTGGTATGGATGTTGTTTCCACAGATAGCGGGACAGGACTAGCGGGGCTATGGATATGGTTCGCCCCGAATGGCCTGCAAGAAAAAGGTCTGAGCTTGCCGCTGTTGTTGATGTGCGGCAAGAAGAGGAGCAAGGAAATGGCTTCTGTAAAGGTTGAGGCAAGGTTTTCAGATGCTGTAGGTGTCGAGACGATTCCCCGGCGACTGCAAAAGCACCTTGGAGACATCGACCCGATCACTACCTGGTGGACAGCTCTGATCACACTGGGTGTTATCGTTTTGGGGCTGGTGGCCCCATTACGGCTCGATCATCTGCTTTCTGTCGTGCAAACTGTGATCACCACCAATTTTAACTGGTACTTCTTACTTTCCGTTGCCATCTATTTGTCGGTCTGTCTGTTCATTGCGTTGAGTAAGTATGGTGATCTCAAGTTGGGAAAATCCGAGGATACACCGGAATACAGCTATTTTTCCTGGTTCACCATGCTTTTCAGTTGTGGGATAGGCGTGGGGTGTGCCTTTTGGGCCGTGGCAGAGCCCGTATTACATTATATGGATACACCCTACCTGGCTCAGTCGCAGACCCCCGAAGCCATGCCGATTGCCATTGGGATATCGGTCATGCACTGGGGATTGCATGCCTGGGCCATTTTTGCCCTGGTTGGGCTGGCCATCGCCTTTCCCGCTTATCGTCAGGGCAAGCCAATGGTCGTCTCCATCTCCTTATATGGACTCTTCGGTGAGCGGATTATTGGCAGTGGCCTGGGGCGTTTTGTCGAATTTTTAGCGGCGATTGCAACCATTGTCGGCGTTAGTACGGCCTTTGGACTGGGATTCATCAGCATCAACGCTGGCATCAAACATCTCTTCGGCTCCGGACTCAATACCCTCGGTGTGCTTCTCTTTCTGCTACTACTCGTGGGCTGTTATGTTCTCTCTGTTCTGGCTGGTATTGAAAGAGGCATGAAGACGTTGAGCATGATCAATGTTTATCTCGCGGGAATATTAGGAGGATTTATCCTCATCACCGGACCGACCAGTGATTTGCTCAATCTTATGGTTCAAACGACGGGGAGTTATATAACCCATTTCATCTACGCCACATTCTGGACCGATTTCCATGATAAATCGTCCTGGCTGAGCTGGTGGACTGTCTTTTACTGGATTTGGTGGATTTCCTGGGGGCCGTACTGCGGCGGGTTTGTGGCCCGTATTTCAAGAGGACGTACACTGCGTGAGTTTATCCTGGGGGTTGCTCTTGTGCCGACCCTGGTCGCCCTGATTTGGTTCAGCATTGTCGGCGGCTCTGCCCAGCTTGCTCAGATCAACGGCACCGCGCCAATGGCTGCAGCACTCAAGGCGGATATGGGGAGTGGTATTTTTGTCCTACTCTCCAGTTTGCCGCATGGGGGGCTCATGTGCTATTTGGTTTTTGTCTATTTACTTATATTTCTGATTACCTCCACGGATTCAGCTTCATTTTTCGTGGCCATGCAAACCGCTCGGGGCTCCATGCACCCGAGTAATTTTATGAAATTTGTCTGGGGGGCCAGTATTGGATCACTTGCCCTGGTGCTTCTTTCCAGCGGTGGGCTTCAGGCCCTGCAGAAGGCCTCAATTATTGCCGGCGCACCTTTCTCGGTTATTCTCTTTCTTATGATTTTCTCCCTTCTTCGTCTACTCAAGCAGGCCTACAGAGAAGAATTCGGAAGCTTAGATTCCTGACGCCTGTAACATCTTTTATGGCAGACGACCTCGTTTCCTTCCGGAAACGAGGTTTTTTTCGGTCTGCAGAAACCCTGGGTGCGGTTACTGCTCTTGACTTCATCAAAGGACAATGCGTCCGCTTGGTTTATTTTTGCGGGCGAGTCTCTGCCGTCCGGTTCTACTTTTGAGTTCTCACAGTCCTCTTCTCTCCATATCACTGCCGCTGCCTCATTTTATACATTATTGTTCGCTTTGATACCTGGTGAACGGTTTTTATTCTTTTGTACAAAATTGTACAGTTATCTACAATGGCCCCTTTTTTTAGGCAGTTATGTGCAGGGATGCAATATTGTCATAATTGTGACGATTATGGGTGAACGGTTAAATGGGGTGAGTATCATGAAAAAACAGGAAGTTAAACGGGGAGGAGATCTTCAGCGTCTGCATGTCCAATCAAGTGGCCAGTGTGACATTGGCGTGTGTCTGGATAACGGGAATGTAAGAGGCGATTATGATTTGAAAAGGAGGGTGCAGAGTATTTTTCTCTAAATTACATGCCCGGGGAATGTTGTCGGGGCGTTTTTGTCGCCCTATATCTTGATGAATTTTCACTTCTTTCTTTGCGTTGGTCCCGAATGGGGCCAGCTTTGACCGGTTCTCTTCTCCTTGATTTTTCGAGAATTCTCTTAACTTGCTATCCTTTCGTGGTTGTTGCTGTTTTTTGCAAAATGGCACGAGTGTTGCTTTTCTTGATTAACGAAAATGTAAATGAAATTTTATTTATAATGACGAATTGGTTAACGTGAAACGTATTTGTTGTTCGTGTTAGCCGGTGGAAAACATTCGAAAAACAAGTGGTCTCGCAGGCAGGGCAAACCTGTGGTGTTTGACACTTGATAAGAAAAAAGCACAGGCGCCTCGCAATCTTTTGGCGCCAGACAGGATTCATGCAGTGCCGCCAGATTGCGGTAAAAAAAGGGGTTAAGAGAATGGCATATTCAGAACATGTGGAAAAAATACCAAAATCCGCTGCGCTTCCGGCGACAGCAGGTTTTTGGAAAAAATATATCGGGGAAATGGATCCGGTCATTTTCTGGTCGACCGGGGCTGTCACCTTGGCTGCCGTCTTGTTTGGTCTGTTCAGTCCGGCCAAGTTCGATGGCTTTTTAACGCATCTCCAGAAGGCGATCACAACCAACCTGAATTGGTACTTTCTGCTTTCGGTGGCGATCTACCTCTTCATCTGTATGTATATTGCGTTCAGTAAGTACGGTGATCTCAAATTGGGAAAAGCGGAAGATAAACCGGAGTTCAGCTATTTTGCCTGGATTGCCATGCTCTTTAGCTGCGGTGTCGGGGTCGGCTACGCATTCTGGGCGGTCGGTGAACCGGTTATGCACTACATGAACACACCCTACCTGGCGCAGTCGCAGACGCCTGATGCAATGCCCGTGGCAATTGAAATTGGTGTCATGCACTGGGGGCTGCATGCCTGGGCTGTCTTTGCCCTGGTCGGCCTTGCCATTGCCTTTCCCGCTTATCGCCAGGGAAAACCGATGAACTTTTCCATCTCACTGTACGGTCTGTTTGGCGATAAAATTATTGGCAGTCCTTTTGGGCGCTTTGTTGAGTTCCTCGCAGCCTTTGCCACTATTGCAGGGGTTTCCACTGCATTGGGCCTGGGAATCATCAGCATCAACGCCGGTATTAAACATATTTTTGGTACAGGGCTTGATACCACCGGAATGACCGTCTTTATGGTTTTCCTTATAATCTGCTACATCATCTCTGCTGTTTCCGGCATCGAAAAAGGTATCAAAAACCTCAGTACCATCAATGTGTATGTAGCCTTTATCTGGGGTGGTTTTATCCTCGTCATGGGGCCAACCAGCGATCTGCTCAACCTCATGGTGCAGACCACCGGCACCTATGTCAATAACTTCCTTTACCAGACCTTTTGGACGGATTTTAGCGCTAAAACCCCCTGGCTCGGCTGGTGGACAGTGTTCTACTGGATCTGGTGGATCTCCTGGGGACCATTCTGTGGAGGCTTTGTAGCCCGTATCTCCAAAGGCCGCACCCTGCGTGAATTCATCCTTGGTGTTGCCTTGGTACCTACATTGGTGGCGCTGGTCTGGTTCAGTATTGTCGGCGGGGCAGCTCAGTTTGCCCAGATCAACGGAACGGCGCCAATGGCCGAAGCGCTGAAGGCGGATATGGGCAGCGGTATCTATGTCCTTCTGTCAAGCTTCCAGTTCGGTGACCTCATGGGTTATGTTGTCTTCATCAACTTGCTCATCTTTCTCATCACCTCTGCCGATTCAGCCTCCTTCTTCGTTGCCATGCAGATGGCTCGCGGCAGCATGAACCCCAGCACCATGATGAAGCTCATTTGGGGTGCTTTTATCGGCTCTTTGGCACTGGTCCTGCTCATCAGTGGTGGCCTGCAGGCATTACAAAAAGCAGCTATCATTGCGGGTGCCCCTTTTTCGGTGATCATTTTCATGATGATCTTCTCGCTCTTTAAGATGCTTAAGAAAGCCTACAAAGAGGAGTATACTCCCAAAAGCGTGTAAGACTGTAGGGTGGCAGGCCAGCCCTGAAACGGCTCGCCAGCCCGTAGCAGACTCGGTGGATGCAGCCAAGGTGAAAGCCTTTTTTCACGCAACCGGAAAAAGGGCTCGTCCCCCACATCGTTTGTTGTAGCCACCGTGCCCAGACCGAATCATATTCGGTCTGGGCTTTTCTTTTTTGTGGGGATGGGAGCTTTCTTCTCCCGCTCTCGACTTCTGACAAACGGGGAGGGTGCCATCTTTTTTTGAAATATCTGTCCTTATTCTTGCCTACTTTCGTGCAACTCGACCAGTACGGATGGCTCAACCACCTGCTGCCATTCCGGTACCTGCTCGATGATACCTTGCCTATGTAAAAAGTCTGCTGTCTCGTGCAAGCTGTGCACGATTGCCCCATCCAGTCGGAGCTGGAACTGATGGCGGGCCAGAGCTGCACAGGTGGCCTTCGGAGATAAAGAGGTCTGCCGGGCCATCAGGGTGACAACCTCCTGGGGATGGGTTTGCGCATACTGCTCCGCTCGGTGCAGAGCCATGACAAAACCTTTGAACTCCTCTGCATGCGTGCGCATAAAATCTTGCCGGGCCAGCATGAAGATGGGGTAGAGATTGCCCAGTCCTCCGAAGGTGCATAATCCTCTGGCTCCTCGCTCTTCGGCCAGTGACGGCGTGGGTTCGCTTGCGGCAAAGGCATCCACAGCCCCTGCCTCCAGGGCGGTGAGCATGGTTGCCGGAGCAATGTCAATAAGGTGTATGGCAGCAGGATTGACCTGTGCCTCTTTGAGGGCGGCCAGTAGTCCGCCATAGGTTGAGGTACCTTTCTTGACTGCCACCCGTTTGCCTTGGAGATCGGCAAGGCTGGCCTGTGCTGCTTCCGGCCGCACCATGAGCCGGTGGCGATGTTCTCCACTGGCATGACTGGCAAAGATGCGAAAACGGGGATTACGGGTAACGGTGATAATTGCGGTTGTATCCCCCATGGTGCTGATGTCGGCCGCCCCTGTGTAAAGCGCCTCGGCACAGGCCGGGCCGTTACTGAAATGAAGCGGCTTCACGCTAAGGCCCGCATCGCGAAAATAGCCCTTATGCACCGCAACAAGAGGGAGCAGGCTGCCGATGCGATCCTGAAAGGCAAATCTGATAGTATTGGTTGACCCGGCCCAGAGCAGGGCAGGGGAGAGCACGCCTAAAAGCGCGAAGAGAGCATAGCATTGCACGTGTCGGAGAGATGTCATTTTTATATCTTGGGAGTAAGAGGAATGTTGTTGTCAGGCATTAAAACCCTGCGCAATTGGTGCTGAAGCCGCAGGCATGATGCCCCGAGTCGATCTTTTGGCAGGGAGGCATCAACCCTGATGTCATGGCCAATGCTTCTGTGCTGCAGAATGATGATCCGATCTGCCAGATAAGCCGCTTCGGCAATTGAGTGGGTGACATAGAGAATTGTCTGCCCGTTTATTTTATGCAGTTGAAGGAGTTCGTCCTGGAGTCGCTCGCGCGTGAGGGGATCAAGGGCGCTGAAAGGTTCGTCCATGAGCATGAGCGGGGATTCCATGGCCAACACCCTGGCGATGCCCACCCGTTGTCGCATACCACCGGAGAGCGAGTTGGGATAGCAATCGCCACATTCGCTCAAACCCATCAGTTCAAGGTGACGGGTAACTATCTGCGCACGTTGCCTGCCACGTATTCCCTGTTGTTTCAGGGCAAAGCCGATGTTGCCTGAAACGGTGAGCCAGGGAAACAGCGTCGCGTCCTGAAAGACCATGCCACGTCTCGGGTCGGGCGCGAGGATTTCTTTATCGGCGAAAAGGATGCGTCCCCGGCTGGGGCGTAGAAAGCCAGCGGCCAGGTTGAGGAGGGTCGTCTTGCCACAGCCTGAGGCGCCAAGGATGCAGACAAATTCACCACGGCTAACTTGGAGATTAATCGACTCAAGGATTACATCCGTTGCTTCTCCATGCCCTCGACTATAGCTCAGCCCCACCTCCGCAAAGCGAATCATGACCGCTCCTTGGCAATATTCCAGCGGTGAATGGTTTTCGCTTCGACTATCCGCAGGAGAATTGCCTCGAGTGTGAGGCCGATCAGGCAGAGAAGAGCGATGCAGACAAAGGCCGCTGTATAGTCAAGCGTCCAGCGGGATTGCATAATGGCGTAGCCCAGACCGTGCCCCGTGCCGACCACCATCTCTGCAGCCACAAGTACACGCCAGGCCGTGCCCAGGCTCAGGCGAATTCCGGTCAGGAACGCTGGCAGTGCTGCCGGAAGCAGGACCTGAAAGAAAAGTGACCACCGGCCAGTGCCCATCATGCGCGCGGCACGGACAAGATACGGATCCACTCCCCGAAGTCCGTCCCTGACATTGATTGCCATGGGGGCAAAGGCGGCAACGGAGATCATGAAGAGAGTGGCCTTCTCGCCAATGCCAAAGAGGAGCAGGGCAACAGGAATCCAGGCCAAACCCGGAATCATGAGAAGAACCTGGGGGATAGCTCGTGTCGCCCTGGAGAACCAGGGAAAGGACCCCGCAAGCAATCCAAAGCTTATCCCCAGGAAGGCGGCGACGGAAAATCCACTGATCCAGCGGAGCATGCTGGCCTGCAGGTGGAGCAGCAGGGGGCTGCCAGCAACGGTGCTACCACCAAGTAGGGAATACAGACGCTTAGCCGTTTGCCATGGTGTGGGCATGTCGACACCGCGCAGGAAATGGACACTGAGGGACACGGCTGTCCAGATCAGGAGGATGACGGCACAGGGGAGAAGCCGTTCACCTGCTAGCCACAGGTGGTGCGGCAATCTCCATCTTTGGTGAGCGGTTTTTGCTGTTCGTCCCTCAGGTGAAGTGGGCAGTGTTTCAGGATGGGGTGACGACATGATCGTAGCGATAGGTTGGTTGGGGGCGTCCCGGACGTAAACTCTGCCATTCGATGACGGTTTGATTCAGTGCGGAACCACACAGTGTTTGCAGAGTCTGGCGGACAAGAGCTTCTAAGTCTGCGGGCGGCAATTCCGCACGTGCATTGAGCGTCAGGTAGGCTGCGGTAGAGACTCTTTGCGGCCCACGTACGTCAAGCGTCTCTTGGGGGCCGGTGAGGTTGGCGACGATGGCCGGTTCCGTCTCGGTTGCCAGAAAGAGCTTGATATGGCCGACATTCACTCCTGCGGCATCGAGTTGGTTTCCAAGCGATGACAGCGCAACTTTGGCAAAGTGGTTCCAGTCGGTGGCCGTTCCTTCAAGGGCCAGGGTGGCATTGAGCCAGCCTAACACCGCCTCGCCTTTGGCATACTTGTCGTAATCCACTTCCACAATATGGCCGCCGCAATCGTTAGAGGCACAGGCCGCGTCAAGCCAGTCTTGCACCCCTTCACCGGTCTTGGCGCTAAGGAAAAAACAGGTAGACCGGGGATGGGTGTCCTTGAGGTATTCCTGGAGAGTGGCACGTTGTTGAACATCGATGAGATCGATTTTGTTGACAACGATCATGTCTGCCTCTTCCAGCTGTTTACCAAGAATATAGGCAGCATCCGGATGCAGGTCCGTTGCGCGGTTATGGAAAAGATCGAGAAGCCTGCGTGTATCGATCACAACCGAAAGCGGACTGAGGGTAAACGATCGGTCCAATTGCTGCTTCAGGGGCTGAAAAATGGTCGCTGAGAGATCTGTGCAACTGCCGACCGGTTCAGCCAGAACAATGGTTGGTTTTATGGTGTGGTGAAGATGGTCGATCGCACTGATCAATCCGCTGAAATTGCAGCAAAAGCAACTGCCACTAACCTCGGCGACTTCTTGGTCGTTTTGGGCAAGAAAAAGGGTGTCGACTAAAGCAGGGGCCTGGTCATTGGTAATGAGACCAACCGTATGCCCCTGATTGCGCAACCGTTGCGAAATATTTTCCAGAAGCGTTGTCTTGCCTGCTCCGAGAAAGCCGCCAATAAAGAGAAGACGTGTGGTGTGCATTTTGATTCGATCCTTTGAGTTACATTCGCTTTGGACAACCACAGGGCGTGGATTGTTTGTTCATCAGTTTTTCAAGAAGCAGGATAAAGAGACCAGAGGCAGCTATGCCGCCCAGTACCGGGCCCAGGATATAGACATAAAAAAATCCGCCCTGTTGATCGGGGAAGGCTGCGCTGCCCCAGCCCATCATCCAGGCAACCAGCCGGGGGCTGAAATCCCGCGCCGGGTTTAATCCGGCCTGGGTCAGTGGCGCGATAAGACAGATGATGGAAGATACGCTCAGGCCGATAAACACAGGGGCCAGGGCCTCGTGTGGACGCCCGACATTACATCCTTCGGTCAGGGCAAAGATCATCAGCACCAGTAAAAAGGTGCCAAAGGCTTCGGCGGCAATGGCCAGGGGCAGGGAAACGACAGCCGAAGTTTCGGGGTGGATGTAATATTCACCAAACATGGCTGCGGTTTTCATCGAACCCGTTGTTCCCCTGATGATCCCGTGGCTGGCTTCGTAGGCCGCGATGGAAGGGGAAAAGAGGAGATAGAGCATCATGCCCGCGAGAAAGGCACCGCCAAACTGTGCCACCAGGTAGGTGGGCAGTTTGCGTGGCTGCATACGTCCGCCGATAACCATGGCGATGGAAACCGCCGGGTTGAGATGGGCACAACAGAGGTGGCGGGTGAGGTAAATAGCCAGAGTTACGGCGATGCCCCAGATCAGCGCAATCTGGAACAGACCTTGATGCGCCCCAAAGAGGATGGTCGAAGCCACTGAGCCACAGCCGAAAATGGTGAGGACAAAGGTACCCAAGGATTCGCCGCACAGTTCTCGAAAATACAACATATTCTTCTCTGCAATTGTTGATGGATAATTCAGCGACAGGAGCATTGCTCAGGAAAGCCCGGGCGTCCCGTCTGTATCTGCTCGGGAAAGAGGCGATCCGCCTGGTGAAGAAAGGCTTCGATTAAGGTCGCCTGCGTGCTCAGGGTTTCCATCCAGTTGTGCAGACAATCCTTGCCATCTTCTGTGAGGGTATAGGTTCGTCGGGCCGGACCTGTTCCTTCCGTGTCCCATTGCGAGACCAATACTCCTCGCTGCTCCAATGCTTTTAGGTGCCGGTAGAGTCCGGCCATGTTGACATGCATCCCCATGGCCTCGATTTGCTCACTGATAATGCGAGTCAGCTCATACCCGTGGAGCGAGGGGTGTTTGTAGAGTGTGAGCAAAAGCCAGGGGGCGGCCAGGTTGCTCACGCTTTTGCCGCTGCAGGGGCAGTTCGCAAGAAGATCGTTCATGGTAAACCTTTGACAAAGTGCAATATTCGACATTGTCGAATTGTTGGGCCCATGTTTATGAGGGTTGATTAGAGCTGAGGCCCTCAAGTGGTCGTTGAGCTTATAATCTGAGCAATACTTTCCTTAGAATCGTGAGGACGAAACGGGATTTCAGAAAACAGGAAGGCCGATGGGCTGTAACGGCTGCGAGGGAGGCTGCAAGCCAAAGGCGCTTTTCAGCTCGGCCTCGAGCCCGTGGTCATGGGTGATGACAACTAACCCATACTCATCGCAGGAGGAGTCCAGCACATCCAGATAGTCCAGTACCCCATCAAAATATCGTGGTCCCGAATCGGAGGTCGCAAGCGTCCCCTTGAGCCGATACCAGCGATTTTGAAACGGGCGCAGAATGCTTTCAATCTCACTTGAAGAGAGCATTTCAGGTGTAAGGGTAAAGGTCACTGGTCGACCAAGTTCACCCCATCCAGCGTGTTTGGAGGCGTCAACCTGAGCAAAGGCCTTGCGTTTTCCCTTGAGCAGCGCTACCAGGTCGAGTTCGACCGTATCTTTGGGAATCGAGAGTATGATTTTCTCTGGATACTGCTCTTCCAGATGATCTTGAAGCTGCTGCCCTTTTTGTGGCTCCATCTGGTCTGTTTTGCTGATCAGGAGAAGGTCACTGGCCTCGATCTGTTCGGTCACAACCATAAGGCTCTGCTCAAGAACTTCGTGGCGTGTGCCATCAATCAGAGAGACCATACCGGCATATGCAAAGCAATCCGGAGCCTTCTTGTTGATCACCGCAACAATGTCGGAGAGGGTGGCCGGTTTGGCAAGGCCGGAGCATTCAACCAGCAGCAGGTCGGGTTGAATGGATTCGTAGGCGAGCACTGAATCGACAAACTGACCGGACAGGCAGGAACAAAAAATCTGGCCTGCGCGCAGCTCCAGGATTTCACCGGTGACGCCTTTCTTGTCGATGAGCATGTTGTCAACGGCGAGTTCGCCAAAATCATTGACGATTACACCAATTTTCAGGTGAGCGTACCGTTTGAGCAGGTTGTTGAGCAGCGTTGTCTTTCCTGCACCCAGGAAACCGCTGATAAAAAGGTAAGGGATCATGGTAGTCTCATAATGTATCAATAGGCCTGACGTTCACGGGGGCAGCCCCTGGGAACGTCAGGCATGGATATCTGGAAAAAACTGAGATCTCTCTCAATTCTCAGCTATCTTCCACGAGCATTTCTTACAGTACCGCGTTGATCTCTGCGTTAAGCTCGTCGCGTGAGGGAATAATGGAAGAGTGTTTCAGCTCACCGTTGATGTAGATAGAGGGCAACTGCTGCACACCCATTTCCCGGCAACGCGCAATATTCTGCGGATCGTTGTACATGTATTCGACAACCTCGATTTTCTCGCCAAACTCTTTCTTGGCATCCATGGCGCTGGCCAGCATATAGGTGCAGGCGGCGCAGGCTGTGGAGTCAAGCGTAAAGACCTCGATCAGCGGTTTCTCCAGATTGTTGTAATCCGGTAACTCACCTTCGAAAACGATCTCGGTGGATTCGTAATTGCGGACCATCTCGGCAACAGATTCCTTGTTGTGAACAGCCTGCTCGGCACCTATGACATTTTCAGGAGGCGTGCCGAACGGCAGGTCGCAACCGGGGGCCAGGATGTAGTTGTGGGTGCTGGGCAGGGAGTCGATCAAGTCGAGCACGCATTTCATGTTATCCTGCTGAGAGCCAAAGAGCATAACCGTGGTCAGGGGGATGTTGCCGCCCAGGACGACGTTATGCTCGTCACAAATGGATTTGGCCTCGGCCAGGTTGACATTCTCATCGATGGAGATGGAGTCGCAGCCGGTCTCGCACATCTGAGCGAGTTTTTTGGTGGCGTCGCCGCAGACAAAAAAGGATGATTTGCACCCCTGCTCACGAATAGAGGTAAACAGTTCGGTAAAGGGAACCGCCATGAATTCGTCGAAATGCGCAGGAGAAATTTGGGAGATCAGCGGATCAACAACAGCGACGACATCCACGCCTTCCTCAATCAGGAATTTTGCCATGGACTTGGAGACGGTGTTGCAGTAAGCCAGCAGTTCTTTGACATAGTCGGCTTTCATGACCATATCCATGAACATGCCGGTGCCGCGCAGGTGCAGGGCCAGGGTAAAAGGGCCGGTGATCAGACCGTAAAGAGCGGTGGTCTCGCCAAAGGCTTTTTTGCAACGACGAATAACCTCAAGTTCGATGGGCAGTCGGCCTTCGTCTTTTTGGACAACTTTGTCCGGAATCTCGTCAGTGTCGGCCAGGGGATGGCTGGATACGGTGGGTGGGGCGTCTTTGGCCCAGAGCAGGTCGCAGCCGAGGATCTCGGCTTCGATCTGGAGGTCAAACATCATCGGCTGACCGTCCGGCTTATAAAGTTCGTTGACTTTCTGGAGGGATTCAAAGCATTTGTCTGCGTTGCTGTAGAGAAGATCAGCCTCGCAGTCAATCAGCTTTCCAGCATGAACTCCAGCAAAGGGTACCCAGGGGATACAATCGGTTTCTTCTTTGTTGAGGATAGCTAAAATACGTTCTTTTCCAGTCATGGTAATGCTCTTTATGGTAATGATTTGAATGATAGGGTGCCTTGAGCGTGAGTCCTGCTCGAGAGCCCCAATAAATAATTGCCTTCGAGTATGCCCCTGGTTGAGGGTTATGTGGTGACTGCAGTATGCATGTCCAGGAAGCGACCGGGTCGGACAACATCGTCCTGCTTGGGCCCCTCTGGCATGCGTCACGGAGATGGAGTTTCAAGATGCGTGCCTGATGCAAACGAAGAAGACAATTATGTACAGGGGTTGGATCTCTAATAAATAAAAATGACGTAAATGTGATGGCTGGAGCCACAATGTGGGAATGCTGCAGGCGGTCTATTTGGGGGGGATCGCTGAGGGGAAGAAGGAAATGACTAGGGATTGCCAATCTTGTGCGGCGGCTACTCAGAGTGGAAAAAAACGCTACCGGTAAAGCCAAAAAACGGCGGAGGAAAATGGTCTCCGGTCATTCTTTGCTGGCGTATAGTTTGGTAAGGTTTATCCTTATTGAATTGGCCTGGTAGGCAGGTAAAAAAATGTTCGATCGTTAAAAGAAAAAAGGAAAAGAAGATGAAAATACTTGCATTTAATGGAAGTCCCCGGCGAAATGGTAACACGGCAACCCTGCTTGATCAGGCCATCGCTGGTGCACAGGAGAGGGGAGCAGAGGTGGAGCGTTTTGATCTTTACACTCTGCAGTTTTCGGGCTGCGTCAGTTGCTTTAGCTGCAAGCGTCTTGACAGGGAACGGCCCATCGTCTGTGTGGTGAAAGATGATCTGCAACCCGTACTGGAAAAGGTGCGTTCAGCCGATGCAATCTGCATTGCGACTCCGGTTTATTACGGAAGTGAAACCGCCTCGACCAGAGCCCTGATTGAGCGACTCTGTTTTCCCTATCTCAACTATGCCGATTACACGAAGAGTCACTTTCCACGGCGCATTCCGGTAGGGTTGATTTACACCATGAATATACCGCAAGAGAGGGTTGAGGCTATGGGATATGATGTCACATTTGGCCGAACTCGGTCAACTTTGGCGCGCGAATTTGGCGCATGTGAAATAGTCATGGCCTGTAACACCACCCAATACGACGATTATTCCAAGTATGAGGCCAACGCCACCCCTGAATCAAAGAAGGCGTACAGGGACGCGCATTTTGCCGAGGATTGCGAGAAGGCTAGGATGCTCGGTACGCAGTTGGCCAATGGCAAACTTGCAGGATAAGCTGGATTGGTGTGCTCACGGATTCAGGGTAAAAAAAGGGGCGTGCTCTGTTGTTTAACGAGAGGCGCCCATTTTTTTGGATTCGTGAGCAATCACTTCCTGTCACGTAACTGGGGTTAGGGTGTTCAGGTTGAAGAGGCTAAGAATTTAAAAAAAGCCCCCCTTACTTGCTGAGGGTTGCAGCCATGGCTTTCCCGGCAATCTGGTGCACACGGCGGGTGGGGTGCCATTCGTCCCAGTAGTAGTGCGTATCGGGTGACTGGCAGACTGGTTTGACTGCAGGGTACACCGGCTGGCAGGGGGTGCTCAGGTTCCTGAGGCCGTATTTTTGGGGATTGCTCCAAATCTTGTTGCTCAAAGCAATGTGATCAAAGAGGGTTATTTTGATATCCAAATGTTTTTGCAGGCTCTCGGCTGCGGGAAGCAGTTCAGAATTGAAGTGAGTTTGAAATTCTTGAGCAAGAGCTTTTTGTTCAGGCTCTGTAACGACTGGTAGTTTGGAAAGGTCTGTGGAATTGACGATCATAAAATGTTGGGCGCCAAGGCGAGCGAGTTGAGCAACCGCCGTACATATGTTTGCCACAGCTGTGTCTGCCAAGTCTGAAGCGGTTCCAGGAAGATTATAGTCAATATGTTCAAAATAGTCATTTGCTGAAATAAATATAAAGAAAAGAGCACCTGGATTTGCACCTCTACCTTGTAATTCTACATGAAACTTTTCAATCTGACCCAAAACGCCGGTATCCTCATACGGATCCATCCAGTGATAGTAGTTGCCATTTCCGCTCTTTGCACCGCCCACGGCATAGTTGGTGAGTGGAACCCGGAGGTGCTTGGCTAAAACTTCGACCGCTGTGGGACCATTGGTCCACCGGTTTTTCCAATAAAGATCTCCTGGCAGAATGGTGGCATCCTCCAGTTTTTTATTGACCATTTTTTGGGTCAGTCGAAAAGAGGCTCCGCTGTCTGAGTAACTGTCGCCAAACGCAAAAATCTGCGTGACGGGACCGATTTTTTTCAGTCCTGCCTTGTTTGCAGTGACTTCTACACAGCCTGTGAGAACCAGGCTGAGGAAAATGGGTATGAGGATACAATACAATCCTTTCTTCATTACTATTCCCTCTGATTGAGCAATTTAGGTAGCCTTTGCTAAAAGGTAATGAAAATATTACATAAAAGAGCAATTGCTGCCAATGAAATTTTGGTGGCACCGGCCATAGTCACCATCTCAAAATTCAGCCAATGTGCCACGAGGGGGCGAAGATTGGAACGTCATTTCGAATCGTTTTACGAGAACGATAAGTATTCCTGAATCAGTGACAGCGGGTGAAACTGAACAATAAATGAATTCGCTTAAAAATCTTCGTCTCATCAATAGGATACCTTGTTCAGTGACCACCAGCGGTCACGGATTCAGGTATTTTTTCATTTGCTCGATAGCGCAGGTAAAAACAACGAATCGGGAGTCTCATCATGGACAATATTTTTTTGGGGATCATCGCCCTTGCTGTCATAGCAGGGATTGCGGGAGTTGTACGCACAATTTTGCCAGGCAGAAAAACCCGGGAAGAAGCACTACGTAGAGATCTGGAGCGGATGCTCTTTGGAGATATCCAGGCTGCAGAGCGTTTGATCGCGCTTGAACGAAAGAGGGCGCCTCATAAATCCAAGCTGGAACTGATTAAGGCTGCTATTACTCGGCTTCAAAATGATCTACGGTAAAGGCAATGACCACCCAGAAAACAGGTACTCCTGAATCCGTGACGGCGTGTGCTTACTGAAAAGCGTAGCAACAAACAACGATACTGTGACGCATGAAGGAACGCTCACGGACTTAGGATAATCTCTCCCTTTTCCGGATGCAGGGCTTTCTGGACCGCCTTTGCAAGCTGGGCAGTGGTAAACGGTTTTTGGATAAACGGTGTATCCTTTTCCAGGATTCCGTGTTGGGCAATGACGTTGCCGGTGTAGCCGGAGGTGAAGAGCCAATTGAGCTGGGGCTGGGATTTTTTGAGAATGTTGAGCAGGTCCAGCCCATTCATCTCGGGCATAATGACATCGGTCAGGAGAAGGTCAATCTTTGTAGCCTGCTGCTGAATGAGTTCAATGGCCGCAGTTGGCCCGTTGGCTGGAATAACGGTGTATCCCAGGTGCTGCAGCATGCTTGTGGTCATATCCAGGACAGCGCTGTCGTCTTCCACCACAAGAATGGTTTCCAACCCGCCAGCCAGTTGCTCCCTCAATTCATCGCCGCCTCTGGCCTGTAGAGATTGCTGAACACGTGGCAGATAGATTGTGACGGTGGTGCCGCGCCCCGGTTCACTGACAACATCAATAAAGCCTTTGTGTTGTTTAATTGATCCGTAGACCGTTGCCATACCAAGTCCGGTTCCTTCACCAACGCCTTTGGTAGTGAAAAAAGGCTCGAAAATGTGGCCAAGCGTTTCCTTATTCATGCCGCAGCCAGTATCGCTGATGGTAAGGCTGGCATACTCACCAGGCACAGCACCTGGGTGATGAGAGCAGTACTCTTCTTCAAGAATCCTGTTGTTGGTTTCGACAGTGATGCGGCCAACGCCGGATTGCATGGCATCTCGGGAATTGACGCAGAGATTCACCAGAATTTGGTCGATTTGGGCGGGGTCTGCCTGTATGGGCCAGAGATCATCTCCCGGAATCCAGCGTAGCTCGACCCCTTCACCAATAAGGCGTTGCACCATTTTCAACATGCCTTCAATCAGCTCATTGAGGTGCAGCACCTTGGTGCTGAGCGTTTGTTTGCGGGCAAAGGCGAGTAACTGGCTTGTTATTTGTGCTGATCTTTCGGCAGCCTTTCTAATTTCCACCAAATTACGATAAAATGGGGTGTCAGGTTTGGTGCGCATCATGGCAAGCTCGCTTTGACCAAGAATCACGCCAAGCATATTATTGAAATCATGGGCCACACCCCCGGCGAGTTGGCCAATCGCTTCCATTTTTTGCACCTGGAGTAACTGAGACTGCAGTCGACGATTCTCCGCGTCTGTTTCTAACTTTTCGGTACAATCAAGAACCAGTGAGGCAGCACCAAAAACGTTACCTTGCGAGTCGGTTAACGGTGTGTTGTACCACTCGCAGATCTTGGTCGCGCCACTTTTGGTGAGGTTGCTGTTGATCGATCTGGTGCCGCCGGTGTTGTTGAGAAGTTGTTGCCAAATGTGTTCAACGGCGGGAATATCTGCGTCAGATAAAAGCAGATCAACTGCAGCCTTCCCTAAAGCCTCCTCCCGGGAAAAACCAAAAATTTCCTGTGCTGCCAGGTTCCACTCCACTATCTTGAAGTCCAGGTCCCACTCGATTACTCCCAGAGGCGTATGCTGTGCATGAATGGCCAGTCTTTTTGCCTGGCGCCTGGCTGTCTCTTCAGCCTGAACCCGTGTTGCCACTTCATTTTCCAGCTCAAGCGTCCGTTTGTACACCTTGTGTTCCAGGGTTCTTTTGGCATCAAGGAGTTTGAGAAAAAGCCAGAAAACTAGAAAGAATAAGAGCAGTGACCAGAAAATATAGAGGTAAAAATAGACGGCCTGATTGGGCCAGAGGGCAACAATGGAACCGATGAGCTGCCCTTCAAAGGTGATGGGGTGCTCAATGCGCTCGATTGGAATGAGGTGCACCTTATGCAGGAGACGTCCTGTGAAGGAGAGCGAGGGGCCTTGGATGCGTAAAAATTCATGCTCAGGGGCGTCAAGAAGCACCACCGAAAGGTAGCCATTGGATTGTGCGGCTAAACGCAGATAGGCGCTGGGACTCTTCTTTTCATAGGTCCACAACGAATTGGCCACCACAGCCGCATGGTTGTGTAGTCTATCCACCGCTTGCTGGTAGAGATACTCTTGATGGAGATAAATAAATCCGGCAAAGCCCAGTAGACAGCTCAGGATAAGAGCCAGCATAAACCGCCTGGTTTTGAGAGGGCCTAGAAGACGATCAGTGTTTTTTGTGGCCCACGGGCGAGTCATAACGTTGCAGAATTGTGATCAGCGTGCCATCCGCTTTCATGGTTTGCAGGGTCTTTTCAAAGTCACCGAGCAGGCGGACAAAGGGAGAATTTTTTTGAATCAGGAGGTGAAAGGGCATTTGCGCAACCTCGACGCCTGAATCAATAACTTTAGTCTCCAAATCCAGGCGCTGCAAGTCTATCTTGGCAGCTCTGGGCCATTCAATGACCAGATCACCCCGGTGCCTGGCAAGCATTATCCAGACAGAATCCAGGTAGGCTGATTCCAGGGTTTTGATTCCCAGAGCAGCAACATGGTCTTGATTCCCAGAGCAGCAACATGGTCTTGATTCCATCCGTTTTTGGCATAGGTAATAACGGAAAGGTGCAACGCCTGTATTTCGGGGAGCGTTTGTATCTGTCTGATCTTTTTGAGGAGCGGATGGTCTCTGTAGGTGAAAAGGTGCAGTGGTTTGTTGAAAAAAGGGTGGGGGTGCGTCTTGGTGTAGCGAAGGCGTGCCTTCGTGGGAACGGTGAGGATGGCATCGTCGCGTCCTGCTTTGAGTTGCTCCTGGCAGCGTGCCCAGGGGTAGTGCGTCCACTGCAGAGGCTGATGCATCCTTTTTTCAAAGGCCTCGCTAAGTATTTCATAAAACATCCCATGCAGTTTCCCTTGCTGGTCTTGCCAGTGAAAGGGTGGAAATTGTGGGTAGGCTATCCGCATGGCCTTGGGAAGCTGGGCTGGAAATACAATAGTGGGTACACAGAAAACCAAGAAAAAGAGAACCGTAACTGGTGAAGCAAAGCGTTCCATCGTTTTTTGGATACAATGATTGAGGGAGCGATACGTGAAACTGAAAATGCACCTCCTGGTGATCGACTGAAGCCATTTGGTGGGAAAGGCTGTGCCTGCATGTGGACGCCACAACCAAAGATTGCTGAGGATATAAGGGTATTTTAAACCTAGGAAATGGTTGGAGACAAATTATTTCTGCTGGTTCGTGTCCAGCCGGAAATAAGGATTTGTTGGGGGGCTCTTGAAAGAATCGCTATTTCAAAATGTTGCGTCTGAAGTTGAGAGGTGGTAGATACCTGAAGATAGAAGGCAATCAGGGGGCGTCATGGATTCAGGAAGGAGTCCGCTACGGATGAAACATCCAAAAAACAAGGGACGAAAGTGCGCTTTTTCTCCAGCTATACGGCTCTTCAAGTCGTCTTCTAGCCTATGGTAACCCTTGGTCTGGCACTGTTGTTGGCGGTTGGGCTTGTTGCGGCAAAGCTCGCTCAATGGCTCCGTCTACCCTCTGCCACCGGTTATATAATGGCCGGGCTGCTGCTAGGCCCTTCCGGGATTGGTGTTATCACCGAAGAATCAGTTGGTCACAGTCTTGACCATTTTACCCAAATAGCGCTGATGCTGATAGCCTTTGGCATTGGCGAGCATATCGAAATTAAAAAAATCAAGGCATATGCCGGAAGTGTTTTCTGGACCGGTCTCTGTGAGGCGCTCGGTGCCTTTTGCCTTGTTAGTCTGGCCATCTTTGCCGTGCTGTCGGGGAGCGAAGACTTATCACAAAGGTGGCAGTTGAGCGATCAGCTGGTGCTTTCCTGCCTCTTAGGTGCTGTCAGTGTGGCCACTGCGCCTGCGGCGACCCTTTTGGTTATTCGAGAAATCAAGGCTAAAGGGCCGCTGACCTCAAGCCTGCTTGCTGTGATTGCACTGGACAATGGTCTGGCGATCATGATCTTTGGCCTGGCTGTTTCCTTAAGCCATCAGATTATAGGCCAAGGGGATCTGCCCCTGATCATTGCTCTGGGGAATGGTTTTTTTGAGATATTGTTGTCGCTTGTTCTCGGTGTTATAACCGGGGTTTGTCTGGATTTTGCGCTGCGCAAGATGAGCAGCGAAGACGAGATGATGACCGCCGGGTTGGCGCTGCTTCTTTTATGCAGTGAGTTAGCAGTCTTTTCTGATCTTTCGCCATTACTCGCAGGAATGATGACCGGCTTTACCCTGGTGAACCGGGCTGAACGTGATGTTCGTGTCTTTCGAGCACTCAACAGTTTTGAGCCACCCATTTATGTGCTTTTCTTCACCCTGGCGGGCTCCCATCTTGATATCACCAACATCGGCAGCGCCGGGCTGGTAGGGATTGTCTATTTTTTTGCGCGTATTCTGGGAAAGATAGTGGGGGCAAATATCGGGGCTCGTCTTGGCAAAACCGCACGCATTGTGCGTCGGTATATCGGTTTAACCCTGCTGCCCCAGGCAGGTGTAGCCATTGGTCTTATCTTCTTGCTCAGTGCGGACAGCTCCCTTTCGGTGTATGCACAAATTATTACCCCGGTTGTTCTTACCGGGGTTTTTCTTTCGGAGCTCCTTGGCCCTCTGGCATCCAAATATGCTCTGGTCAATGCCAAAGAGGCTGTGCTTGCAGAAAAGGGGGCAGGGGGAGGCGCCAAATGCGCGCAAATGACCGAGAAGGCCTGCGACGATTTTATGCGTTCCGAGGAAGGGGTAACTATTTTGCCCTGGACCTGGGAAAAACTCACCCCAAGCCCTAATCCTCAGGATGTGGTTGTTTTTGGGGCAACACGCCGCCATACCGTCAACGGAATCGCCCGCATTGCCACTATTTTTGCCCACCATTATCAGGCCTCGCCCATGGCGGTCTTTGTCCAGCCACCGGGAACAGATCCACCGCCACATAATTTTGAGCTGGAACGCTCCGAGGTGGAGTCCATGGGCTATGATCTGAAAACGGAAATTGTTCCAGACCCTCATGTCCCATCCGGCCTGGTTGTAGCTGTCGAATACTACAACGCCAAGGCCGTTGTCTTGAGTTACCCGCTCCATGACAAGAGTTCGGCCTTCTCCGAGATTCTGGAAACCGTGGCGACCCATGTGGGCTGCCCGGTGGTGGTCGTACAATTCTACGGGGTGCTACATACGGAACGCATTCTCGTTCCGGTGACGGATATGCATGATCTGGCAGAAGTGTTTCCGGTTGTTGTCGCCTTGGGCAAGGTGGGAGAGCATCATATCACCCTGCTGTATATGATGAGCTCCGATGCCAGCCCAGAGACCATAGAGACCAAAACAGAGCAGATTTACGACTGGCTTGATCGTCGACCCCAGCAGGTGACGATTACCGTCAAATCAGTGCCCACCGATGCTCGTGTGATGACCATTCAACAGGAGGCGGAAGAGCATGATATAGTCGTCATGGGCGCCATTCGTCCCAGTGGGGTGCGTAAGTTTTTCTTTGGATCTTTGGCTGACTCGCTTTCGCGGGAACTTCGTAAGCCGTTGATCGTTGTCTATGATGCCAAAAAAAATCGTTCATAAGAGCCTTTAATTATCATCTTTCGATATGAATCGTTCCTCAAAAGCGCTTGAATTTTTTCTTGAGAGTTACGCCTGTTCTCAGGCAGTCCTGGCCGTGTATGCCGAGGATTATAAGCTTGATTTGCAGAAGGGGTTAGGGCTCTCAGCCGGATTTGCCGGAGGAATGGCATGTGGAAAATCATGCGGCGCAGTCACAGGCGCAATTATGGTGCTTGGGTTGCATTATGGAAATGGGGCACCGGAAACTCCTGCGGGAAGAAGAAACGTGAAGTGGAAGGTGCGCGAGTTTTTACAAAAATTTGGAGCGCTGCATCAAACGACCGAGTGCAGCCAACTGCTTCAGGTCAATATCAGCACTCCGGAAGGCATGAAGGTGGCCCAGGAGAAAAATCTGTTTCGCACACAATGCCCGCAGTATATTGTCGATGCCGTGGATATACTGGAAGAGTTGCTTTATACGTGAATCCGTGCCAGCGTATTATGGCCCTTGAATGGATTGCAAACAACTTTCAAGCTGACTCTGCCTAAACTGATGAGAACTATCCTGGATAGATGCCATCGTTCTGCGTTGCGGGGACAGAATGCGGCATGACCTGTAGACGTTTTAGTCCAGCCGCATCCTTCTTTATTTTCCAGTTCTGCTTACTTTTTTCTGCGCAGAGATCATAGTACCGATCGCGCCAGCAATGGCCTTGGCGGTATCGGTTTGCGCAACAGGGGAATTGGCCAGCCGTTGCATGGTGGTCGTTGGAACGCCAGCTTTTGTCATCTTGCCTGGGCGTTGAGCAGCGGCGGAATGCATGGCCCGAGTAAATGCCTTTCCGTATGCCGCTTTCATGAGCATGGTTTGCACATCGCTTTCATGGGTACCGGACAATATCATGCCAAGGACTGATGTAACGATATTCCAACCCCGGTGGGATATATTGACGGGGTACTGCGTGCTATCACTACCTGTTCTCTGACTTTTGACCTTTGTTGACCAGGCCGCACCATCCTGACCACACGGCCGGAAGATGCCCCGGAGTTGCCCTCGGTAGCTATGTAATGGCGGTCTACAACTCCAAGGACATACCGGAAAAGAGAAGTGGTATTTTTAGCCTATTCTTTGGTTAATGAGGTGCGAATGAGGTGCGCCAGTTGATTGAGTTTGTAAAAGAGTGGTGACACCTGATTGTGGGCGTCCTGTTCGGCTCATTCTGGATGGGGCGCTTAACCTGGCAGCAGGGGCAGAACCGGCGGGACATTGAGGCAATGAAAAGCAACCCACCTTGCGTCACAGTTGCTCAATGCCTGCAGGAAAGGGAAGAACGAGACAGCCACCAGAAAGAACGCTTTGACCGTGGCAGCAAAGAGTTTAAAGAAATAAAGGAAATGATTGCGGCCAACGAAAAGGCAAGCCAGGACAGACATGATATGATCGTGCGCCACTTGCTGGGCGAACGGTCACCGCCGGGGCAGGGCGGCTAAAAATGGGACAAAAAGGGCACTCTGGTCCAGGGTGCCCTTTTTTTGCGTATCATTGTGAAAAAACTAATAACTCTAGAAAAATCATGCATTCCAATATAACCGTAAGGGGTGGCTCAGTTTCGGTGTACTGGAAATACCTTTACGGTTGTAAAATTTTTGGAGCAAGATCAGACTCCTTTAATCTGCTGGGCTATTCGATCACCGGTTTCCTGGTCAATGCTGCGCCAATATTGAAACACTCGTTCCAGCACAGGCTCAGAAACACCAGCAAGGCTCCCGACGACATTATTGACCAATCGGTCACGCTCCGCGTCATTCATGACATCGCGAACGAGAGAACCGGGCTGGCTAAAATCATCATCATCTTTTCTTAATGTATACGCTGATCTCATGAAATCACCGTTTGCACTCCAGACAGCGTCTTCTGGATACCGTTTAGGGTCTGGTTTAGGGCCTCCCTTGGAGTTGGGCGCATAGACAGGATCATTCATCTTGTCAATACGCATGGTGCCCCCTTTATTGTAGCTGTTGACAGGGGATATGGGGCGGTTCACTGGAATCTGCCTGTAATTCACCCCAAGTCTTGCCCGATGCGCATCAGCATAAGAAATTAGACGAGCCAGCAGCATTTTGTCGGGGCTGGCGCCGATTCCTGGAACCAGGTTGTTCGGTTCAAAAGCCGCCTGTTCGATTTCTGAATGGAAATCGGTGGGGTTACGATTCAGAGTCAGTTTTCCCACCTCATGCAACGGGTAGTCCTTATGCGGCCAGACCTTGGTCAAGTCAAAAGGATTGAAGCGATAGTTTTTTGCTTCTTCAAATGGCATGATCTGAACTTTGAGCGTCCAACTCGGGTGATTGCCATTTTTAATGGCATCAAACAGGTCCCGACGATGATAATCCGCATCAGATCCGGCAATACGATCCGCGTCTTCCTGGGGCAGGTTTTCAATCCCCTGATCTGTTTTAAAATGATATTTGACCCAGAATTTTTCCCCATTCGCATTGATCCACATATAGGTGTGGCTGGTATAGCCGTTCATGTTGCGATAACTTTTTGGTACACCACGATCGCTCATCAGGATGGTAACTTGGTGGGCAGATTCCGGGGAAAGCGTCCAGAAATCCCATTGCATGTCAGCGTCACGAAGTCCACTGTCAGCACGACGTTTTTGGGAATGGATAAAGTGGTGAAATTTCATCGGATCACGAAGGAAAAAGACCGGCGTATTGTTGCCGACCATATCGTAGTTCCCTTCGGTAGTATAAAATTTAAGGGCAAAACCGCGCACATCCCTCCAGGTGTCGGGGCTTCCCGCTTCACCGGCAACTGTAGAGAATCTGGCCAGGACATCTGTCTTAACTCCAGGCTGAAAGAGGGCCGCTTTGGTATAGGCACTGATATCCTGCGTGGTCTCAAAGCAGCCAAAAGCACCTGATCCTTTGGCATGTGGCTGCCGATCAGGGATCATTTCTCTATTAAAGGCTGCCATCTGCTCCATGAGGTAATGATCATGCAACAGAATCGGACCGTCTGGCCCAACAGTCAAAGAAAATTCATCACTTGATACAGGAATCCCGGCGTCGTTTGTTGTTCCTCTATACTCGTTCTTACCCATGGTGATTGACCTCCTGTTTGCTTTTTTTTGGATTTCCCCGCTCTGTAGTCGTTATCAAAAACGGGTGATCTTTATCGTGACGCAAAAAAAATGAACTTTTGATCAAAGATTTTTTTGGAGGAGAAGACTAAGAGGGCGGTCAAAGTCACAATTGAAAATTGTACCCACCTGATAAGCCCAGGATAGGCTGTTCGACGATAACAAAAAGATTTTTTCTAGTTACGATGAATACGCGTATCCATCTAGAACAGGTGTGAATAGGGTATAAGTTTATCTGGATAATAAAACTTACGTATTAAGAAAAGTTCTTAATTCAATATTTCTCATATTGCAACTAAATTGTTGCAATATGAGAAATATTTATTTTGTCAAATTGGATATCAAGTGATGTCGGTATGTTCGATCAAATCGACATTGCCGATTGGTGTTAAAAGCAACGCTGATCTGGTTTAGCGGCTGAAACAAATAAGAGTAGGTAATTCATTATTCGGAAGCAGTCCCGCCCATCGCCCGCCGAGCCTTACTGCGTTCTATGGATTGAAGGGCCAGGTACTCCTTGCCGAAACGTTTAAGGTTTGCGATCTCGTTATCGTATTGATCATAATGGCGTTCTTCGTCGATAACCAGTTGCTCGAATAATTTTTTTGATACAGAATCGGCATTAGCACTACACTCATTTGCCCAACGGTTATAGTCCATGGCACTTTGTTCTTCCATGCCGTGTGCCATATCAAGCATCTTTTCAACATCCTGGACTATATTGACATCACCCGAAGATTTCATCTGAACATCGCCACCAAGAAAAAGAATGCGCTCAGCGAGCGCTTCTACATGCATCATTTCCTCAATTGCTGTCTTTTTGAAGAGATCAGCTAACAGGTCAAACCCTTGGTCGTCACAATGAAAATGGAAGTACATATACTGGTGCAACGCGGCAATCTCATCAGCTACTGTAGATTCGCATTCCCGCCGCCCCGAAAATCCGCTTAAATTCTCATGAAGCATTACCAGTAACGAGAAAGTCTCTACCAGTCAAAGTAAGAAAAATGATCACCACGTGGTGTGGTCGTGGATTGCA
>NZ_JAFFQA010000034.1 GCF_016919065.1 Desulfobulbus rhabdoformis | reverse complement strand
CAATCTTGGCATTTTGGGCCCGATGATCGGTAAGTTTGCCAAAATCAGCTTTGATAGCTTGAATTAATGCGTCCACGTGGAGTGTTTTGTTCACGGCTCTTCCGTTCGTCGGTGCAACCAGTTGTAAGGCCTTGATCGAGAAAATTTTCAGTGACTGCATAATCGATTCTCCGTGTAATTAGTTGTAATTCCATGAAAAAATCGATTTTTACCTTCAAGGCTTTGTCAAGAAAAAAATACGCTACTCCTGATTAATTTTTCGTTTATTTTTGATGAGTTAATCGCGTCTAAGCTCGTTGCCGAGGCGCTCGGAGAGCAGCCGTTTTGGAACCAAGCATGTTCTCTAAAAGTTTACGAAACCCAATTCCCTCGTACCCCATAAAAACAGGGCATTACGGGATAACGGGAAGTGCTGATTTTGTTAAAGGTTTCTCCCTATCAGATTGTATCTCGCTTAATGGTTGTGTTTTTGTTCGTTAGCCTAGGCATACTGATTATTTCTATTGTTCAATAGAAAACAAAAAGTAGAAAAACAAATTCATGATAATGAAGAAAAATATCGCCTCTTGGTGGATAATGCTAACGATGCAATATTTATTGTTCAGGATGAAGTAATCAAATTCTCAAATCCCAAAACCGAAAATATCATCGGCTATTCAGCAGAAGAAATGGCTCAAATATCTTTTGAGGGACTCATTTACCAGGATGACCGTGAATTGGTTCTTGAATGGTACAAAAGAAGATTAAGAGGCGAAAAAGCTGCAAGTAGCTGTTCCTTTCAGATTATAAGCAAAACAGATGCGCGATTGTGGGTTGAGGTCAACACGGTTCTTCTCGATTGGGAGAACAGGCCAGCTACTCTCAATTTTCTTCGCGATATTACTGCACAAAAAAAGCTTGAAGCCCAGCTCCAACGATCTCAGAAGATGGAAGCGATAGGCACTTTGGCAGGGGGGGTAGCCCATGATCTTAATAATATTCTTTCTGGAATTGTAGGCTACCCTGATATTCTTTTGATGCAGATCCCAAAAGACAGTCCATTGATAAAACCAATTATCGCCATGCGTGATTCAGGAGTCAAAGCCGCCTCGATTGTGCAAGATTTGTTGACTTTAACCAGGATGGGAATTGCCACCCCAGTGGTGGCTAACATAAACAGGATAATTTCCGAATATTTAGAAAGTCCTGAATATGAGAAACTAAAATTTTATCACCCCCAGATTGATGTAAAAATCAATCTTGATGTAAATCTTTTAAACACCCGTTGTTCAACTGTTCATCTATCCAAAGTAATTATGAATTTGGTAATCAATGCAGTAGAGGCTATTCCAAATGAGGGAACTATTATTCTCTCCACGGAAAACCGCTATATTGATAGGCCAATAAGTGGTTATGATAGTATCGAAGAAGGTGAATATGTTGCCTTGGCAGTCTCCGATACAGGCATTGGTATTTCTTCTGAAGATATGGAAAAAATATTTGAGCCTTTTTTTACCAAAAAAACGATGGGAAAAAGTGGGACGGGACTAGGCATGTCTGTTGTGTGGAGCACTGTCAAGGATCATAAAGGGTACATTGATATTGAAAGTACAGAAGGAAAAGGAACAAAAATAACGCTTTATTTTCCAGCCACCCGTGAAAGAGTAGCTCAAGAGAAGTCCTCCCTCTCCATTGCAGAATATATGGGTGATGGAAAGTCGATTTTAGTCGTTGATGACTTAAAAGAGCAAAGAGAGCTGGCACACTGTATGTTGACCAAATTAGGTTACACTGCCGATACGGCATCATCTGGTGAAGAAGCGATCAAATATCTGAAAGATAAAAGCGCAGACCTTATTCTACTCGATATGATTATGGAGCCGGGGATAGATGGTCTGGAAACATACAAGAAGATCCTTGAAGTGCGTCCAGGACAAAAAGCAATCATTGCAAGCGGTTTTTCTGAGACTGAGCGTGTCAGAGAAGCTCAGAGGCTAGGTGCAGGCCAGTATATCAAGAAACCATATACATTAGAGAAGCTTGGGGCCGCTGTTAAAAAGGAATTCGTACCTTAGAAATCTCCAGCAAAGTTTTTTCAGAAAAGGGAGGCTGGAACTGATTGCAAAAACACATAAAAAAATACGCAATCCATCTGCCCTCCTTTTTTTGTATGAAGGAGGTATGACGGATCTTTCTTCACTGGACACTAGCTATCAGGTTGCATGTGTTTTTGTTCATAAGAGACAGCTGATGGTTCTGGCAGGAAAAAATAGAAACTATGTGCTTATGGTTTTTATGACGATCATGAATCTTGGAAGCTTGAGCGACGGTTCACCCTGCCCGAAGAGCTGGGGTCTGATATTCGGTACTACAGGGGGGGAGCATCCGAAGCTTATGGAATTAAAAAGTTCGCCGCCCGCAGTATGGGCCAATTTCCCATGCTGACGTCTACCTGAAGTGTGGTTCGAACAATTTGCCATAAGTAGCGGATGCACCCCTACAGGGGGGCTCTGGTCAGCTATTCAGCCCTTGGATACGAGAGTACCCGTGCCGTCGGAAGCCAGCCAGTCTCAAAAGGGTATCTGAAGAGGCTGAACCTTGAGACGTGTAAACTTAACACCATGACCATGGCCCTTGCCAGAAAAGAGGTCGAATGGGAGGGCGGGCACCCACTGGAGGACAAGCCGGATTCTTTTTTTATCTATGTTTTTCAAGACAATCTTTACCTGTTTGTCCAGGACAGGATTTTTCAGTACTCGGGATCATGAAGCCAACGGGCTGCCACATTTGGGCTTCTGCTGTTTTTCTTTCAACATCTCACCACCAAAACTGCCCCTCGAAGAAATAAACAGTCCTGATAATCGCTGTTAACCCCTTTGGGCTTTCGCTATAATAAAAGGGATTGTTCTGAGGGAATCTTGAATAATTGCTTTTTCTGCCAATCTCGCGGAGTCTCGCGCTTACCTGACCTTGATTGAAAAATCTAATTATTCAAGACACCCCTAAGTCGAAGATGAATATTCTTTCAGCGAGGGAGGAACATGACGATGAGGCGATTCGTCTGGGTTCTGGGTGCCCTGTGGCCCTTCCTTCTCTTCTTTTTCGTCATGCATGGGGGGCTTCTTGCGGAGACCTCATTGCCATCGTGCCGCTCTGAAGCATCTGCCAAAAAGGCAACTGCGCACTGGAGGCTCCCGCAAACAGGACCTCCGGCCTTGGATAATCAATCTGTTGTGTTCATTGCCGAAGACTTGCGCAATGGCGGTGTTCTCGGCGTGGGGGTCGGTGTTCGGGAAGCCGCTGCTGCCATGGGCTGGAAGGTGCACTTTCTGGATATTGGCGGGAGGGATGAACGCAGGCAGCAGATCTTCAAAAGAGCCCGGGAGCTTTCTCCAGACGGTGTCATTCTTGGCGGGGTTGATGCTCAAAAAAACCTTTTATATATTGAGCAGCTTCACTCTGCCTCAATACCCATGATTGGTTGGCATTCGGCGGCCGATTGTAAAGCTGGTCAGAGCTGGGTTCGATGGGATGTTGCCACAGATCCAGGGCTGGTTGCTCAGGCAGCAGCGAGCTATGTCGTGGAACATGCACAAGGTAAGGCAGGTGTGGTTCTGTTTACCGATAGCCGTTTTGGTATCGCTCTGAAAAAATCAGAGGCTATGGCCGAAAGATTAGCCGAGTGTGGCCAGTGTACCCTGCTGGAAGTTGTTGACCTGTCTCTGGAAACGGTTGGTGAAGAGATGCCTGGGGTCGTCAAGCGGCTCATGCGTCAGTACGGAAAGCGGTGGCAGTATACTCTCGCAATTAACGATCTTTATTTTGACCATGCTGCTTCCATTCTGGCAATGCTTGGGCATGGTCCCTGCGACCCTCCATACAACATTTCTGCCGGTGATGGTAGCGCCTCCGCATTTATTCGTATTCGCAAAAATATATACCAGACAGCCACCGTGCCAGAGCCGTTGCTTTTTCACGGCTGGCAGTGCGTTGATGAGCTGAACAGGGTCCTTCAGGGGAAGGAGCCCAGTGGCTTCATCGCGCCGCCCGTGCTGATCACCAGGGAAAACATTGATCGGCAAAAGAAGATGCTCGATTTCTTCGAGCCAGACAATGGCTACCGCAAAATCTATCTGCGAATCTGGGGAAGAGAAGTGTGAAAATGATTTCTTCAGGATTGTATTCCATACAGGCAAAGTTTTCCATCCTGCTGTTTGCCATGGTTGGTATAATTCTCGGCGGTCAAATTTTCTCCGTCCTTCTTTCCAGCAGATTTCTAGGGACAACAAAGTTTTTTGTGCAAGGAACACTGCCCAGAATACACATGGCCAGAACCCTTGAAAAAGCGATCTATCAGCTGGGCCTTTTTTCCCATGAGTTCACCCAGCACGACATGCACGACAGCCTTCAAAGTCACTACTCTGAGCTTCGTGCAACCCTTGAGGATGTGGAATCTTTGACCGTGACCCTGTCTCAGGAGGGGAACTTTGTCGATATCCTCTCTTTGAACCTGGCGAGCCAGGCAATTCGCAGCCATGCCGCTATCGTCTTTCAACTCGAGTTGAACATCACGCAGCAAGAAGCGCAGGTACAAAAAGCCGTTGATGCACTGAAAAAAGTGCTCCAGGTGCAAGGTGCCTCTTTCGCTGAGGGCGAAATTTCTCTCCCGTACCCCTCCGTGTTGCAGGAGATGTCACTCATTGTAGAGGGGGTAGGGCGGGGCAGAACAATTTCGGAGGTGGAATCACATCATGCTCACCTTCGCTCTTTGCTGAAGGGGGGAGCAAGCCAGGATCGTGCACATTCTGCAGAAGTTCCCAATTTTTACTCTTATTTTGAGGGATTGACGGGCGGGCTTGAGGCCTTATTCGTGGCAAAAGAACAGGTGCTCGATGCACTGGCCAATCTGAACATTCTGCTCAATGAACTTGATGAGCTCTCCAGGCGTCTCGAACGGTTGACCGAAACCTACGTTGAAAATGTTTTTGAGCAATACAAGGTGAACTCAAGACTGGTCATCTCTGAGATCGAAGGGGCAACACGCGTAAAACTGCTGTTTGGACTGCTTTCGATCGTTGTTTTGTGCCTACTCTACTTTATTATTGTTATCCGAGGTTTTGGTGGACGTCTGAGCATGATCAGCAAGGCAATGAGTGGAGATTCGGTAGAAAAGGGGGAGTGGACTTTGCCGCTTGAGGGCAATGACGAGATATCCGCCATGGCCAGGTCTGCCTCAGCACTTTTAGATAAGGCAAGGCGTTTGCGTGAACTGGCGACCATCGACGAACTGACCCAGGCCTATAACCGAAGAAGTTTTTTTGAGCTGGCTACAAAGGAGGCAAAAAGAGCGTCTCGGACAAAGCAGGGTGCGGTTTTTTTGATGATTGATCTCGATCATTTCAAACTGATCAATGATACCTATGGCCATGATTTCGGTGATAAGGTTTTGCAGGAAATCGCACGGGCTTGTCACCAAACTATCAGGGAGATAGATATCTTTGCCCGCTACGGTGGGGAAGAGTTTGTCCTGCTGATGCCGGAAACCTCCCTGGGTCAGGGGGAAATTGCCGCACAACGTATCCTTACCACTGTGGCTTCTCTTGATTTTTCAGAGGATGGAGCGGAACCGGTTCATATAACAGCCAGTATCGGGCTTGCAGAAGCGGATCTGGTATCGATCGGGATCGACACAGCCCTGAAACACGCAGATAAAGCCCTGTACCTGGCCAAGGATTTTGGCCGAAATCGGGTCGAGATCTTTCAGGAAGAGTAATTGCAAGATGTGTGGACGATTTGCCTATTTCGGTAACGGCTCATTTGGCTATGAATCCTTAAGCATTCCACCGGCACCTCAGTATGAGAGTTATAATATCGCTCCAGGCCAAAACATTCCGGCTTTGATTCGTCTCTCTGGCCCAGGGCGCTTTGCCTGGGCCCCTTTGCGTTGGGGGCTACTTCCCAGCTGGTCCAAGAGTAAAAGGACTAAATTTAACTTGATCAATGCCCGGGCAGAGGGCCTTGAAACAAAGCCATCCTTTCGTGGTCCGTTTCGTTATCGCCGCTGTATCATTCCTGCCAACGGCTATTATGAGTGGCAAAAGCATCCAGGAGGCAAGCAACCCTACTATATTCATCCCACCGAGGCTGAACGGTTCGCCTTTGCCGGGCTGTGGGACTCCTGGGAGAGCGAACACTGTGAAATAATCGATTCCTGTACCATTATTACGACCACGGCCAATAAAACCATAGCTCCTTTGCACGAACGCATGCCGGTGATTCTATCGCCAAAAGATATTCCTCTCTGGCTTAGCGGTTCGAGTGAGAAAAAGACACTCTTACAGCTTTTACGGCCCTGTCCCGAGGAGGCCCTTGCCTCCTATGCAGTGTCAACACTGGTGAACAACATCAGAAATAATACGCAGGAATGTATCCAGAAGATAGCCAATATTTGTCTGTGATGCCTGTGGCCCTTCTGTCCGCTGGGGCAGACAATCTCTCCGGTTTGCCCCGAATCTATGGGCGTTCATCGGTGGGGCAGCTTCGTTGTGTTTGGGCCAACCCGATTAAAGAACTCTTTATCGGGTTGTTACGAGCAATGAAGATGAGATGTTGATGAGTTTCCCAAAGGGCGACGGGGGACCCTGAACAAAACCAAATTTTCTGAAAACCTTTACTGATTCGGTAAAATACGTTGTTCCGTGGCCAACCGCTGTCACTGGTACAAGGTTCTCGCCCCCTCTTGCATCTGTGGCAAAGGAGAGACACTTTGCCCGTTCTTTTTGCCCCGTACTCCCTGAAGAACTCTCGCCTTTGAGTTGGTAATAAGGCTTGGCTGTTGTTATCTTGTTGATTTTATATATGTTTCCCTGTGTATTTTTTTCTCTTTCCATGGGGGCAAGATTTGGCATTCGAAATGCTTACAAGCAACTGTCTTCCTGCACAGGGAGAATAGCAGCTTGTGCAAATGCCCGATGGTGTATCTTCAGGACAAACAACATGCCGAAGAAGAGTCCCTGCTGAATGATTCAGAGAGAAAAAGGAAATTGACTCCGGCCTTCCTCAAATCCTTTGCCGCCATGGCTTGGTCCAGTTCCAGCGAAGCCAGGTCATCGGCCACGGGCTCGGCTTCTGCTGTCTGTTGCATTGTGATTCGTTTGAGATAACTCATGCACAGGTGACAGACTTCGGCCTGAACATGAGGTTGTGTAGTGCTCTCTTGTATGGCAAGCTTTTTATCGCTCCCGCAATTGCTGCATTGGTATTTATCCATCAGCCAGGAGCTGCTGCACAGGGAGCAGTGCAGAACACGTTGGTTGAGTTTGGCTCCTTTCGGATTGAGGGTGGCCACCAATGGAAGGCTTCCACAAACCGGGCAACGGGACTTCGGGGTTGGGTGTTGCAGGGAGGCCGGAGAGAGGCGGGCGGCCAGCGAACTCCATTGAACCTGGAGTGCTCCACTGATGAAGGGAATGATCACGCCGGAGATGAGTTGGGTGTTGCCGCTGAAGAGATGGTTTTTTTGAATGTCCAGCCAGGACGGGTCTGTTGTGGGACAGCGCTGCAGGGCCTGTTGGACTTCTAAGGAGAGTGCGGGAGTCGCAGCTCTAATCAGGCGATGCACCAGTTCCTGCCAATGAGGATGAGGTGGCCAGGCCGCAGGGGAAAGCGGTGGAACTTCATATCTTTGGCAGTGCTGAAGAAAGTCCGAATCCGGCAGAGGAAGTGTGGGAAAACGCTGGAATTCCAGATCCTGCTGTCTTGCCAGTACTGCACAAAATTTGAGCCGGTCTGCAAAGGGGAGGGCTTGCGCCAGAGTCTGGCAGCGGTGCACTCTTTCGGCAAAAAGGGTTGCATGGGGGAGACGAAGACGGGTGAAGGTAGATGTTGCTGCTTGGTGTTGACCGGGGGGCAGGGTTGTTGTTGGCATGTCTCTCCATTTGCTGGG
The DNA here is from genome assembly GCF_016919065.1 of Desulfobulbus rhabdoformis. Taxonomy (GTDB): domain Bacteria; phylum Desulfobacterota; class Desulfobulbia; order Desulfobulbales; family Desulfobulbaceae; genus Desulfobulbus; species Desulfobulbus rhabdoformis. The sequence continues at coordinate 48,789 of NZ_JAFFQA010000034.1, read as the reverse complement.
GTTTTTGAAGAGTATCCTTCTCTCGCTAGAGAGGAACTACTGCGATTGTGATACCTCCTGTGACCATGCTGTTGGTGACTGCTGGCGGCATGGAACATTTCTGTTGCAGCGGGTTCTTGAAGCAGGTGGACGAAAAACCGGGAGCAAGTACACTCTGCAGGTTTAAAGAGTACAACCGATATATTTACGTCGTATTAACATGGGGTTAAGAATGGTCTAAATTTGTGAAAGCGGTTGGCGATGGTTGTTACGGTTCGACCTGACATGTCGGTTTTCTACCGCGCGTTTTCCCCTCACGCATTGGAGGATGCTTGCCAATACGACTTCTTTGTATTGTCTTGAGTGGGCGTTACCGTGTCAAGAATAATTCCCCTTGTCTGTTTGAAAGGGAGACGAATGCTTGGTTTATGGTGTTGCCTGAACCCACGTGTGGAAAGAGAAATGCGTGGAGGTCCGAGAGGCCTTAAGCTGGGGATTAAAGATTCTTTTTTCAAAATTTTCTTTGCTCTCCTTGCCTCCTGTTTGTTTCATAGCTAAGCTATTTAAGTAAGCTTTTTTTCGTGTAAGCTGGTCAATCAATTCCGAAATTCGGGTGTCGATCGAGTATCGGCATAGCCGTTGTGTGGAGGCGTCCATGGTGAAAAATGAATGGGGCGATGTCCCAAATCTGGAAGGCTTGGAAATGGAATGGGATTACATCCCGGACTGTCGCGATGGGCAACGGCTCCACAAAAGAATGACCAGGACCGACATGGTCAACCTCTATGGAACCAGTCATATTGAGGTCAAAGTGGCCAGCGCCAACGGCACCTACAAGGCTTCTCTGCGTGATTTAGGTGAAGGCGGTATGGGGCTGGATTTGAAAAATCGGCTTGATGAGTACCAAAATCTCAAGGTTGGTATGATGCTGGGGACAAAACATTTTGTCGCCAGCGCTCAGGTGCGTCATGTGCGTTCTGGAGAACATGGGTATACTGCTGGACTCCAGTTCCTCAACCTTGAGCCTTCTATTCGTAAGTTTCTTGCCGGGATGTATGCCTCCAAAGTTTTACGCCATGGTTTCTAACAACGCTGGGTAAACGTTTTTTTATCGTTACTTATCATCTTTGCATCCTAGTCTGGGCCCGTATTCACGGGCCTTCTATTTTTTGGGGCGCGCTTGTTTCACATATCATTGTTCCTGGATTTAGTACCTTTCACTGCTCTTGAACTAAAGTATAGGAAAAACTGTTTCGAATTCCTGGGTAAATGGTGATACACCTACTAGTAAGATATTCGTGTCGTATACCCGAATCCGTGACGGCGGGTGGTTACTGAACAACGCATCTTTTTAATAAGACGACGTATTTTTACAAATTCATGTATTGTTCAGTTGCACCCGCCGCCCTTTGGGGCATCCATTAGCACGCCACCTTCATTGCCTGCAACATACCGATAAAGTTTATTTTAATCGGCATGTCACAAACAACGAAACTGGCGCACTGATGAATGCTCACGGATTCAGGGAATATTTTTGTCGACAGAGCATCTTGAATACATGGTTTTAACCTGGATCTCGTGGGGTTGCGTTAACCAGAGGTCCAGAGGTGATAGAGAAAGAGTAGAGCGCAAGAGATTCGAGAGTCATTTGGCAGAGAGCATGAATCAGGAAATACAAGAGAGGAGAGATATGCGCAATATCCTGGGAGGCCTACTCATCGCCGTATGTATCAGCCTTGTTGGGCCCTGTGGTGCTTTTGCCGGAGCATTGCCCAAGCCGGCTGACATTATCTTCACCCTGGAAATGGGACTGGTATTTGCCGTATTGTTTTTCGTGATTTTACTCTTTGTTTTCGAGTGGGTTCGGGTGGATGTTGTTGGGCTGCTGATGATGGTTATCCTCCCCCTCTTGGGGCTGGTCACTCCGCAGGAGGCCATAAGTGGTCTCTCAAGTAATGCGGTTGTGGCCATTATTGCCGTGGTCATTATCGGAGCGGGGCTTGATAAGACCGGCTGCATGAATATTTTGGCACGGCAAATTTTGCGTCGAGCAGGAAAATCAGAAAATAAGATCGTTATTTTTATATCGGTGACGGTTGCCTTTATCTCCAGCTTTATGCAGAACATCGGTGCGGCAGCCCTGTTTCTTCCGGCAGTCCGTCGGATTGCCCGCCAAACTGGGATCCCGGCCTCAAAAATTCTCATGCCCATGGCCTACTGCGCCATCATCGGTGGCACAATCACTTTGGTTGGGGCAAGTCCGACCATTTTGCTCAATGACCTCATTGCCCAGGCCAATGGACTGGGACTCTTCGAGACGACTATACAGCCCTTGGGGATGTTCACTCAAACACCCATCGGGCTTGCTCTGGTCCTGGCTGCCGTCCTCTATTTTGTTGTCTTTGGCCGCTTTGTCATTCCCGCCAAAGGCGATTCTCAGGGGCAGAATAAAATCATGCCCGCCTCCCTGGCCGATACGTACCAGGAGATAGCCGGTGTCTTTGAAATAGAAATTCCTCATGATTTCGGATCATTCACCTTGCAGGAACTGCATGTGCGAGATCGCTACCATGTGACCATAGCCGGTGTCTACTCGCCGGAGAAAAAGATAAAAAACTATGCACCCACTCGCTGGGAATTGATCCATTCAGGGGAAACTCTAGCCCTGGTCGGGAATGAGGTCCATGTTCGTCAGTGTACCAAAGATCTCGGATGGGTGTTCAAAGGTGAGCTTAATGTCTTTGCTGAGGATTTCTCTCCTAACAATGCCGGAATGGTCGAGGGAATCGTTACACCCCGGTCCTACTTGGCGGGAAAAAATATGCGCGAGCTACGTTTCCGCAAGCAAAACGGCATCGTGCCCGTGGTGCTTTGTCGTGAAGGGATCTGCCAGTTTAACCAGATAACACTTGAGGTCATCAAACCCGGTGACGCCCTGTTGATGTTTGGCCGCTGGAATAAGTTTTTAAGCCTGGCGCAAAAGGACTATTTTGCCTTTACCAACGAGATTAAAGGGGAGGAGGTGCGGGAAGATAAAGCCAAACATGCTTTTGGCTTGCTGGTGTGTACCATCGCCATGATTCTCTGGCTCAAACCTGTTTCCACGGCACTGGGGATGCCGATAAATGTTTCGCTTTCGGTCTGCCTGCTCACTGGTGCGTTAGGGATGATCCTGACCCGTGTGCTTACCATTGACGAAGCGTATAAATCCATTGACTGGATGACCGTCTTTTTACTCGGAGGGTTGATCCCCCTGGGGCTCGCCTTTCAAAAGACCGGTGCGGCTGAGTGGATGGCAACCTCGATCATGCATGTAGTGGGAACCGTGCCAGAGGTCCTGTTCCTTTTGATTATTGGCCTGCTCACCTCCTTTTTTACCTTGGTTGTCTCCAATGTGGGAGCCACGGTGCTGCTGGTCCCCCTTGCCATGACCATGGCCTTTGAAATGGGCGTCGATCCACGGCTTGCGGCCATGGTGGTAGCCATCTCAGCCTCCAACACCTTTGTCCTGCCCACCCATCAGGTCAATGCCCTGGTCATGCGACCGGGGGGATATCAAACTATGGATTATGTCAAAACCGGTACCGGCATGACAATCATCTTCCTTGTGGTGCTGACGATGATGCTGATGCTTTTTTACTAAAGGGAATCTTGAATAATTGCTTTTTCTTCCAATCCCTGCGTCACGCTTAAAATTTTATCCTCGGAATATCAAATATATGCCTGCGGTAAAATTTTGCGCAATCCTTGGCCTTGATTGAAAAATCTAATTTTTCAAGACACCCTAAATAAGGTTGCCAAAACCTGTCCTGTTGGGGGACACAAAGCCGAAGAGGAGAAAAGCTACCTTTTCGGCTTTTTCATTTTTCCCTGTCCCCCTCATCGTCTTCATCCGGGCGGAATAAGGTGGGGCGTACAGGTCATTTTGACTCAAATGACGGAGTCCATCACGCTTCTGTAACAAAATTTTGTTTGTCGCTGAGAAATCTTCTTGTTTCACCTGTTTTTTCACCTCTTTTTTTGCAATTGCCCAGGCAAAACGATAGCCTGAATTAGAGAGAAACGGCACCGTTGACCTCGTGCCTTTTCGACCTTGTCTTAGATGTCATCATGGGATTTACAGGGGGCCGCCTGCTTAGATCGTCCTCCTGGACTTCACGGGATACTATTGCACAGAGGGGTGAGGATGAACTTTTTGGGATGGAGCAGGAAACGTAAAGGGAGCACTCGTTTGGCACAGGGGTGTGTTGTTCTCGAGAGTTCAACCGGAAAGCTTGCTGGGCAGCTCGCTAGTCTGACGCTGAGCCCCACCTTTATAACGGCATATGTTTCTCCCCATGTTGATATTGACAAAGTCGCCGCGCAGATAAGCAAGCGGTTTCCAGGCGTGGCGATGAGTCTTTGTTCCACTGCCGGGGAGTTGTATGCCAGCCAGGGGGGACTGTATTGCCAGACCGGAACGCAATGGGATAGGGTTGTGGTGCAGTGCTATGACGGCTCGGTTATCCGTCAGGCGGCGGTTGTCGGTGTACCTCTGGGCTGTGAAGATCTTCGTCGAGGCGTTGTCTCTACAAGCCTTGAAGAGCGCATTGCCAACCTGAAAAGAAATATCCAGGGGCTCCGCGTACCTTTTGACATCGATTTCCGTGACACCTTTGCCTATATCCTTTTTGACGGTTTATCCGCTTCTGAATCCTTTTTCATGGAAGCCCTGTATGATTCGGGGTGTTTTCCCTGCCTCTTTGTCGGCGGATCGGCCGGTGGTAAACTTGACTTTCAGCACACCTGGCTCCATGACGGCCAAAAGAAGTATGAAAACCATGCCCTGATCGCCTTTATCAAGACGGCGCCCAATGTTCGTTTTGGGGTGATGAAATCACAGAACTTTCAGCCCACCAGCCATAAGTTCCCCATCCTTTCCGCCTCGGTTGAGCAGCGTTATGTCAGCCAGGTGCTCAACCCGCAGGGAAGAATCGTCACCCTGATTGATGCACTTTGTGAAACCTTGCAGTGCGCGCCGGACAACCTGGAGCAGAAGCTTGCCGAGTATTCCTTTGCCATTCGTGTGGGCAATGAAATGTTGGTTCGCTCGATCTCACAGATTGACCTTGAGGCCCAGCAGGTTCATTTTTACTGTGATATCGCTGCCGGTGATGAACTGCTGATGGTTCGTCGGACCGGACTGGTAGATAACTCAGCCGCAGATTTTAAGAAATTTATGGAAGGGAAACCTGGTCCTCCCATTGCCGGTATGCTCAATGACTGTATTCTCAGGCGGTTGTGCAATGAAGGTGAATTATCCGGTATGGGAAAGGTGCTGCAGGGAACGGCCATTGCGGGGTTTTCAACCTTTGGCGAGATCCTGGGGCTTAATCTCAATCAGACCCTGACCGCCGTCTTCTTCTTTCATGTGGAGCCCGGACAGAAATTTCATGATGATTTTGTGGATAATTTCGTGATCCATTACGGCAACTTCAAATCCTTTTTCCTGGCTCGCCATGTGGCCAAGCTCAGCGGTCTTTCCCAGATTATCGTGAGTCAGATTCAGGACTTCAAACAAAAAAATTACGATGCGCAACTAGAGGCCTCTGGAGTTGACCGCACCATGACCCAGATGTTCGACGGACTGAACGATCTGGGACAAACGCTTTACGAGGCTGAAAATCAGCGCCAGATAATGGCCAGCCAGATTGAAGAGTCTGCCAATGATCTCAACAGTTCCATGGATGGATTGGTCGATCATATTGGAGAGCAGGTCCAAACCATTGATCAACTCGGCGGTCAGTTTACCGAGCTTGCAACCCAGGCCAGCCAGACGGCTGCCAGTACCCGTGAGCTGGCTGAGGCCAGCCGCAAGATTCAAAGTGTAGTCGAGATTATTGAGGAAATCTCAGACCAGACCAACCTCCTGGCGCTCAATGCCACCATTGAGGCGGCAAGGGCCGGGGAGAGTGGGCGCGGCTTTGCTGTTGTCGCCGATGAGGTTCGCAGCCTGGCCGAACGTTCACGGACCAACGCCTTGGAGATCAGCCAGCAGATTACCAATCTGGCCAACGAGATCGGTGAGGTTGCCGGAAAAATTGAGTCGCAAAACGAGAGCGTGGGCAACCTGTCATCGCTGTTGGAGACGATCAAGGGAACCAGTGAGAAAACCGAGGATACAGCCAATAACACACGCGGTATTGCAGATACCCTGCGCGATATGACCAGTGCCCAGCGGTAGCGGGAGGTTTTGGATCCTGTACTCCTGAAAAAATTTGGGAGTACAGGTGTTGGCTCTCTTGTGTTTGGGGGACTTGGTGGGGGAAGAGATGGAAACCCTTCCCCAGCCCGCTAGAGTTTAGGGAAAACTGCGCATGTCTCTCTCCGCCTTGATGACCGCCACGGTCAAACGAGCCACGCAAACCAGTTGTCCCTTTTCGTCTAAAATTTTTATTTCCCATACCTGGGTTGTGCGCCCTAAATGGAGGTTGGTTGCCCGGGCGGTAACCCATCCCCGCCCGACCGGGCGAATGTGATTGGCATTTATTTCCAGGCCGACACAGAGTACCCCTTCTTCTACACAGAGGTAGGCTGCGGCATTGCCCACAGTTTCTGCCAATGCGGCCGAGGCCCCTCCGTGGAGGGAACCCATGGGCTGCATGGTGCGCTCATCCACCGGCATCCTGGCCTCAAGGTAGGTATCTCCGATGGCTGTAAACTCTATGCCAAGGGTTGGGATCATGGTCGATTTGCAGGCTGCCTGCAAATCGTCTGTACTGATAATCTTTTTCCACATATATTTTTCCTGAATCCGTGAGCATTCAACCACGCATTTGGTGTCTGGCTTTGCTCCTGCAAGCTCTCAACACAGACGAGATGGGGGCTGTGTAAGTACGTATTTTTTTTAATGCTGTTCATCGGTAAAGTTGCTATAGCTGACGTAATCTATAACAAAATACAATATTTGGTATGCGATTGTATACTGATTCTCTGTGGTCGTGAGGCAGTGTGACTGAAGAAAATGATTGGCAAAGCAGTTCAAGGGATGATGCTTGTCCCTGTGGAACGCACGAGGTCGTTTTTTTAGAAAGCGTTGAGCGTGAAAAAGCTCGGCTCATGGGATCGCTGTCTGCTTCTCTGGCCCATGAACTTAATAATCCACTTTGCGGTGTAAACGCATTTCTTGAGCGGATGTCCCGCAATGCTTCTCTGAATGAACACGATTCGTATTTGCTCAGGCTGGCGCTGGAGCAATGTGGGCGGATGAAAGCAGTGCTCAAAGATATCCAGTGGTTTATGGGGGAGAATTCCCAGAAAAATGAAACGTTTGATTTGCTGGAAACCCTGAGTTTTGTCCTGCGTTTGATGCAAAAACAGTTGAAGCTCTTGGGCCTGCAGGTGCATCCCCCTCAGGTACAGGATTCTGTGCATGTGTATGGAAATGAGCAGCAGGTTAAGCAGATGCTGCTTCATCTTTTTCTAACAATTGGTCAGGCGTTGGTTGAAGCCGAGGGGGAGATCACCCTGCAATGTGTTCCCCGTTTCAATAACGTACGTCTTGTCATACAATGTCAGGTCATCCCCCATCGCCATGAACAGTTGACAGAGCTCTTTAGCCAACTCTTTAGCACCCAACTTCCTTTTGACAGTGATATCGCAATCGTCCATTCTATTGTGGAGTTGCACGGTGCTTCCATGCAGGCGATTGACCCCGTGCAAGGGATAGGGGCTTTGGTTATTACTTTGCCAACCGAGCAAACACATTGATAAAGGTGGGGTCTTGGCGCAGGAAATTGTCCTCATAGTTGATGATGAAGAACTGATCAGAGAAACGCTTCGTCTCGATCTTCTGGAGCAGGGCTATGGTGTTGATGCCGTGGCTAGCGGAGAAGAGGCGCTTGCGCTTTTTGATCGCAAATATGACCTCATTATCACGGACCTGGTCATGGAGGGGATCAACGGGCTGGAGGTGCTCCGTCGGGCAAAGGAGCAAAACCCGGAGTGTGCGGTTTTTATCCTCACCGGGCACCGGGAGCTTGAAGCGGCTATCGGCGCCTTGCGACTGGGGGCTGATGATTACCTGATCAAGCCCTACGACTTTGAGGAGATGGCCGAGCGGGTTGCAACCTGTCTGCTGGTAAGGGCAGAGCGCCGCGCAAACCGAAAACCGGATGCACCGATCCTCTCTATTTGCTCAGACTGCAAAAAAATTCGTTCAATGGATCAAGATGGGCGAAAATCAAAGGACTGGGTCACAATAGAACACTTCCTCCATCAGGTCCTGGGGACTGATTTGAGCCATGGTATCTGCCCGGACTGCTATCAGAAAAAAATGGAAGAGTTGACGGAATTGATTCGTCAGGGGCAGCTTTTTCGCTCTCCCTGAGTGCTTGCATTCCCTATTTTTTCCCTTTCCGAACCACCACACCTATGTGGTACCGGGAAATTTCTCTGGATTCCCTCTCCCCCTGTGCAATACAGGGTTGACAAGGCCAGTCTTTCGAGGCAAGTTACTTCTTTAGTCTCCACTATTTATCATTCGTTGCCGTCCACTTGGGGGAAAGATCTTGAAACTCCGCAGGCGCCTCATCAGCTCGGCTGCTGTTGCAGCGGTTATTGCGCTTATCTGTTTGCTTCCCACGATCCTCTCAATCCCCTCTATTTTTCCCTTGTTACATACAGCACTCTCTTCGTCTATTCCTGGAACATTACAGGTGGAGAGCTGTTCGCTTGCATGGTTGAACGGGCTTTCCTGCAGAAATGTTGAGTACGATAATCCGCGGATGGGGCTGCATCTGTCTTTACCTGAGATCAGTACCGATAAAGGTTTGTCCACCCTGCTGATTGCACCCGGATATTTTGGCGAGGTGACGCTTGCGCAGCCGATCCTTTCCATTGCGCAACCTACTGTCTACCAACCCGAAAAAGATCTCCTGAAAAAGGATAGTTCGGCGAAGGAGGCACAGCAGATACCAATTTCCTGGTGGGAACAGCGCAGCGTTCGCTTGCGGATAGATGGGGGAGTGGTTCGTTCGGATGAACATCCAGGAAATATTACCCAGATTTTAGCGCAGGATTTGAGTCTGGATGGTGATTTAGCTGCAGGGACAGTCAATTATCGCCTCACCTTTCAAGGGGATCAAACCGGAGGTGAGTTTCATGCAGAAGGGTTTCTCAATCTGCCCATTGCCGGGCAACCGTTTTTCAGCTCTCTGGTTTCCCAGTCCACCGTGAGCGTGCACGCCATGGAGATCGAGCCCATCCTTTCCGTGCTTGCCGGTCTTTTTCCCAGGGTCCCGCAAGGGCACGGCACCCTGAACGGTGAAGGTACCCTGTATATGGCTGGCATCAAGGACCTTGATATCAAGGGAGAGGCACTGCTGGAGTCTCTTGAACTCAGTGGCGGGGTTTTAGAAAAAGATCAGCCTCGTTTCAAGCGGGCTCAACTTGTTTTTGCAGGAAAGCGACATCCGTTTAGCGGTTGGCATCTCTCCAGGTTAGATCTGACCTCAAAGCCATTGAGTTTTACAGCCAAGGGAATCCTTGATCAGCAGCATGTTGACCTGCGTGGTCAGGGAAGGGCGGAACTCCCACTTCTAAGCGCGGCGCTTCCCCATCTGCTTGCTATTCATCAGGCCACCCGGGTTGATAAGGGATCCTTGAATTTTTCTTTTCAGGCACAGGGGAAACCGAGCCAGATTGAGTTGCAGGCGACATGTGAAACCAGAAAACTCGAATTGACTCAGGATGCGCAGGTTTATCGCTGGGAAGAGCCTCTGTCCCTGCAATTGCAGGCTCTGGTTCTCCCCCCTGAAGTGCAACTTCGCGCACTTGCATTGCGCGCACCTTTTTTAGAGATCAAAGGGGAGGGCGAGGCGAAAAATTTTCGGTTGCGAGCATCTGCCGATCTTGATGGTTTTTTTAGCGAGCTTGACAAGCTCTTTGCTCTTCCCCTGCATGCCCGCGGACAGCTCACGCTTTCCATGGCCTCGCAGCGTATGCCAACAGGCTTGATTGCACGAAGCAGCGATCTGCAGATAGAAAATTTTGAGTTGAAACTGCATGATCAGCCGCTCATGCCGCAGCATGCGTTGACTGTGCAGGCGCAGCTGAGCGGAGCCCCCGGCTACACCCATTGGCAGGATCTGTTTGCAGGGGAACTTAAGGTCAAGGGATGGCCAGGAGCCTTCTCCCTTACCCTTCGTCAGGGCCAGGAAAATTCATTGGTCAGCCCTCAAAAGGACAAGGGGGGCTGCCAGCTTGATATGAGCATGAATCTTGCCCGGGTCCAGTCGGTTGTGGAGGCCTGGACTGGGCAACAGCGTGCCATCAGGCTGGAGGGAAGGCTTGAGGCGCAGTCTGAGGGCAGGTGGCTCAAAAATACGGTGCACCTGCATGAGGTGACAGGGCATATCGACCATTTCGCCTTGGTGAAAGATGGGCTGCGGTTATTTGGGGCTCAACACGTAGCGCTGAGTCGAGAGCAAACCCCACTGTACCTGGGGACAATGCACCTGGGGCCATTGCAGGTCGTTCACAAAGAGCTGTTCCCCAGCCAGCCTCCTCCCGATTATTGCTCCCTGAACCTCTGGCCTTTGCGGCTTGATCTCAACCACCTTCGCCTACGATCTCCTCAAATGACAGCTGATCTGGGCCTGTTGACCGGCAGCAACAAGGCTTCCCGGCTGAGCCTGCACGCAGTCAGTGATGTGTCCCTGCTGACGCCTTGGTGGCGACAGCAGGGCTGGCTGGATGCAAGCGCGACGGTGCATGGCAGGGCAAAAGGTTCGGTTATTGTTCAAGCGAGAAAAGGAGAGCTCCCACAGACCACCGAAGTTACGCTGTCTCTCAAAAAATTCCAGGTAGAGCAAGATAAGGAATCTGTACTCGTGGAGCCTGAGGTGCATCTTGCATGCACATTAGAACCGCGAGCAGCCCGAGAACGGAGCTATACCGTTACTGCATTGAAATTGCAAAGCACCAGAGGAACCTTTAACGGCGCGGGCCTGGCCCATTATGGGCGCGTGCCCACGCTCCTTGAACTCCACGGAGAACTTCACCCCACGGAGGAATGGACAGCCAGGCTCCTTGATACACTTATTTCCAGCCAGGTGGATCTCGCCCAGATCGATGCGGGCAGTATTCTTGTGAGCCTGCCGCTTCATCTCCCCTTAGAGCTGAACCAGCTCACCCTCAGTGGTGAGCTGCCAGTGCACGGTCTGGGCTCTTTGGGAGTAAGGGGGGGAGAGGCAATCCTGGCTGTAGAACTTAACCGCTCGATCCTGCGGGCCCAGGTGCGAGAGGGCAGCAGGCCTGAGCGGGTTTTTTTCCGGGGGGAGTGGCACCAGGATGGTGATGGGTACATACTCACAATACCAGAAGGCACTCAGCTGCTTGAACAGCTTCCTCTGACGCGTGAGGTCGTCGATGGATTTTTAGCTCAATTAGCCCCTTTTGGGACCCTGTTGACCGCAACGGGACGAGTTGGGCTGCGAGTGAAGCGTTTTTCCCTGCCGCTGAATAAAGCCGGACGTCGACCTGATTTTAACCTGATTCTGGATCTGCACCAGGCGCATCCTCACGCCGTAGGCGCATTGAAACAGTTGCTCGACACAGCAGGTCTTGGCACGTCCTCCCTTCACTTTCTGGAACGAGAGCTTGTCTGTGAGGGGTGGAATGGGTCCATGACTTGTGCGCCGCTCCGTTTGCGCAGTGGTTCGGCAGATCTGGTGATCACAGGGAGTAAACGCCGAAACGGCAGGATCGGCTATGCGGTCAAGCTGCCGGTGACTCAACCGCTTCTTAAACATGCGGGGATCTCTGCTTTGGGCCAGTTTTCTGCAATCGCCGAAATTTCCGGCACCCAGTCCCGACCCATTTTTCACCCTCAGGAATTTTTTCAGGGATTGGCCGCGCAGATTACAGCTTCCTTGCCAAAGCCGCTCAGCAGCAGTGAGCCAGAGGAGCCAGCGCAATAAATCCTGAATCCGTGAAATCGGTGAAACTGAACAACGAGTATATGCCCAAATTAAATTGCGCATTGAAACAGATACGTCGGTGAGCGAAGAGCCGCCGTCACTGATCCAGATTGTACATAATATGGCGCAACGAATGTTGCACAAAATACCCTTTGACCTTTTGAGGAGGAGAAAGCATGAGCAAAAAAGTCGTTATTGTCGGTGCCGTTGCCGCAGGCCCCAAAGCAGCCTGCAGACTGATGCGTCTGCAGCCGGACTGGGATGTAACCATGGTTGATCAGGACAGCCTGATTTCCTATGGCGGCTGCGGAATTCCCTATTATGTGAGTGGTGATGTTTCCGATGAAAGTGAGCTCCGAGCGACCAGTTTTCATGTGGTCCGCGACGAGAATTATTTTGAGGGCTCCAAAGGCATCAAGACCATGACTCGCACCCGCGCTTTGTCCATTGATCGTAAGGCCAAGACCGTGCAGGTGGAGAATCTGGACAGTGGTGAAAAACAGGATCTTCCCTACGATAAGCTGATGCTGGCCACCGGTGCTAAGCCCTTTGACCTGCCCATCCCCGGTGCGGATCTGGATGGTGTTTTTTCTATTGCCAATCTGCACAAGGCCATTGAAATTAAATCACGTATTGCCAAGGGCCAGGTCAGCAAGGCCGTGGTGATTGGCGGGGGGGCCATCGGTATCGAAATGGCAGAGGCCTTGACCGATCTCTGGGGCGTGGAAACCGTGCTTCTGGAGCTTGCTCCCCAGCTGCTCCCTCGCATTGTTGATCGCCATATGGCCGATATGATGAAAAAACACCTCAAGGAAAATAATATTCCGGTGTATACGCAGGAATCCGCGACCGAACTCCTGGGTAACGATGAGGGCAAGGTCTGTGGTGTCAAGACCACACAGCGGACCCTGGAGGCGGATCTGGTTGTTATGGCTGTGGGCGTGCGCCCACGCAGTGAACTGGCCAGAGAGGCCGGGCTTGATGTGACCGCCTTTGGCGGTATCAAGGTCAATCAACGGATGCAGACCTCTGATCCGGAAATTTATGCAGCCGGTGACTGTGTGGCCCTGACCAACCTGATCACTGGCAAGGAAATGCTGGCGCCACTGGGCTCACTTGCCAACCGTGAGGGCAGGGTTGTTGGCGATAATCTGGCAGGCATTCCCACAACTTTTAAAGGTGTGCTTGGTTCCTTTATCATGAAAGGGTTTGAGCGTTGTATCGGGGCGACCGGTCTGAGCTACGAAGCTGCCCTGGCCGAGGGCTTTGATGCAGACTATGCGCTGACATCGCCCCCGGACCGGGCGCATTTTTTTCCGGATCAGTCAGTGGTGATCATGCAACTGGTCTTTGATCGCAAAACCCGCCGGGTTCTGGGGCTGCAAGCCTTTGGTATGATGAATGATTCCATTTCGGTCCGGGTGGATACTGCTGCCGCTCTCATTGCCAAAGGCGGTACCATTGAAGATTTTGGCCTGGTGGAAATGGCCTATGCGCCCCCCTTCTCCTCGGCGATCGACTCGATCAATGCGGCCGCTTACGCGGCCGAGAACATGTGCGACAATCGACTGCGGCGGGTTGATCTTGACCGCTTCTTTGAGTGGATGACGGACATGAGCATTGAGCCTGATTGGGCCGTTCTTGATGTACGCCATCCTCTGGAGTCGCAGCCCTACGTCGAAAAATACGGTGCCGATAAATGGTTTGCCCTTGAGTATGGTCAGGTGCGGGAACGGCACGAGGAAATTCCTACCGGCAAAACCTGGATTATTCTCTGTAATGCAGGTACTCGCTCCTATGAAATACAAGTCTTCCTTGACCATCTCGGAAAATCCGATAGCATGGTCTTATGTGGAGGAACGAATGTAATCAGCCGGTTAGAGGTGGAATGGCCGATTAGTTGAGAATAACCTGATTTCTACAGGGGTACGGAATGGCAGACGTTAATTTTGATCATATGATTGAGGAGATTCAGGCAAACATTCAGACAGGTGACCTGCTCAAAGCCCGTCTCGTCCTGGATCACTTCGGTGATCTTGATAAAAAAAGTCAGAACCGTCTGCTCTACGAGGTTTCCCGCGGTGATATACACTTTACCGTACCCCTGTTAAATCAACTGCTTACTGCCCATCGTGCATTGTCGGAGACGCTGCCTATCGTTCGTGAGACCCTGATCTCGCACCTGATCGCTTATCCCGAGGTCCTGGTCCAGGCGCTCAGAGACAGGTCTATCAGCGATAAAACGGTGATGATCGAAACTGCGGGAGAGCTCAAACTCGAAGAGGCAACCCCAGGCCTGATTGATCTGCTGGCCCACACTGAAGACAATCAGACCATCAAGCTCATTATCGATAACCTGGGCCTGATTGCAGATCCTGAATCGGTCAATACCCTGACTGATTACCTTTATGCTGCTGATCGGGAGCTGATTACCGCTGCTATCCATGCTCTGGGGCAGGTTGGGACGAATACCGCCATGCACCGATTAGCTGAGCGTATGGGGACGGACAACGAGCTTGATCTTATAATTCTCAGTATATTTGCCGAGGTACAGGATCAGGTCTCTTTAGAAAAACTGAATGATACCCTGCGCTCCCATTATGCGCACATGCGTATTTATGCCAAGGATGAGTTGGTCCGCATCGGCGATAAGGCCGTGCCAGTCTTGATCGAAAATCTCAAGGAAAGCGACAGCGATCTCTTGATTCATACTCTCAACGTTTTGGGTGAGATCGGCGATGAGAGTGCAATCATGCCGATACGAACCCTGCTCAACACCGTCCCTAAAAATGCGAACGTCCGTTTCGCCGCGTACGAGTCCCTCGCGCTGCTGCCACTTCGCAAGGGAGCTTACACCCTGGCTGCGGGGCTCACGGATAGTGAGGACCACGTCTGTACGGCTGCTGCCAGGGCTATTGATCGAAATTTTAATGAGATTCTTGCCGCCGGCATTAAAAACATGATTCGCCCGCAAAACGATGAGGCCCGGCATATAGTCAAGATTATTGTTAACGCCCAGGTCGATAACGTCTTTCTCAGCCTGGCCCATGAAGAGTATTTTCAGGAGTTGGCCCTGATCTACCTGCCCCATGCCCACCGGGATATCAAGAGCCACTATGAGGCGCTGCTTAAGCGGGAAGGCCTTGATGACTTCGCTGTCAAGATCGCTGGCGATGAAGGAGAAAGCGGCTCCCGGATCAAGGTCTGTGCTGTTGACGATAGCCGCATGATCCTCAATATTTATAAAGCTACCCTCCATGAGCTGGGGTTTGATCCAATCCTGTTTGAATTTCCAGCCGGGGCCATTGAGTGGTTGGCCAAAGAGAAACCGGCATTGGTTTTGACCGATCTCAACATGCCTGAGATTTCCGGCATCGAACTGACCGAAAAAATTCGTAGCCTCTATTCCAAGGATGCTCTACCGGTCATTATGGTCACCACCCAATCCGATGTTCAGGACCATGAGGCGGCAGCTGATGCCGGAGTGGATGATATTCTTATCAAGCCATTCAACGCCGACTCCCTGCGTGCGGCCATGGCAAAGTTTATCAAGGTTTAAAAAGAGAAGAAACGCATCACTCCTTGAAAGCCTGCAACCCAATGGTTGCGGGCTTTTTTATTGGCCAAACGGAAGACAGGCTGCCTTGAAACGGGGAAGAGGGCTACAATATAGCCGCAGAATCAGGGGGGAATATCGAGTTGGAACAAGGGCGCCAACAGGTGCGTTAGGCGGGTTACGCTGGACGCAACGGTTCCAGATAATCCGGCAGATCTTGAAAATAACGGCCCACATCCTGTGGACGATGCGCATCCGATCCAGCCTGCAGGGGAATGTCTCGTTTGAGTGCCTCGGTAATGATCCAGGGGGCAGGGAAGGCTGAGCCCCGATAATCAAATCCCGAGGTGTTGATCTCAAGGGCGGTCTCCTGTGTTTTCACAGTATCCAGGAGATGACCAATCTGAATTTTATGCTCCGCATTAAAACTGATGCCGGGCAGGTGTCTCAGGGCTGCGTCCAAATGACAAAGCACGTCGCAGTTCACTGTTGCCACGGCCACGGTCAAGGTATCCAAATAGGTCGACAGTACCTGGTCTGGGCCGAGTTCAGCTAGAATATCCAGGCTTTGCCGCCTACGGCTGAGCAAGTTGAGGTGGCGCCCCTCATAGAGATGGAAATGGCAGGAGAGGCCAATGCGCTCAATGGGAAAATGTTGCAGTCTGGCCTGTGTCGCCTCCACGGCCAGCGGGTTAAACCCCATTTCCACACCAAGGCGTATCTCGATCTGATCCTGGTAGTGCTCTTTGAGCCTGGCGCCTTCAGCAAAATACTCGACAAAGGTTTCGTCTTCAAGCCAGCAGGATGGCTGGTAATTGATCTCGGTTTCCAGGTGCTCGAGGAAACACATGGTACGCAGGCCACGTTCAATCGCAGCTCGAACATAGTCCTCCATTTCCCCCTCTGCATGGTTGCAGAGGCGGGTATGGACGTGTCCGTCAAATTGGGTATCAATGAGGGGAGACATGAAACTGAAAAAGAGAAAGTAGAGAGGAGTAAGGGGGGAAGGAAGGCGGGCGATCAGGCGTTGCCACGGGGGAAAAAGTGGACCACGCCGTCTATATCAGAGGTATCGCAGATATCGCCAAGTTCCATTTCGAAGTCGAGGAAATCCGCCATGCCATCCATTTCCACGGAAAAAGTCGGACCATCCGGAAGGTGATAGATCAGGGTGTCGACTTTGCTTAGATCAATAGGATGCGTAAAAATTTTTTTCATAATTGTAATATTGCGTTTAAAGGCTTGTTTCTCTCCTCTTAGCAGGTTTAGGGGAGAATTGACATAAAATATGCTCCAATGCCCCTCTTTTTCTTCTGTCAGGGCTTCTTTTATGTCTCTTGGCAAAAGAGTGGTATCCACTCCTAAAAACACCACTTTGTGGAGGAATGGCGAAAAAGGTACGGGACTGGCCCGGATAGGGTTTGACAGTAAGAGAGTGCATGGTATTATGACCAGTTCCGATGCAGCCCGTCAGGGCCTTAAACTGTCTGAGTCCTGCATCCGTGACTGTGCTGTTGCTGAACAGCGTACCCAGCGTGTTGTACACACAATGTCCACAATGATTTTTTGGGTTCAGCGACACCTACTGCTCTCTACGAGCATATAAACGGATTTAGGTTAGAATCATCTGCACTTCGAGGTATTACCCCATGTCCAATGATGAACATATTGAGAATGAATCCGATTTTTTCAAGGCGACGGATAAAAATCCTTCCAATATTATGCCGGAAAAACTGACGCTCGACTCTGCGCTTCAGTTTGCCTGTCATCCCGGTGTCAGTTGTTTTACCGCCTGTTGTCATAATATTAAGATTGTCCTGACCCCGTATGACATCCTGATTCTGCGCAAACGCTTGGGGCTCGCAGCCCATGAATTTATCACCGAGTACACCGAACCGACCTTCCTGGAAAAGACCGATATGCCAGGTGTACAGTTGAAGCTGCGCGGCGAGAAAAACGGTTGTCCCTTTGTTACCTCCGAGGGCTGTACCGTCTACGAAGATCGCCCAACTGCCTGTCGTTACTATCCGGTAGGGATGGCGGACTTTCATGAGGGCGGCACCAACGATGCAGATGAGGAAAAATTCTTTTTTCTGGTGAAAGAACCCCACTGTAAGGGACATGAAGAACCTAAAAAGTGGACGATCGGTGAGTGGCGAGCCGATCAGGGCGTTGACCTGCGCGATGATATGAACAAGGAGTGGTTGCGTTTGGTTATGCGCCGTAAGTCCTTTGGCCACCAAGCAACCTTGAGCGAGGCTGCAAAGCGTATGTTCTTCATGGCTTCCACCGACCTGGAGACCTTTCGCAAGTTTATTTTTGAATCTTCCTTTCTTGATACCTACGAGGTCGACGACGAGACTCTGGGCAAAATCAAGGACGACGATATCGAGTTGATGCTTTTTGCCAATACATACCTGGCCAATACCCTCTTTGGTGCTCCCGGACTCAAGATCAAAGACGAGAAGATTAAGGCTAAGGTGGCTGAAATCAAAAAGCGGCAGGATGAGGCCATGATCGAAGCGGAAAAAGAGTACCAGGAGCTGAAAGCCGAGCGTGATCGGATGCGCAAGGAGCGAGAGGAAAACAACTAAGCCTCCGTCACAGAGTTGCGTCAATAGACACAAAAAGGGGAGCCTTGATGGGCTCCCCTTTTTTAGTTTGAGGAGCTTTTTGTCCCCTCACCACCAATCTCATCCCGCCATTTTGCATATCCCCAAACCTCTTGGAGGGGGCTTTGCCCTGGCCTCGACATCAGGGCATGGCAAAGCCAAGGAACCATGTTCAGGGCATTCAGCGGGAGGGTAGACACGCTGGTTGTACCACGCCGATTAAAGGGCATCTTGAATAATTGCTTTTTCTGCCAATCTCGCGGAGTCTGGCGCTTACCTGATCTTGATTGAAAAATCTAATTATTCAAGACACCTTAAAGTATAAAATTTATCGGCTTGACACGAGTAGGACGTGACGTGCTGCTGGACGTTCCTCACAAAAAAAAGCCCTGCCGGGAAACCGGCAGGGCTTTGGTCCTTCAAAGGTCTGATGTCGATTTATTCGGCATCAAGGGCTTTTGCCCAACCTTTCAACAGCTTCCAGGCTTTGTCGACGTCTTTCTGCGACTCTGCCATGAGCTCTTCAGCCATTTCAGGATTGGCCATTTTCAGCATGCGGTAGCGGTTCTCGTTCATTGCATAGTCAGCAAAGCTGATGGTCGGCTCTTTGGAGTCGATGATCATCGGGTTTTTGCCTTCTGCCTCGAGATCCGGGTTGTAACGGAACAGTGACCAGTGACCACACTCAACCGCTTTCTTCTGCTGCTCAAGACCCATGGCCATGTTGATACCATGGTTGATGCAGTGTGCGTAAGCGATGATCAGGGAAGGTCCGTCATAAGCCTCGGCTTCCTGAATAGCCTTGATTGCCTGCTGCGGGTTGGCACCGATAGAAATACGGGCTACGTAGACAGTACCGAAGGTGGAGAAGATCAGACCCATGTTTTTCTTGGGTGCATTCTTACCACCGGCTGCGAACTGGGCAACAGCGGCACGCGGGGTAGATTTGGACATCTGACCACCGGTATTGGAGTATACCTCGGTATCCAGAACCAGGATGTTAACGTTTTTGCCGCTGGCAAGAACGTGGTCAACACCACCGTATCCGATGTCATAGGCCCAACCGTCACCACCGATGATCCATACGGATTTTTTCACCAGGTAGTCGACACAATAGTAGAGGCGTGTGGCGATCGGTGCGGTGTTACCCTCAAGAGCAGCTTTGACCTCCGCAACGCGGGCGCGCTGGGCCTCGATCTCTCCCTGATCTTTCTGGGAAGCGGTGAGGATGGAATCAGCCAATTCTTTGCTGATCAGACCGTCGGTAACGGCAGCTTCCATCAGCTCGACAGCCTGGCTGGCGAGTTTGTCAACAGCCTGACGCATACCCAAGCCGTGCTCAGCGTTATCCTCGAACAGAGAGTTGGACCATGCCGGTCCGCGTCCGTCTGCGCGTTTTGCATACGGGGTGGTGGGCAGGTTACCGGAGTAGATGGAGGAACAACCGGTAGCATTGGAGGCCAGCATACGGTCACCGATCATCTGGGTAACCAGTTTGATGTACGGGGTCTCACCACAGCCTGCACAGGCACCGGAGAACTCAAACAGCGGACGTTTGAACTGGCTGCCTTTGATGGTGCCAACGTTGATGAGTGACTCGTCAACCTCAGGCAGGGCCAGGAAGGTTTTCCAGGTCTTGATGGACTCTTCTTTCACTGCCTCGGTGTTCATTTCCATGGAGAGCGCACGCTGCTCGGTCTTGTTGCCATCGGCGTCTTTCTTGCGAGCCGGGCAGACGGTGACACAGAGCGTACAACCACAGCAGTCTTGCGTGGAGATCTGCATGGTAAACTTCATGTCTTTGAAGTCTTTACCCACGGCATCAGCAGTTTTGAAGGAGGCATCAGCACCGGCAGCCGCAAGAGCCTCAGGTGTGGCAACTTTCATGCGGATACAGCCATGCGGGCAAACCAGGGAACAACGACCACACTGGATACAGGTCTCGGCATCCCAGGTGGAGACCTGAACCGCGATGTTCCGTTTCTCCCACTGGGTGGTGGCGGTGGGCCAACGACCGTCTGCGGGGAATTCGGAAACCGGGATATCCTCACCGTGACCTTCCATCATTTTGGCGGTAACGGTTTTAACAAACTCAGGAGCCTCGTCGGAAACGGTGGGCGGCATTTCGTGGCCGTTCACTGCATCCGGTACAGTGACTTCAACGATGTTGTCCACGGCACCGTCAACAGCGCTGTAGTTCATGTTAACGATCTTGTCACCTTTCTTGCCATAGGTTTTCTTAATGGCGTTTTTAATGGCAACGATCGCTTCGTCTTTGGTGATGATGTTGGAGATGACAAAGAAGGCAGTCTGCATGATCATGTTGATACGCGCGCCCAGGCCAAGAGCCAAGCCGAGCTTTACGGCATCGATGATGAAGAATTTCGCTTTCTTCTCGATCAACTGTTTTTGCACCAGGGCAGGCATGTGCTCCCAGATCTCATCCTTGCTGAAGGTGGTGGTCAACAGGAAGGTGCCGCCGGGCTCAAGGTTGGCCAGCATGTCATAGGTGTCCAGGAACGCAGGATTATGACAGGCGATGAAGTTAGCCTTGTTGATGAGGTAGGGGGCAACGATCTGGTTTTTACCGAAACGCAGATGCGATACGGTCATGGAACCGGACTTTTTAGAGTCGTAAACAAAGTAGCCCTGGGCTGAGTTGTCTGTCTCGGTACCAATGATTTTGATGGTGTTCTTGTTTGCACCAACGGTACCGTCAGAACCCAGACCGTAGAACAGGGCGCGGAAGACGTCTTCACCCTCAATGTTGTAGGAGGCGTCGTAGCTCAGGCTGGTGAAGGCCAGGTCGTCGTTGGGACCAACACAGAATTTTTTCTTCGGAGCCAGAGAAGCCATGTTGTCATAGACAGCTTTAACCATGGCAGGAGTGAACTCTGCAGAGCCCAGACCGTAACGGCCATTGAGGATCATGGGGATCATCATGGTGGGGTTGGCCTCAGCAGCCTCAGTGACGGCAGCGCGTACGTCGAGGTACAGCGGATCGCCGTTGGAGCCAGGCTCTTTGGTCCGGTCAAGAACAGTGATGCGCTCAACAGTTGCAGGCAGGGCGTTAACCATGGCAGCGGCATCAAACGGACGGAACAGGCGAACGATAACCAGACCGACTTTTGCATCCTCTGCAATCATATGCTCAACAGTGGAGGCAACGGTCAGCGCGCCGGAACCCATAACGACAACAACATCGGTGGCATCAGGTGCACCAAGGTAGTCAAACAGGTGATACTGACGACCGGTCATTGCGGCGAATTTGTCCATGTTCTTCTGAACAATGGCGGGAACCGCATCGTAGTATTTGTTTACAGTCTCACGACCGGTGAAGTACACGTCAGGGTTCTGTGCGGTACCACCGATGGTTGGGTTATCCGGGGTCAGTGCCCGTTTACGATGCTCAACAACCTTGCTCTCGTCGATCATGGAGCTGATATCGTCCATGGTCAGCTGCTCGATTTTCATAACCTCATGGGAGGTACGGAAACCGTCAAAGAAGTGGATGAAGGGAATGGAGGAATCCAGGGTGGAAGCGGTGGAGATCAGGGCCATGTCCTGTGCTTCCTGAACGTCCTGGGAGGCCAGCAGAGCCCAACCAGTCTGACGAACAGCCATAACGTCACCGTGATCACCAAAGATGGAGAGACCCTGGCAGGCGATGGCGCGAGCGGTTACATGGAAAACGGTGGGCAGGAGCTCACCGGCGATTTTGTACATATTCGGGGTCAACAATAACAGACCCTGGGAAGCGGTGAAGGTGGTACACAGAGCACCGGCGCCGAGAGAACCATGGATGGAACCGGCAACACCGGCCTCGGACTGCATCTGGGAGATGACCGGGATGGAACCCCAAATATTTTCTTGCTTGGCGGTAGCTTTCGCATCCGCTTCAGCAGCCATCGGAGAAGATGGGGTAATGGGATAGATTGTTATGACTTCAGCAGTGGCATACGCTACATGCGTACATGCCTGGTTTCCGTCAATAGTGACCATTTTTCGCGACATAAGATCATTCTCCTTACACGGTGGTTGGTGTTCGCCGACAGCTGGTGTCGGAAACGGTTAAGATGAACGCTATGATAAAGGTTCCTGGGAACCTGTTAAGTGTACTTACCCGCTTTGGTCCTTTGTGGTGTGTGTAGAATAACGATATGGGAGACCTCAAAGGGCTGTGGAAGGAAGCGCAGCTTGAAGGAGTGCGCTTGGTGCGGTGCCTGCGTTGACTATCAGGCAGACCGCGAAAGACGACTGATGTTTCCTTCCTGATTAAAACGAAACCCCGCCCGGTTAAGGAGCGGTCATGCTTCAACTACGGAATAAAACTTCACTAAGCTGTCGACGACAGCGCTGGTAATGAATTGGGATTCAGTCAATGCGACGGCCACAGTAAACCATCTTCGCGCATTATGCAATCTTAAACCGCGGGACAAAAAGGGGGGACATTTTTGAGGAGTTCACAATCTTCAGGCAGGACATACCAATTTGGGGCGATGTGGTGGAAAAGAACGGAATAATGACGTGGTGGGAGGTGTAGGCGTTAACCGCATCAATCCTCTCCGTGCATCAAAGGCAGACAATTTACCTTGATAAGAGACTAAAGGGAATATTGAATAATTGCTTTTTCTTCCAATCTCTGCGTCATACTCAAAATTTTATCCTCGGAATATCAGCTATATGCCTGCGGTAAAATTTTTCACAATCCTTGACCTTGATTGAAAAATCTAATTATTCAAGACACCCTAAAGATTCGCACATTTTTTTGGGAATCCACAAAAAATATGCGATTACCATCAAAAACCAGCGGCAAATATTGCATCTAAAAATATTGCAGCTGAGTTTCAGCGTCAGAAAAAAAGAGGGAGCGAACTGGTTTCAGCTTTTTGTACCCGAATCCATGAGCATTCACCCGACATCACGGATTGAGGTTTGAATCCTCGACCAGTAAATGCTTGATCTTTTCATAGAGAGTTTCGGGAATATAATCGCCAAAAATAAACTGCTCTACCTCTTCTCCAGTGATGGAAGCTTTTATTTCTTCAGGCAATGAGCGAAGAAAGGCAACTTTTTGTGGGTCGGGTGTCTTTTTTGATGTCATGATGAGTACCCGTTGAAGAATGAGAGAGGTTTGTTAAATATTCCCAGAATATAGGGGCTCTGGTCGGCTCTGACAAGTCCTAAACGTGGATCTTTTGCCGGTGGCATCTCTTGCTGAAACCTACGTGGTGCCTGGCATCTCTGGAAAAACTGGTTTTATTCACAACCCGATTTTGTTATGCTTCGCTCTTTTGATCGAATAAGCGCTGCATCAGTCGGCTGGTGCGTATGTACTGCCCTTGTTGAGTTCTGCACACGGATATTTTATCGGCAGCACGGTGTCTGCGTTTTTCCATTCTTGCGTGAACAATCCCGTCATGCAAGTCGCCCTAGAGGGGCCAATTCTTAGTGCTTAGTGCGATTTCGGAGAGGAAGATGTGTTCAGACTCGGCACTCTGGTGCCTGCAAAATCCATTCAATACAAAAGTTCCTGTTCTGCGGGCAAGCTCATTGTCCTATCCTCACGTTGTTCACTTTTTATTGTTTTCCACCGCTACATTTGAGGTGCGGGCATGCTGAGAAAAGCCAAGGTGCTCCTGCCTGGAGACCGCGCTCGCATGATCATGATCGCCGCCTTTATCGGGGTCATGTCAGGTGTTGCTATTATTGTTTTTCGTGAGTCTGTTGAATTTGTCGATGAGATTGCGCTTGGGTGGGGCTATGAACTCTTAGGTATCGACAAGGGGGGCTGGCGGCGCCTGCTGCTCCCCATTTTACCCATGCTTGGGGCCTCTCTGCTTATTCCGTTGTCCCTCTCCTTTCCCGGTGAAGTCAATGGCTACGGGTTTACCAACTTTCTTCGCAAGGTTAATCTTGAAAATGGTGTTATTCGTGCCAGGAGTCTTTTTATCAAGATTGTTGCCACGGCTTTGACCATCGGATCGGGTAACTCTGCCGGCGTCGAGGGCCCCATTGCCCAGATCGGCGGCGCTGTCGGCTCACAGGTAGGGCAGCGCTTTCGCGTATCCGGCAAGCGGATGAAGGTCTATATTGCAGCGGGATGTGCCGGCGGCATAGCCGGTATCTTCAACGCTCCTCTGGCCGGTATGTTCTTTGCCGCAGAGATTGTGCTGCTGGGAACCTATGAGATTTCCTCCTTCTCGGCCCTGGTTATCTCCTCGGCCCTGTCCACAGTGATTTCACGGGCCTATTATGGTGAAATCCCAGCATTCCCCATTCCTGCCTATAGCATTGTCAATCCCTTTGTCGAGTTACCGCTTTACACTCTCATGGCCGTTATTGTCGGGGTGACGGCGGTGATGCATATCCACTTTTTTTACGGCATCCGCGATCTGTTTCGCAAGGTGCCTGTTCACCCCCAGATTAAACCGATTTTTGGTGCTCTGCTGGTCGGCTCCATTGCTATCTTTTTCCCCCAGATTATGGGCAACGGCTATGAGTACATCGAGGTTTCGCTCACCGGTGATGCCATTGTCTGGCAGATGATGGTGCTGGTATTCCTTAAATCACTGGCCACCTCCATTACCTTGGGGTCCGGTGGTGCGGGCGGTGTTTTTGCCCCTGCACTCTTTATTGGTGCAGTGCTCGGTGGTGCTTACGGAGGGATTGTCCATTACCTCTTTCCCGCCTATACCGCATCGGCCGGTGCCTATGCCACAGTGGGAATTGGCGCCTTTCTTGCCGCGACCACTCATGCCCCCCTGACCGCCATCTTTTTGCTCTTTGAGATGACCGGCAATTACATGATCATTATCCCGGTTATGCTGACCGCCATTGTCGGGACCGTAACCTCCTCCTGGCTCTACCACGATTCCATGGATACGGTGGACTTTACCCGCGAGGGAATTGATATCCACGAGGGGCGTGAGGTCGCGATCATGAAGTCCATCCGTGTGGGGAAGGCGATCACCGAGGATGTTGATTTCATTAGCGAGACCGCCAACATCAATCACCTGCTGCAGCTCTTTCGTTTCGCCCGTAACAGTTTTTATTTCCCGGTCATCAATGCCAAGGGGCTTATGGTTGGCGTGGTTTCCATGCAGGATGTGAAAACCATTCTTCATTCCGAAGAGGAGCGTGTCTGTCACCTTGTGGGAGCGATCTGCACCCGTGATGTGATCATGCTCACACCGGATACCAACTGTTACGAGGCAATGAAACTTTTTGACGTCAAAGGGATTGATGAGATTCCCGTGGTGGAGAGCCAGGAAGAACCCTGGGTCCTGGGGATGCTTAAACGTCAGGATGTGGTTGCCGCATACAATCATGAGATGCTCAAACGCGGCATTAATGAGCGCGCCGATTCCATCAGGATGCTCTGTTCGGCCGGGTAGACTGAATCCCGAATCCGTGAAGGCGCGGGGGACTGCTGAATCATATAGTATCCTCTGTAACAGACAGAGATGTATTGAAAAGGATGTTTGCGGTTCGCTCCTCCCTTCGGCACGGATTCATGTGTTGTTTGTGCCCCCCTGTACAAAAACAAGACAACAGGGAATCTTGAATAATTGCTTTTTCTTCCAATCTCCCGGAGTCTGCGCTTACCTCGTTATGCTCAAAATTTTATCCTCGGAGGTAAGCGAAGACTCCGATATCATGTATATACCTGTGGTAAAATTTTGAACATGCCTTGACCTTGATTGAAAAATCTAATTATTCAAGACACCCAACAGTGTTCGACCAATCTGCAGCACCAGAAATGGCCTGAGGGCCTAGGAGATCGTTGTGCAGGTTTCTCTTTTTTCCTTTGGTTTCAAACACGGGTACCCCCAGGCAGATCTTGTCTGGGATGTCCGCTTTCTTCCGAATCCCTATTGGGATGATCAACTCAAAGCTTTTACCGGCAAAGATCCTCGGGTGGCTGCGTATGCCCTGGACAACCCGGCCGGTACAGAATTCTTTTCCCTCATTACCCCTCTGCTTACCTTTCTGGTGAGCCAATACACAACCGGCGGACGCGAGGCCTTGACCCTTGCCATTGGTTGTACCGGAGGCAAGCACCGCTCCGTTGCGACCGCTGAACGACTCAAGGGCGTTTTGCAAGGTCTTGGCTGTGAGGTAGATCTCTTTCACCGCGATATAGAAAAGGAATAGGGTGCAGAGAGTCCGGTTGCGGTCTATAATTTTTTTGTTGATAATAGAGCGGTTGCATTGCAGAGGTTGTATGCCGTGCATACCTTTTTACCCATTACAAAAAAATGTTTAATGAGAAACGCACTGGTTCAGGTAAATATTTAAGACACCCTTGTGTGTTGCAGTCTGTCTCGTGACTCAACTCAATGAAGTACGACTGGAGGAAACCATGAAAGAGATGTTGAAAAATGTCGTCTATGCCGGTATTGGTGCTGCCTTTTTGACTAAGGAAAAGGTAGAGGCCCTGAGCACTGAGCTAATTGAAAAGGGCAAGATGTCCAAGGAAGAGGGCAAGCAGTTTGTCGACGAGTTGGTGCAGAAATCGGAAAATGCCAAGGACCAGCTTGATCTCTGGATCAACAAGCAGGTTGAGGACCGAATCAATCAGCTCAACCTGGTGACCAAAGACGAGGTGGCAGAGCTGCAACGCAAAATAGATGAACTTCAGGTAGCCATGAACAAAGGGGCTGGACAGTAACCCGTCCATGTTCAGTATTCGTAAACTTGGTGCCATCGGTCGCACCTACCGACATCTGAATCGTTATCACCGCATTTTACGGGTGCTATTTAAATACGGGTTCAGCGATGTGGTCGAGCGGCTGCATATCGATCAGTACCTCGAATCCGGCCTGAAGATGATTAACAGAAAGCCGCGTGAGCAACTCTCGCGGCTTTCCAGTCCTGAACGACTGCGCCTGGTTTTTGAAGAACTGGGTCCCACCTTTATCAAACTCGGTCAGCTGCTTTCCACCCGTCCGGATCTGATACCCGCCGACTTTCTGGGCGAACTTTCTAAGCTTCAGGACGATATTCCCCCCTTCTCTGGAGAGGAAGTTCGAGCGATTTTTGAAGAGGAACTGGGGCGAGCGCCAGAGGAGATTTTTCCCACCTTTGATGTCGAGCCCCTGGCTGCAGCCTCCATCGGTCAGGTCCATCAGGCCACCCTGGATGACGGTACTGCCGTGGTCATCAAGCTCCAGCGGCCTGGGATTGAAAACATCATCGCAGTAGACCTGGAGATTCTTGCCCATATCGCCGAACTCATGGAGCAGTATCTGGAGGAGGTACAGGGGCACCAGCCCATGGCCATTGTCCATGAGTTTGCCCGCAGTCTCAGCCGTGAGATTGATTTTTCCATTGAGCTTGCCAACATTCAGCGTTTTTCCCAGCAGTTTGAGGGGAACAGCGATATTCATGTGCCCGAGGTTTATCCGGAGCTCTCCACCGAACGGCTTCTGGTGATGGAGCATGTGCAAGGGATCAAGGCCTCACAAGTGGATACCTTACGCGAGCAGGGGTATGATCTCACCCTGATTGCCAAACGTGGGGCCGATCTGGTGATGGAGCAGATCTTTGTGCATGGCTTCTTTCATGCCGACCCGCACCCGGGCAATATCTTTATTTTGCCAGACAATGTGATCTGCTTTCTCGACTTTGGGCAGATGGGCAGGCTCTCACTCAGGGATCGGGAAGACTTTACCGATCTGGTGCTTGATCTGGTGGCCGGGAACGAACAGAAGGTGGTCACCGGTGTGCTGAAGCTCACCGTTCAGCTTGGTGAGGTTGATCGCGATGGGCTGGGGCAGGATCTGGGCAATCTGATGGATCTCTATCTCTACCGGCCTTTGGGGGAGCTGGAGGCGGGGAAGATTCTGCAGGATCTGCTTGATCTGGTCTCCCGTCATAAGCTGAGTTTCAAGCCGAGCCTCTATCTGATGATGAAGGCCTTGAGTACAGTGGAAGGTGTGGGGTTGATGCTTGATCCCAAGTTGGAGCTGATTCGTCAGGCTAAACCCTTTATGCGCCGCATTCGTCTGGAGCGGATGCGGCCGGGACGTATTGCCGAGGAGATCAGCAACACCGGTTCTTCGTATCTCAATCTTTTCCGTGAGTTGCCTGATGACCTCCATACCATTCTCCAGCAGCTGCGCAAGGGGCGAATGCGGCTCGAGTTTGAGCATCGAGGATTGAAGGCGTTGGGCGTGACCCTGGACCGGGTCTCCAACCGGATCAGCTTTGCCATTGTGCTTGCAGCACTTATCGTGGGGAGCTCACTCATTATTCTCTCAGACATTCCGCCGCGCTGGCACAGTATTCCGGTGATTGGTCTTTTAGGGTTTCTAGTGGCGGGGATTATGGGGTTCTGGTTGCTGCTCTCTATTATTCGTCACGGGCGCCTCTAACCTACTCTTCATCCAACCAGGCGCGTAACCAGCGACTCTATTTCGTTCCATCTGCCCTGCAAATGAGACTCCTGAATCCCTGACAGCGGGGGAGAGCTGAACAGCAGAGTATTCTGGATATACTCAGGGAGCTCCTATCCTGCCTTGCTTGACTTTCGGGGCAAGTCGCTCATATAATCGAAATGACTTAAAAATCGAGATAAGTTCCTGCCGTTTATTGTGTGCTCGCCAGGGAGGTCCATGGGCTCTATCAGCAAACAGCGTCAGCCACCACTGTTCCACTATCAACAGTTTGCCCAAGTGGCAACGCTTGTGGAGCAAAAGCGGCAACAGGGGCTTTGTATCTCCCTCTGCATTCCCACGCTCAATGAGGCCAAAACCATTGGACAGGTGGTGACGCGACTTATTGACCTGCGGGATAAAATTGGACTTGTCGATGAGATCGCGGTGATTGACTCAGGCTCGACCGATCAGACGCAAACGTTGGCCACTGCGGCTGGGGCGGATGTCTATTTGGCATCTGCCATTCTTCCGGAACTTGGCCCTCAGGTCGGCAAGGGAGAAAATCTGTGGAAAGCCCTGTATCAGCTGCAAGGTGACCTGTTTGTCTTTGTTGATGGGGACCTGAGCAACCTACACCCTGGATTTGTTACCGGATTGCTGGGGCCGCTGCTCGGAGATCAGCGCATTGGCTATGTCAAAGGTTTTTACACGCGTCCCCAAGGTATAGCTGCGCAGCAAGAGACGCAGTCCTGCGAGCAGGGGGGCCGACTGACGGAAATTCTGGTACGGCCTCTCTTGGCCCTGCATTATCCTCATCTCTCGACTTTTATTCAACCACTGGGGGGTGAATATGCTGCCCGGCGCAGCCTGCTTGAGCAGCTCACCTTTCCGGTGGGCTACGGAGTGGAGCTGGCGCATCTGCTTGACCTGTCCACACACCATGGCCTTTCTCTCTTTGCGCAGACTGATCTGGGAAGTCGGTGCCACAGGCTGCGCTCCAATGGGCAACTGGGACAGGCAGCCTATGGCATTTTGCAGGTGTTATATCGACGGCTGAAGCAAGAGGGGACTTTGGAGTGGCAGCCAGAGCAGCTTGCTCCCCTGGTTCAGTATGCGTATCAAAACGGTAGCCATGTAAAGCACGAGCTTTTTTTACCTGAAAATGAGCGGCCCCCCATGATCGAGCTGAGCCAATATCGGCAACGCCGCGGGGAACAAGCAACGCCGCAAAGACAACTGGTGGAGAATTAAGCATGCGGGTGGCCCTGGTTCACTATCATTTGCAGAGCGGCGGTGTGACCCGCATTATCTGTCATGTACTCAAAGCCCTGCGTGCCCGTGGTATTCAGTGCATGGTCCTCACCGGGAAAGAGCCAGGTTTCAATATCAGCGGAACATATCGCGTGGTTCCCGGGCTGCAATATGAACTCGATCGGCCAAAACTCAGTGTTCAAGCGCTGACGGAGCAGATGCGCAGCGCTGCAACAGAGGCGTTGGGGGGCGCGCCGGATCTCTGGCATGTGCACAATCATTCGTTGGGAAAAAGTTTGCTGCTTCCGCTTGCTCTACGGCAGATGGCCAGCGAGGGGGAACATTTTCTTTTTCATATCCACGATTTTGCAGAGGATGGGCGCCCGGCCAACTATAGGGCCATGTTGCAGCAAATGGCAGGTGGGCAGTGTGATCTCCTTGCCTCGCAACTTTATCCACAGGGGGACCATGTGCATTATGCGGTCCTCAATACCCGTGATCACTGTTATCTGCAGGAGGCCGGCCTTGATGAGCCGCAGCTCCATCTGTTGCCCAATCCTGTGGATCTGGGGAAACCGAGTCTTGCGGAAGCCCCCCTGCCGGGTAAACTGCCCCTTTGGCTGTATCCCACCAGAGCAATTCGCCGGAAGAATCTGGGCGAGTTTTTACTCTGGTCTGCACTGGTTGGTGAGACAACCTGGTTTGCGACCACCTCAGCACCGGAAAACCCGCTTGAGCAGCCTCGCTATCAGCGTTGGAAGCAGATTGCAGCCGAGCTCGGTTTGCCCGTGCATTTCGAACTGGTCGGCCCCAACGGCTATGGCTTTATCGATCTGTTACGCCTTGCGGATATGGCCATGACCACCAGTGTGGCCGAGGGATTTGGGATGGCTTTTTTGGAGCCCTGGACCCAGACA
Organism: Desulfobulbus rhabdoformis; assembly: GCF_016919065.1. GTDB lineage: Bacteria > Desulfobacterota > Desulfobulbia > Desulfobulbales > Desulfobulbaceae > Desulfobulbus > Desulfobulbus rhabdoformis. The sequence continues at coordinate 18,132 of NZ_JAFFQA010000034.1, read as the reverse complement.
ACCCCGGTCTGTGGCCGAAACCTTGTTGAGATAACTCGCCAGTTTGCCATTGATGCGCTTGAACTACCCGGCTGTTATGATCAGTTGACGGTTCCACTGGATTGGCTCGGCGAGGAGCGGGTGCGAAAGGCGGCCGCAAGTGGGCTGTGCAGAAACCTGGCCGCCTATGGGCGGCAACCAGGAAAGGATGACCTTGAGCGTTGTCTCCAGGCCTGGATCAAGGACGGACGCATTGATTTTGGTAGGCTGGATGAGCCCATGCAGGAGGATGTGCTGAGCCAGGTGGTCGGGCACCAGGCACAGGCTGCGCTTGTGAGCCCTGCAGACTTACCGGACTCAGCCACGATGGCTGCTGCGCTCAATAAAAATCAGGAGATATTACAGCGCCAGTATACGCTTGAACGCTACGGTGAGCGACTAGAGCAAATATACGACCAGGTCGCAGGTGCGGCGGGCTCTTTCTGCGGGCAACTTGATGGCGGGGTGCTGCTGGACCGGTTTCTGGCACCCGAGCGCTTGCATCTGCTGCGGGTGGACTGAGGCAAAGTGGATTCAAGTTCGTCAAATACGCTGGATACAAAGAGCGGTCAAGACTGCGTACAGTACCAGCCACAGGCAAATTGCCAGGTAAACCCTTTTTCGCAGCCGGGAGGCCTGGGGAAGCCAGAGCAACAGGATCACGGGCACAAGCGGTATCACCACTCCGGCGAGAAAGGGGGGCCAGTAGCGCAGCAACTCCTGCAAGCCCAGAAAAAACCAGGGGCCGGCAATAAAGAGTAGGCCAAAGCGGGCAGGTTCCATGGGGGCTGGTACCAGGACTGAAATCGCTATTGTCGCCAGTATCAGGAGCAGGTGATTGCGCCAACGGGCTGTGTAGCGGCGCAGGTGCGGCCAGGCCGCCACCCCTCCCAGGATAACCAGCCCAATCACATGATGGATATAGACTTTCCGCAGGCCACTGTCGGCCAGATCGAAAAAGAGTTCATTGAGCTGGTTGCCAATAAGCGGCACCGAGAGACAGATGTGCTCTGCAATGGCGCCCGCAGCCTCGCCGGTGGCATCCCCCCGCAGTACATAGCCGGTAAAGAGCAGCAGTAACCCGCTGGGCAGGGTGGAACAGAGCCGAATCCAGGCGCTGCGGCTGTAGTTGGCCTCGTTCTTCCACAGCACCACGGTTAGATGGGCGATCAGGAACAGAAAAAATGCCTGGCTGGAGTAGTAATGCAGGGCGCGCCAGAAGGAACCATAGGGGGCCACCAGTTCGATGGTCGAGGTGGAGTACCAGGGATCCGACGGGTCGTACTGGAGTCCGATTACTATTCCGGAGAGAATGGAGAGAAAGAGGCTGATCAGCGAGGCCCCTCCCCAGGTGTAGCCACGTACCCAATTGAGGGGATGAAGGGGCGGCAAAAGCGTGTTCCTGGCCATTAGAGGTGCACCACGTAGGTGGTAATTCGCCCCTCGGCATCCTTTTTCAGACTGACCTCATAGCTGGGCAGGTTTTTTTCCGCCGGGCCGCTGATACGCACCCCGAGTGGCGTAAACCGGCTCTGGTGGCAGGGGCATTCAATGAGTTTCTTGTCTTCCTGGTAATTGACCCGGCAGCCCAGGTGGGTGCAGATACGGGAAACCGCGTGGGGCGGTTGCTCCTCTCCCTCACCTGCAAAGAGCAGGAAGTCGTGATGAATATGCACTCCACTCAGCGGCAGAGGAGCCGCAATTTCTATCAGTCGCGGCTTTGAAGGGATCTTGTGCCCGGTAAAACGCAGCAGCGGGTAGAGAATGGTGGCTGCCAGAAGCGCCCCCAGCCACTGTACCCCACGGGTCAGGATGGTGCGGCGCCCTTGGGACACACGGGAATCTTTGCGGGGGTTATTGGCAACCATGGATGAATTTTGCCTTCAGTGCTTTCTCAACGTGTTTAGGCACCAGGCCACTAATATTCCCCTGGCAGCGCGCAGCATTTTTGATGCCGGTTGAACTGATATAAATCCAACGGAAACCGGTCATGAGAAAGACCGTTTCCACGCTTCGTTCCAGTCGGCGGTTCATCAGAGCAAGCTGGAACTCATAGTCAAAGTCGGAAATAGCCCGAAGCCCACGGATAATCGTCCCGGCCCCCTTTTGCAGGGCATATTCTACGATGAGCCCTTCGGTGGAGCCGACTTCCACCCGGTCTTCCTGCCCTTTGAAACATTCACGAATCATTGCACAACGCTTTTCCAGGTCAAAGAGGGGCGTTTTTTGAGCGTTGACAGCCACGGCAACGATTATTTTATCAAAGAGTTCCAGGCCACGCTTGATGATATCCATATGGCCAAAGGTTATCGGGTCGAACGTGCCGGGATAAATGGCGATTCTGTGCTTACCTTCAGGCGTTGTTGCCGCGCTGGAACCTGTTTGTTCGTTCATAGAAAGTTTGCGGTATTTGAGATTGAAAATTACGAAAAGGTGTACAGCCAGATCCCGGATTCCCCATAACTGCGGTGATCGGCAAGTTCCAGGCTGCCGACAGCCTGCGGGAGTTCCTCCTGGACCTGTTCTTCCACCACCACCAGCCCATCCGGAGCAAGCAGCTCATCTCTCTCAATCAGCTCCAGTACTCTCAGGGCCAGGCGTTTACGATAAGGGGGGTCCATCATAATCAGATCAAACCCATGCCCTGAAGGCAGGTGGTGTGTCAGTGGCCGCAGCGTAGGCGTTGTGGCGAGGTTGAGCCGTTCAAAAGAGGCCTGAGGCGATTGAATGGTGGAACGGAGGTTGGACTCAATCAGCCGCCCCGCCTCAAGGCTTTGATCGACAAAGAGAGCGAAGTCCGCGCCTCGGCTCAGGGCTTCAATGCCAAGCGCTCCGGTGCCCGCGAAGCAATCCAGTACCCTGGCTCCCGCTATGCGTGGCCCGAGAATATTGAACAGCGCTTCGCGAACCCGGTCGCAGGTGGGACGAATCTGGCTTGATTTAGGGGGGGTAAGTTTGCGCCCTCGGGCACTGCCACCGGTAATACGCACCGCAGTTTACCAAAGATGAGAGGGAGAGTAAGCAATCAGGGCAGTTTTTCCTGTTTGACCTGTTTGCGTTTGTTTCGCCGGGAGCGTTCTCGCAGCGCCAGAACCAGGCCTGAAGAAATATAGATCAGAGAGGCTGCAAAAAGAGTAATGGGCGGTTCGCTCGCCAGAAGGATTAAGAGTAGGATCAGGCCGATAAATACATGAAATCGTTTTTCGCGCGCAATCTCAACGTGCTTGAAGCTTAAGTAACGATGGCTGGAGACCATGAGGTAAGAAAGCAGGTAGACCAGCAGTAAAAGGGTGATGTTCTGTACGGTATCGGTGGTTTTAAAAACATAGGTGCTGAACATCACCGAGGTGGCAATCATGCCTGCGGCCGCAGGGCAGGGGAGTCCGGTGAAGTCGCTGCTGGTTGCGCTGGTTTTAGAGTCCCGATTATCAATGGCCTGGGCGTTAAACCGTGCCAGACGCAGGGCCGTGGCTGCCACATAGAGAAAGGCGGCCAGCCATCCATAACGACCATAGGGGGTCAGGGCCCAGAGGAAGGCAAGCAGACCGGGAGCAACACCAAAGGCGACCATGTCGCAGAGTGAGTCAAGCTCCATGCCGAAGGTGGAGGTGGAGCCGGTCATGCGGGCAACACGGCCATCGAGCATATCAAAGACCCCTGCCACCAAGATAGCAATGGCAGCGGCGAAAAAATGACCGTTAAAGGAAGAGACAATGGAGTAAAAACCACTGAACAGGCTGCAGATAGTCAGCATGCAGGGCACAATGTACATCCGATTGGTTGATTGCTGTGCGGGTTCCATAAGTCAATGCATAGACCGAGTGAACGGCTCAGGAGGAATGAGTAAAGGAAAAATGACCAGAATAGCCGGTCGAAGGTGCGCCTGGAGGATAATGAATAGGAATCAGAGTACGAAAAATAAACAGGTTCGGCAAGGAGATCTTGCACATCATCTTCCCCTCTCTGCCAGGGAGCCTGAATTTCTTGAGAGAAATCCAGGCTCCAGAAGCTGGGGCTCATTCCCGGACCAGTGAGCGCTTAGGGTGTCTTGAATAATTAGATTTTTCAATCAAGGCCAAGGATTGCGCAAAATTTTACCGCAGGCATATAAGTAATATCCCGAGGATAAAATTTTAAGCATGACGCCGGGATTGGCAGAAAAAGCAATTATTCAAGATGCCCTTCAGTTGTGACCACCCGCTGTTATGGGGGGATGTTATTTTTTCGGTGCTCTGGCCATGGCGATCTTGCCGGTGCGGACAATCTCCTTGATGCCCAGGGGGCGGAGAATATCGATAACCGCCTTGATCTTGGATTCGGGACCGGTGATCTCGACGGCATAGGAAGTGGGGCTGACATCGACCACCTTTCCACGGAAAATATCAATGACCCGCAGCACCTCGGCACGGGTATGGGATTCGGCCTTGACCCGAATCAGTGCCATCTCCCGTTCGACAAACTCGCCCTCGGAGACATCGGTGACGGTGATAACGTCAATGAGCTTGTGCAGCTGTTTGATGATCTGCTCGATGATAGATTCCTCGCCACGGGTGACAACGGTCAGGCAAGAGACCTCGGGGTTATAGGTCTCGGCCACGCAGAGGCTTTCAATATTAAAACAGCGTCCGCTAAAGAGCCCGGTCACGCGGGAAAGGGCACCGGGGCGGTTACGCAGTAAAACAGTCAGGGTATGTTTCATGGTCAGTATCCTGTGGGATATTTATCTCGTCTCGATATGGTTGCTGGGGGCGATGTGAGTTGATTGCTCATCGCTATTAGGGTGTCTTGAATAATTAGATTTTTCAATCAAGGCCAAGGATTGCGCAAAATTTTACCGCAGGCATATGTCTGATATTCCGAGGATAAAATTTTAAGCATGACGCCGGGATTGGCAGAAAAAGCAATTATTCAAGATTCCCATTAGACTAAGAGCATCTCCGTAGTAGCCTTACCCGCCGGAACCATGGGGAAAACACCCTCTTCCCGGCTGATGGCAAAGTCCATGATCACGGTGTTGTCGGTGGCCAGGGCCTCTTTGATCACGGGCTCGACCTCGCTCTTGGTCTTGGCGCGCAGGCCTACCGCACCGTAGGCCGCGGCCAGGGCAACGAAATCCGGGGTGACCTCCATCACGGTGGAGGCGTAGTGGCGGTTGTAGAACAGCTCCTGCCACTGGCGCACCATTCCCAGGTAATTGTTGTTGAGGATGGCAATCTTGACCTTGGCCCCGCACTCTTTGGCCGTGGCCAGCTCCTGAATGTTCATCTGGATCGATCCGTCACCCGCCACATCGATAACCGTGGCATCGGGGTAGGCCATCTGAGCACCGATGGCGGCGGGCAGGCCATAGCCCATGGTGCCCAGGCCACCGCTGGTCAGCAAACGGCGTGGGTGGTTGAACTTGTAAAACTGTGCCGTCCACATCTGGTTCTGGCCAACCTCGGTCGTGATGATTGCCTCACCGCCGGTGAGCTTGTTGAGCATCTCAATGACATACTGCGGCTTGATAATGTCGGCCTCTTCCGAATAGAACAGCGGATGCTTCCGATCCCATTCCTGGACCTCTTCGACCCAGGGCTGATGCATGGCATGGACGTCTTCTTCCTTGAAGTCGGTGGCCTTGTCCAGGCAGCAGTTAATGGCGCTTAAGGCCTCTTTACAGTCCGCCACAATGGGAATATCGACCTTGACATTTTTCGAGATCGAAGTGGGGTCAATATCCACATGGATGATTTTTGCGTGCGGGGCAAAGGCGTCGAGGCGTCCGGTGACGCGGTCGTCAAAGCGTGAGCCCACAGCAATCAGCAGATCACTTTTAGCAACCGACATGTTGGCGGCATAGCTGCCGTGCATGCCGAGCATACCCAGAGAGAGTGGATCTGTACCGGGAAAGCCGCCCAACCCCATCAGGGTCATGGTTACTGGAATGTTGAGACGACGGGCAAGTTTGGTCAGCTCCTCACTGCCTTCGGAGAGGATCACACCACCCCCCACATAGAGGACCGGGCGCTTGGCCTTGACCAGCTCCTTACAGGTTTTTTCAATCTGGCGGGCATGCGGTTTAACCGTGGGCTGGTAGGTGCGCATGCTTACCGGTTTTTTGTCCGGGTAGGGCACCAGCGAGGCCATGACGTCTTTGGGCAGGTCGACCAGTACCGGGCCGGGGCGACCGGAGGAGGCGATATAAAAGGCCTCACGCAGGGTATTAACCAACTCCTTGGGATCGTTGACAAGGTAGTTGTGTTTGGTGCAGGGGCGGGTGATGCCCACTATGTCCACCTCCTGAAAGGCGTCGTTGCCGATCAGGGCACGGGGGACTTGACCGGTGAGGACAACCAGAGGAATAGAGTCGCAGTAGGCGGTGGCTATGGCGGTGACACCGTTGGTCGCACCGGGGCCGGAGGTGAGTATGGCCACACCGGTCTTGCCGCTGACACGGGAATAGCCATCGGCTGCATGTACGGCTCCCTGTTCGTGCCGCACCAGAATGTGGCGTATGGAGCTTTTGCACAGCTCGTCGTAGAGTTCAATAACAGCACCACCGGGATACCCGAAAACGAGATCCACGCCCTCTTCTTGCAGACATTTGATGATGGCCTGTGTCCCAATCAATTTACTCATAGTCTTCCTTTTTTCAATATTAAAGAGTGTTTGGGATGTGACGTGTGCGGCGAGATAGAGAGATATACCATGGTACTCCCCACATGTGCTCTCTGTAATGGTGTCCGCATACCAACCTTGTATCCCCCCGGGGTCGGTGCACTACCGGCTCCTCCTGCCGTGCAGACAGCTTCTTGTCTGAATCGGTGACCACCCGCCGTCACGGATTCAGGCCTTACAAAAGAGTAAAGAATATAGTGGGAGGGCTGGGGGCTGTCAAGCTGGAAACCAGGCACCTTGGGAGAAGGATGTGAGAAGGGGGAGGGGACAAGATACCAGAAGGTCGGGCAGCTTCTCTGGTAGAGCATCAGGAGACGCTCCACCAGAGAAGAAAAAACTATTGTTTGTCTTGGCTGGCCTCGAGTTGATCGATGAGATCACCGACCATCTTGCCCGAAGGGGCGGCGGCCATGGGATGATATTTGACCAGGGTTTTCCATTCGGTCAGGGCTGCTTTGCGATCGTTAAGGCCTGTGAGCAGGACAACACCTTTATTAAAGCGGGACTGTTCGTGCTTGGGGTCAAGAGCCAGCACCTGGTCAAAGAGTTCGATCGCCTTTTTATGCTGTTTGTTTTGGTGATACATCACGCCTAGATCCGTCATAACGTTAAGATCGCCGGGCTGGAGCTCAAGCGCCTTGTTGTAGGCTGCAATGGCCTTGCCAGCCTGGCCGGAATCAAAGTAGGCGTGGCCCAGTTGCACCCAGGTGGCGACCTCTTCGGGGTGATCTTTGCTGGCCTGTTCAAGCTGAGTGATGAGCTCGGCCATCTGCTGCTGTTGTTGCTGCTGACTGAGCTGGGCGGTACTTGCGGCTGGGGTAAAGTAGACTGAATAGGCAACGCCGCCGACAAAGCCTACAATGAGTGCGCCGAGCATGGCGAGGTAGAGTGTCTGTTTTTTTACATAACCGGTGGTGTCCATCGAAGAAACTCCAGTTGGATAGGTAGAATTGGGAAAGGACGCCTTCTTTGCGCCAAAGTAAGCCGTGAACATAGCACAGGAGTGTGGGGATGGCAATTTAATGCGGATTGGTTCGGAGGAAGATGGCGGCACAAAGTGGTAGTCTGCTTTACTGTCCACTCTTTAAATTGAGAGCTGTAGGGGGCTGACCATGCCTGGCCTGCTTTTGCTGGGGCGTTATCAGTGCTTGGCCCCATGCTTCACAGGACCGAATTCTTAGCAAACCCCATCCAGACATACTCGCTGCACGCTTGGTCCGCAATTCCCGCAGCGCACCACCTGCTGGACTAGAATATCTCGTCCCAAAGCGAGGGACGCTGCCTTTACCTTGGCCAGTGTCGCTGTATGGCATCCTTTGGCTTGCATATCGTAAAAGTGGAGACTCCCGCCGGGACGAAGAGCTTGAAGAGCCGCAGGTAGCAGGCGCTCTCCCCCGTAGGGGAGCACGATCAGGATACGATCAAATCCAGGCTCAAGCTGGGGTAACACTTCGAGCACATCTCCTTCGTAGAATCGGACATTTCGGAGTCTGCGATTGGCCCGCAGGTTTTTGAGCGCATAGCCATGGGCCACAGGATTCTTTTCAATGCCGATGACCTCGGAAGCCTCACTGTGGCGGCTGATCACTAGGGGGAAAGGCCCAACGCCTGAGCAAAGCACACAGATTCGCTCACCTGGTAGAACCAGGGCTGCAAGACGCCTGCGCTCATGGCTTGAGCGCACTGAATAATAAACCTGGGCCAGGTCCAGATGAAGGACAACCTCATTTTCCCGGTGGACCGTTGTTAAGCGTTGCTCGCCGGCGATAACCTCCAGCGGCCGGATGCGAAACTCTCCCTCGTATTCACCGGCGCGTTTGGCTACGACTCGCATATTTGCATTTTGCTTTAGGATATACGCTCCGATCTCACTCTCAAATGGTTCCGCTTCCGGGGTGATACCTACCACACCAATGTCACCCACCCTGTCAAAACCACCTGGCAAGCGGGCCTGGGGGATTTCCGGGAATTGGTTGTGAAGGATCTGCCGCAAAGAGCCCTGGGGCTTTTGGAAAGAGCTGTGCTGTCTGGAGGTAACCATTGTATTTTCTTTATCCATCGAGAGCGTTTCAAACGCCGAGAAGGTTTTGTTTCCCTCGCTTGGAGAATGTGCGTTTTGCTGCCGTAAAAATATTGAAAAAGCTAAAGGGGGATATCTGTCTCTATTGCCTGATCAGGCTCCTGATGAGCAAAATCGAAAGAGCCTGTGCCCCATTGCACCAGAAATTCATGCTGGTTTTCAGAAATCGATCGTTTGCCATTGAGAAACGGGTGTCTTGAATAATTAGATTTTTCAATCAAGGTCAAGGCATGTGAAAAATTTTACCGCAGGCATATACATGATATCGGAGTCTTCGCTTACCTCCGAGGATAAATTTTTTTGCATAACGAGGTAAGCGCAGACTCCGGGAGATTGGCAGAAAAAGCAATTATTCAAGATTCCCAAACGTTGAGAATGCTTGCAGTGCAACATGTATCGGTGGATGTATTCTTATCGTGCTTCCTGATAGAGAGAGATAACTGCGATGAAAACAAGAAGTGTAAACAAGGGAATGAAGAAGGAACATAAAAATAAGATTGTTGCTTGAAAAGGGATTGTGTAATTTTTACTTCTCCCTGAGAATCGACGTTGCTGGGGAGATATTGAGAATTATAAAAATATTCCATGCGACGATCCTTTTGTAACATTGAGAAAAACACAATGTTATTTGTATTGTTCAAATGGATCACAAAATTATCTCTGGAGAGGCTATATGACTGCATATTTACTCATAGCTCTAACCGTTATCAGTGTAGCCGTTTGTTATTATGTTGCCAAGCAGGGTGGCTTAAGTCAACGATATTGGCTTGTTATGGCAGTTTTATTTGGTCCGCTGGCGATCCCTTTCGTCTTTCTGGCAAAATCGAAACGGACAAAGAGAAACGGGACGGATTGAAAGCGGATGGCGCTTGCACGGAAACTGCTGCCAGCTCTCTTCCTCGGGGGATGTAAGACAAGTGGAGACCTTGAGCGAGCAAAAAGAGTTCGTAAAGAGTGTTCTCAATAAAATAAAAATATTCACATGACGATTCTGGTAGGAATTACCTTCTAATGAACCCTCCATTTCACAAAAGAGAACGGTCTTCCCTCGTTGTTTTTCTTGTTTTCTGGTGCTTACTCGTTGATCCTCAAGTCCTTTTTGCTGCACTACATCCCCCTGCTTTTGAAAAAATTTGGACTGGACTGCAGCAAGAAGGGAAGCAGTTTAATCGGGTAACGTTCACCATTGATTCCATTTCCCCGGTAGAGGGGGCTGGAGGGATCAGTTATCCCCTGCAAGGCACCTTGAGCTTTGAACCGGCCCAGTTGCAGGGCAGGAGGAGGACTGTTCCACAGACGGTAGCTGTTCAGGGGAGGATATATCCGGCAATCAATCTCTTGAGGTTTGAGTACAACCAGCCTCGCCGAGGCAAGTTTGCGGTGACAGCAGTACTGGTTGGGGAACGAGACAAAATGGCTTTGATCTATGAAGGACGCGCTGGCACCAATATGCTTCCTTTTTATCTGGTACGGGGAGAGTCTCTCCCCCCTGAACTTGCTCCCTTTGCAACCTCGCAGGATGATACGGCCAAGTACTGGAAAGCTCAGGATGCCATGCAGGCATCGGTGCAGGCTCTCCAGGAAAAGGCGCTCGCCTACCAGGTACTGAACAACAGGTTGCGAGCTGCCACGAGGGCTGGGGATACGGCGGCTGTTGGCCAGATACGCGAGGAGATTCAGGCTTTGCAACAGGAGCTTCGTGCCACACGCGAGCAGCAGCATGTATTGCAGCTCCGGCAGAGGCGACAGGTGGAGGCGCTGCGGTTGGAGCAGAGAGCACGAGAAAACCCGGAGTTGGCACGTGTGGAGCGACAGCTTTTAAGCCTACAAGATGAGATCCTGACCGCCTCACAGGCAAAAGACCGGTCCAGGCTGCAAGCGCTCTCCCAGCAGGTGCAGGCCTTGAAGCAACAGCAGATTAGGCTGCAGACTCGGCAAGTACAGGCCCGATCAGCTGCAAGAACCGCTGGGAGCAACTGTCCGGAGATCGTTTTGAACTGGGCCTCTGAGTTAGAGAAAAACGGAGCATCCGCAGGCAGTTTCAAAGGACTGACTCAGCTGATCAACCTGTTTCGTCCTTCTGTGTTTCGTTTGTACTTTGCTGCGGATTTGTTTTCCATGGATGCAGGGCAACGCAACGCTTTAGGGATGGCGCTGCAGCGGGACTGTACCCGCTTAAACACCGATTTTTCTCGGGGGGCAAACATCACAAGTGTTGCCAAGGGATTCGCTGCTCAGGGGCATGGGCTCAATTTCATCAGCGCGGCCATTGGAGGAGAAGCTCTTGATCTTGTAGATCAGTGGCTGCAGGAGACCTTGGAAAGCGTTGTCGTTGGAGGCCGCCTGGCTGGAGTTGAGGCCTTAGCCGCCCAAGGACAAGCCCCCATGCGAGCATTGTGGCCCCGTGAGACTCAGAAGGCAAAAAATACTCTCACTCGGGTGGCTAGTCAGGTGGCGAGAGACGAACTGACTGCAAAAATCGATATTCTGGCAGCAGGGTCCGGCACGCTTGAGGGCTTGCGAAAACTGGCTCGGGTGAAAAAGGAGGCTGGCTGGAAAAAACTCACACCGGCTGATGCCGACCATCTGACCCGCCATTTTCATCAGGCGGCAAACGCCCCCCTTGGCAGATATCTCAATGACAGCTTCCCAGCTTCGGCCAACAACCTGAGTACCCCCCGCAGGGCCTTGCAGGCGGGGAAACAGTGGTATCTGAAAAACAGCGATCTCTTTTCCCCGTTTGCTGAAACAGATGGAGTCCAGCAGCTGCTCCAGCGGTTTTGGGAACAACGGGAGCGGATGCTAACCCTGCTGCTGCCAAAGATGCAAAAAGAGGTGGCAGAGCTTGAAAGCATGGCAGCGGTGGATCAATGGGGAACGAATTTGATTCTCCCGGAAGAACGGTCGCGTTCTCGCGCCTTGCAGCAGCTTGGACGTGTTCAGGCCAAACGGAAAGCGATCCTCAAACAACAGGCCTTTGCGGCACGGGTCGGGGATGGACCATTTAAAGCTGAGCATCCTGGTGCTGTCTATCTTAATGCCTTATATCGTAATGACTGGAAAACCATCAGGGAAGAGGATCGAAGCTTTGCTCTGCCAATCGCCAGAATGATGCAACCCATGAACGACAGCGGCATCTATGAGTTGATGGCCATGTTCAGTGGTGGGCAGGTGCAGGGAAAACAGTTGAAGAACTATATGCAGCGAAAAATGGAAACCGCCTCTATGGCCACCAGTCTGGCTGGATTTTATGTCCTTTCCCTTGCCAGTCTCGCTCCCCAGTGTCTGGGGGAAAATCCCATCCAGATAGAACGAATCAAAGAATGGGATGAGGTACTGGTCAACGGCTATGGCGTAGAGCTTTCCCGAATTCCCCATTCAGAAACCACCTATTATACCATAGCAAGGCGACACCGGTATATCTTTGACCGCGTTAAGGATCCTGCCAATGCAGAGAGTCTGAAGTTCGTCAACTCTCTGTTGGGCCAGTTTGGTGTGAGGAAGGGCGGTGTACGTACCTCTCTCAGCACCCTGAGTGAGAATTTACGAGGCTTGCGAATGGCCATGCAGCACTATCCCTGTAACGGGGAGGTCATGCAACAGATCGAAGCTGCGCTTTTGAAAAAGGCGGCAGAAGATTGAGCAAAAGTCTCTTTTGATATTCCTGTAATGGATCTGGGCTGAATGTGGCTGCTCTTTTTCTGGGCTGTTCAGTGGAGTCAGACATGCTTTTTCCTTTACTGGGGAATCCTGTGAGCGCAAGGGGTTGCGGGAATTTGACTGCAGACAGGAAGAAAAGTCAGAAGAGAAAAGAGTAATCGGGCTAGACAAAGTCTGCTGATCCAGATATTTTGTTGCAACTTTAATATTTTGATCTGATGAAACATATTGTTAAGAAAGTAACAAAATTCTGGAGGCATCTGCATGCAAAAGAAATGGCTGACTCGAATATTTCCTGTTGTTGTCTTGTCCTGTGGGCTTGCCCTGTCAGGGTGTGTAACTGCAGGTGGTGGGGGCACAATGATCCAAGGCTCTGCCGGTGGTGGCACCAGTGTTGGCGCCGGTAACCTGGAGCATTGCAATGAGACTTTGGGAACCTTGGCCGTTGATGATGGCCGGGCTTCCAGCTGGTATCATGACTTTGGCCGCGCAACCAATATTACCTCCATCGAGCCTTTGTTGCGCCTTGCCGTTCAGCAGTCAAATTGCTTTGTCATAACCTCCATCAGCAACAGTCGTACCGATAGCCGTCTGAAACGCATCACTGACATTCAGCGAAATTCTGGAGAGTATCGTGCCGGCTCCAAACAACATAAAGGGCAACGGGTTGCTGCCGACTATTACATGGAACCACAGATCGTTATAAACAACTCTTCCCTGGGAAATGTTGCCGGATCTATAGGTGGTCTGTTCAACAGTACCATTGGTGGTTTGGCCGGCAATATGAATATGAAGAGTTCTGTTGTGACCCTCTCCCTGTTTGATATTCGCTCTGCTGTGCAGATCTCAGCCTCTGAAGGCAGCTCAACCGCCACTAATTATGGTGCAGCATTGAACGCTTTTGGCAGTGGGGTTGGGGGGAGACTGAGTGGTATGACCCAGACCCCTGAAGGAAAAGCGACTGTCGCAGCCTTTCTTGATGCCTACAATGGTATGGTTCGCTCCCTGCGTAATTACAAAGCGCAAAATGTTCGTGGTGGATTGGGCCGTGGTGGAGTCCTGAAAGTGAACTGATCCCCTCTACGGACGAGTAGGGAAAGGCAACAGAATTTTTACTCTCTCCCTCGCCTCGTATCAGTAACTTGACGAACAGGACGGCTTGAAGACGATAATCATTCAAGCCGTCTTTTTTTTAGCAACAGAACCAAATCGAAAGGTAAAGCAGTTCGATTGTGTCCGTCAAGAAATGAGGATTTTTGTTCAAGTTCAGGTAAGCCCCGATTCCGAGGCGTGCGCAAAATTTTACCGCAGGCATATAATTAATATTCCGAGGATTAAATTTTAAGCATAACGCCGAAATTGAGCAGGTAAGCGCAGACTCCGAAAAGACCGTTTCTGGATGGACACTAGATTATTTCAGGATGCCTTGAGTTAACCTATGAATATCACATACAAGTGTTCTTTGACCCTGCTGTGTTGCTGTGCCCTGGTGGGATGTGTACAGTCCACACCCAAAGATACCATGATCATCCATGACGAAACTGGATTTCATGAGGTGCCGACCAGTTACAGTAGCTTTGATTCACGAGATACGATGCCCGCTGAGGATGAAGCGCGGGTGTCCGCGCTGGAAGAGATCGCCCGCAAAGATCCCAAGGCTGCCTATGATTTGGGGCTACGTTATTTTCGCGGGGACGGTGTGCGTCAGGACAGCTATCAGGCCCTGCAGTGGATGCGCCAGGCTGCAGAGCATGGTGATCTCAGCGCCCAAAAAGCGTTGGGGCGGCTCTACCTGACGGGACTTGAGGAAATGGGCTCAGATCCTCAGGAGGCGGAAAAGTGGCTGACCATCGCGGCGGGGCGAGGGGATAAAGAGTCCCGCACATTACTAAAACAGGCAAGCGCGGCTAAAAAGAGTGAACATGCCTACTATCGTTGGAAATCGGAATGGCGACCGCGTTTTTATCGCTACTGGTACTACGATTATCCCTACAGGTACTATTGGCGCCACGGGTACTGGTATTATTATTAAGGGAATCTTGAATAATTGCTTTTTCTGCCAATCTCGCGGAGTCTAACGCTTACCTCGTCATGCTGAAAATTTTATCCTCGGAGGTAAGCGAAGACTCCGATATCAATTATATACCTGTGGTAAAATTATCAGCAATCCTTGACCTTGATTGAAAAGTCTAATTATTCAAGACACCCTTAAGGGGACATGCTTGCACAAAATTAAACCGCAGGCATATTTGTTATACCGGAGTCTTCGCTTACCTTCGAGGAGCAAATTTTAAGCAACACGAGGAAAGAACAGACTCCGGGAAATTGGGTAGGTAAGCGTAGACTTAGAAAAGAACGTTTCTGGATGGGCACTATTAAAAACACCCTTGAGTTTTTTCTGCCTGAAAAGTAAATGCTTCATTGCTAAAGCGAAAATTCCTATTAGCCATGTGAGAGGGAGCAGGGAGTGTGGAATCAGGTAAGAATAGTGAACTTGATATAAACCTTGGGCACCGCCATGTAGTCATCCAACGGCGATATGAGGCTCTGGGGGCCTGCAATGATCTTTTTATTGCTGTCTGGTTTTTATTAGGCAGTTTTTTCTTCTTAAATGATCAGCTGGTCAAAGGTGGGACCTGGCTTATTATCGTTGGGAGTGCCCAGCTCTTAATCAAACCACTGATCAAGTTGACCAGTCTGGTGCATGTGGGCAGAATACTGCGGGATGGCGGGCGGATAAGCAAAAGTGAACATCCCTGAGCAAGGAATATTCCGTATGCAAACATCTGCAGGTCATCAAACAAAAGTTGTTGGCGCTGAAAACGACTTTTATCGCTGATTGAACTATTTCCAAAACAGCTCTAGAGCGGTATGGTTACAGTTCTCGTTATTTTTTGTCAGCCCACCACTCTTCCCATATACCGGCTTCCGCAATGTCTCTTTTGCAAACAACAGTCAAGGACATCTCAAAACGTCCATTTCTTCTTTGGGGAGAGTTTGCTGCGCTTTATTTTCTTGCGCCCCTGTTTTATGCCTTTCACCGACACTCTTCTCCCCTGGTTTTTCTCCTGTTGCTTGGTGGGGTTGGGGTGATTTTTCTTTATAAAAACAGGAGCTTCAGGAATTATTTTTTTCTAAACAAAAAAGGGTGGTTGCGGGATCTGCCCCGTGTGCTGCGTGTTTTTGCCGTGGCGGCTTGTATCTTGCTTCTGTTTACCGCCCTGATATACCCACAGGCTCTTTTTTACTGCCCACGCAACCATTTTCCCGTTTGGGTTTCTTTAATGGTAGTTTATCCACTCTTGGCGGTTTACCCCCAGGAGCTGATTTATCGGGCCTTTCTTTTTCACCGTTACGGTGAGGTCGTGCGAAGAAAACGTTCCCTTATCCATCTCTCTGCCTTTGCCTTTGGATTTGGGCATATTATCTATTTTCATCCTCTCTCCATTGTGCTGAGCTTTTTGGGGGGCTATCTTTTCTCCTGGACCTATTTTAAGACCCGGTCTCTTCTGGCGGTGAGTTTTGAGCATGCCCTCTACGGGTGCCTGCTCTATACCATTGGGCTTGGTCAGTTTTTTTATACCGGTTTTGATAAACTGGTGAGCTAGCCCTGAAGCCGTGAGCACTCATCAGTTTCGTCATCTTGAGGGACAACACCTTTGACAGGAAGAAAGCGTATGCAGCAATCCATCGATATCTACTGGAAGATGCGGCTTGAAAAGTGCCGGGATGCCTTGGCAAAAAATAATTTTTTGCCTTTTCTTGCCCAAAACACCGAGTCCGCCCTGGAGATTATTCTTCAGGATATCTTACCCCAGGTGGAGGCTACAACCGTTTCCTGGGGGGATTCCATGTCCATGCGAGCCACCGGGATTTTAGAGGAGATAGAAAAACGGAAGGAATTTTTATTGCTCAAAACCTTTGAGCCAGGAGTTCCCCGAGAGGAAATCATTGAACGACGCAGGCAGGCACTTCTGGTTGATCTGTTTTTTACCGGTTCCAACGCTTTGACTGAGCAAGGGCAACTGGTCAATCTGGATATGGTGGGTAATCGGGTGGCAGCGCTCACTTTTGGTCCCAAACATGTGGTTGTGGTGGTCGGACGCAACAAAATCGTGCCTGATGTTGCCGCTGCCATGGAGCGGATTAAAAGCTTTGCCGCTCCGGTGAACGCCATTCGTCATCCTGGTTTTAAAACGCCCTGTATCAAAACCTCGACCTGTATGGATTGCAGCAGTCCCGATCGTCTCTGTAATAGCTGGACTATAACGGAAAAATCCTTTCCCAAGAGCAGGGTGAAGGTTGTTTTGGTGAATCAGGATTTAGGTCTTTAACTAAAGGGTGTCTTGAATAATTAGATTTTTCAATCAAGGCCAAGGATTGCGCAAAATTTTACCGCAGGTATATCGCTGATATCGGAGTCTTCGCTTACCTCCGAGGGGAAAATTTCAAGCGTGACGAGGTAAGCGCCAGACTCCGCGGGATTGGCAGAAAAAGCAATTATTCAAGATTCTCTAAATCCGTGACTCCTGATGAGAAGCAGGCTGCAGCCTACCGGGAGCTTGGGCACTTGGTATTGCGGAATCCTGCCCCTGGGTGTATCAACTGTTGCAGAGCCGCAAAGCGAGAAACAGCTTGATGCAGCACGGTTGGTGGTGATTAATCCAGAATTTGTTGGTATGTTTGAATCGACTTAATTTGTTTTGAGTTCCTATTCGTCGTCTGTCTGTTTTCCTGGCAGCGCCACCCCATAAGAAATGGCCCCCTTTGCTATGTTTCCTATTAAGCTGGCCCTGTGGCTGAGTGTTTTGGCTCCAAGCGTACTCTGGTTGTTTGCCGATCCCCCGATGCCTCACTCCCTTACCTTCTTTTCATTTCGTGTTGTCTCTGTTCAGTATACAGGGATTATTGGCATTGCCATGATGAGTCTGGGGCTCCTTTTGGCGACCCGGCCCTTCTGGCTCGAGAACTTATTGAACGGACTGGATAAAATGTACTGTTTGCATAAGTGGCTCGGTATAGGTGGCTTATTCTGTCCATCCTCCATTGGTGGCTGGCCAAAGGAACAAAATGGATGGTTGGCTGGGGCTGGCTGGACCGGCCCGAGAGGCATTCTCAACCAACGGTAGAACTTTCACCTTGGGAACAATGGATTGGAAGTCAGTGCGGTCGAGCAGAAACCCTGAAAGAGTGGAGTTTTTACCTTGCCGCAGCTCCACAGGGATGCCGAGGCGGCAAATATTCATCTTCATATTGTCTGCACCCGTACAGATGGGCGTCTTACACCGCAACAGATTCGAGAAACGGTGAAGCACTGGCAGGAGGCGAGTCTCTGGTTTTGCGGCCTCAGTGATTTCGGCCGCTTGCTCTTACAGGATTTTCGCCAGCATGGATTGCCTGAAGAGCGGTTTCATCAGGAAATTTTTTCCCTGCGTTAGGATGCCCGTGAATATGAAATTGATTGTTGGGAATCTTGATGGTTTCGTAAAAAGTTTTTGTGTTTAACTGGCTAATTTTACAAAATAAAATTTATTTTCTAAGTTGAGAAAATCTTCGACAAATGTTAATATTGCTTCGTAGATTCAACATGATACGAGGCGCTTAAATGTTTTACGTAAAAAACCACAAACAGCTGCACATTTTCGATCCCTGGGGTCACATTGGGCCCAAGAGGCGCAAACTTCTTGAAGAGTCATGGTCCGGGTTGTTTCGAA
>NZ_JAFFQA010000033.1 GCF_016919065.1 Desulfobulbus rhabdoformis | reverse complement strand
CAATGATGTAAGGCTTCCCCGGTTAAGGCGAACTCCCGGTGAACGATGCCATCCTCAAACACCACACGGAACTGACCAGGTATCGGGCTTCGCGCTATTTTGCACGCTTACCCTTCCGTTTGGCCGAGTCAGGTTCACTTACGCTATGGACCGTTCACTTCCTATCGCTTCCTTCAGCCCCTGCCGTTACCAGCAATGCCCTCGGAGTCTTCGCTTACCTGCGATTCGGATTGTCTTCCCCCTGGTCGGGGTGACGCCTGCGGAACGCAGGCTGGGTTTGCCCGCCATGCCGGGCAAACAAAAAAAAGCCTTCAGTATATGTAAGACTGAAGGCTTTGTTTTGTCGCTCTCTGAAAGGTATTTTTACAGCACAGTGAGTGCCTATCCGGCAAGGACCACCGGAGGTTGCAGGGCGTTGCCTTGCATCGCATCGATATTGAGTGCGGCAAGTATCTCCAGCTGTTCCTTTGTTTCTACGTTTTTGATCACAACCTGCACCCCGAGGCTGTGGGCCACAGAGCAAAGGGACTCTATAAAGAAACGGACGTCTTTCTCTTTACGCAGCAGTTCATCGGCGATCGCGCGATCAATTTTGACATAATCCGGTGCAAGCCACTGGAGGTAACTGAAATCGGCAAGGCCCTGACCAAAATGGTCGATACCTATGCCATGGCCAGCTTCACGCATGGCATCAGCAAATTCTCTCACCCGTTCACCACCAATATGGAGTTGAGGCTCAGGAAACTCAATATCAAAATAAACCCCCTCTTGACCGCAGCGACCAAGCGTTTTGTCCAACCATTTGAAAAAACCGGGGTCTGCAAGTGAACTTGCCGAAATGTTCAAAGCAAGACGTTTGGGCAATAAGGGACATACGGAAGGACTGAGCAACTGCTCCACAATCATCTGCTCTAGATCGGCTGCAAGGCCAAACTGTTCTGCCATGGCAATGTACATGGCCAGGGAGTGATGCTTGCCTTCGCTGTCTACAACCCGCGCGTAGACCTCGTGCCCCAGCGGCTGTTCAATGTTGCCTTTTTGTACCGTGGGCTGGGCGTAAAAAATGATATTTTTTTCAGCAATCAAATCAAGAATTGTCTGCTTGTAATGCATTCTTCCCTGCAGGGCACATTCAACCTCGCCATTGAGTGAAAGAATCTCCAAAGCCCCCTCACCATGGTTCCGTGCCTGAGTAAGAGCCATATCTGCTGCGGCAAGCAGATTCGAAAGCGTGGGCGCCTGCTCTTCAAAGCAGACGCCACCGGCGGCCAGACTCCCAGTTTTGGGCGAAGAGTTGGGAGGCTGATGAACAGGCCGGTATTCCGGCGGGAATACCTCTTCCCAGAACTCCTGCACACCGAGGATGTCAACCCCAGGAAGAAAGAGCGCCATATCTCCCCCTCCCAGACGGGCAAGGACGGCATCGGAAAACCGACGGCAGCCCACCTGGAGATGGGTAGCCACATCTTGGAGGATCAGGTCCCCCTGTTCGTAGCCGTGTTGATCATTGAGAGCTTTGAGCCCCTGCACCTGAAGCAGTACAAAGGTACCGGTAATTTGATTGGCGGTGTCGGCAAGCCGTGCTTCAATCTGCGCTTGCAGATAGCGCCTGTTCCCCAGTCCGGTCAAAGGGTCGAGATAAACCTGCTCCTTGAGTTTCTCAGCAACAGCTGCATGCTCATTGAAAATCTGGCCAATGCGCGTGGTCATGGTATTCATGGCTTCGACCACCCGCCTGAGTTCACGGGTGCGCGGGATTTGCTGCTGCAGGTCAAAACGGCGCCCCATTAAGGCAATGGCCTGTTCTTCAATCCGTTTGAGGGGCTGCAGGATGGAACGCAGCACCAGCCCGCCGAAAAATATAAAAATGAACCAGGTGAGCCCGCACCACAGAGCTGTTTTTCGGGCAGACTGCCATAGATTCAGGTACGCTCTATCAAGTCGGCTGGCAATGTGGATGCTCCCCGTCTGCACCCACCCGTGCATGACTTTGGCCTCAGCCTCGGGCAGAGGTAGATCTATCTGCATACTGAACCACGGGGGGACAGGAAGCTGCTGACCATCCTGCCTGCGAGCGACCAGAACCTGGCCGTTGATATCCCGAAGCTCAATGAATTGATAGGTCCCGCTGTCAAAAAGAGCGTCGATCATGGTTTCCATGATGGCCTTTTCGTGTTGTCCCTGGACCGAAGAGAGGGCCAAGCCAAGAAAGTTGGCGCTCTCCTGAGTTTGGGATTCAATCTGCTGGGCAAGATAATCGCGCGTCCGCTTCACTTCGCCCAACCAGAGGACCGAACACAGGCACAGGAGAATTATAAAGGTACTGAGCAGTAACTGTCTGTACAAAGTCATATATCCATAGACCTCATTTCTCTTGGTGTTGGCGGTTTCAGTACACCTAAAAAAAAATCACTGACTCTTTCACCTGGGTGAGGCAGAAAACCTCTACGCAGGATCAATGGCTTAGTTATGCTGCATCCTGTTGAGCAGTTCCCGCCAGGGACGAATACGACGGCTGTGACCAATGCGTTGCCCCTTGCCCATTTCTTTATTTTTCCAGAGGGTGCTGGCATTAAAGCTGTAGATCGGAACTAAATCGGCCCGCTTGGAAGCAGGTTTGATGGTATCTATAATATTATCCAGAACCCAGGGCTCCATACCGGGAACAGGGTAATAGGCGAGGACGAGATGACTCTGATTAAGGCGGGTGGCGAAGACGTAGTTCAGGGAGAGTTTTTCGTTTGCAACGCCGAGTTTGATCAGGGAAAAATATTTTGCCACGGCAAAATCTTCGCAATCCCCGCCACCGGAAGCGATGAATTCTGTTGGAGTTGCCCAGTAATCGTCTTGTCCCCAGTGCCTGGCATCACTAACGAAAACAAAACTATTGAAAAAGGCATTCACCTCTTCAACAAAGACGAGCTCATCGGTGCCGCGAGCGGCCAGAAACCGTTGCCATTGCAGCAACCGTCGCTTTCCTTCAACACCATAAGTGCGACTGGCCCAGTCAAGTGTTTTCTGGTCGATTACTGGAGGGGGGGTTGCCTGAACCAAGCCCCCTGAAAAAGGTTCACCGAGTGCAAGAATAAGGCTCAACAATATGGAGGGGACCAACCACTGGCACGCCCTGCCCGGTTGAGTATTTGACGACTTGGTTGAACGCTGCACAATAATTTACATGAACACTCGCTATGATTTTCTTTTACGACCGAATGCTGCAAGAAAAAGCAGCCCTCCGCCCATCAGGGTAAGAGTGCCAGGTTCGGGCACGACTGCAGGAGGAGGCGGGTCTTTTGGCAAAGAATGCGTCGGAGTCCCCAGGGGGGAATCCTCTCCCGGGGGAAATATGGGTGGATTTGTTCTTCCCGGGTCAGTGTTTCGAGCAGGGGCGAATGGCGCATATTCTCCCGGATCAATTTTTGTGGGGGGCTCTTCACCGGCAGAAGGTGCCAGATCAATGTCATTGCAACAATAGGTGCGGGCCGTACGTTCTCCATCGGTGATATACTGATCCCCCTTGGGAAGCTTGATGGGTTTTGTAGTCGGCTGAATAAGATCTCCCTTACGGTGAGCTACATAGGCAATGACATCCTCTTTGAGGCTGCCTATTTTGGCATCTTCCCAATGAAACCCCGCGTAGTAAACCGAAAGCGCTGGATCGTTTTCAACCGTCCGCCGAAAATCTTCTATACTCTGAATACTTTGTTTTTTACAGAGCCCGTACCATCTGCCATTTTTCTCACTGCTGGCGTCCACAAATTCAGCCAATTCAGGATCGGCAGAGTCCTTCTGTCCGGATCGTGTCTTGTGAGATTTTGACACACCTTCCACATCGGTCAATATTTTGTCGTTCCTCTGCTGCGACGTGCTAGGACCGGCAGCCGTAAAGAAATACCAGCCTGCCACTCCTATACAGCCTACAATAAAAAAGACACCGACAACAGCCCGAATAAGCATCCGGCCAAAGGTGGTCAGCTTTTTTTTGCCTCTTTTCCGTTCTTCCATAGTGATTCCAGTGAAATTTTGACATTGCACAACAGTATGCAACAATCAAGACATTTTCAAATTTGCGGATCAAATTTAAAAATTGTATATTTTATGAGTGAGTTACGTCAAAAGAAAAAAAGCATCGCAAAAAATTAATAAAGAACGAATCGGCCATTTTTCCGTATAATCGGACCACGATGCGGCTCCAGTTCGAATAACCGAAATTACAGAGTCAACCAGGAAGAATGCAAGGAAAGAAAAAAATGTGTGGGCGGTTAAGCAAGCGGAAGGCTATTATAGTCTTTTGCCACCAACCTGAATCCGTGACGGCGGATGGGCACTGAACAACGTATCCCTTTAAAGGGGCGAAGATTTTTAAACAAATTCATGTATTGTTCAGTTTCCCCCACCGCCTTTTGGGGGATCCATCAGCACGCCACCTTCATTGTTCGTAACAAGCCGATAAAGTGTACTTTAATCGGCATGCCACAAACAACGAAACTGACGCACAGATGAATGCTCACGGATTCAGGACCAAATAAAGCTGGCAAAAGTGAAAGACGGGTGAGCTAAAACTAAAAAGCCCCGAATCTTACGGATTCGGGGCTTTTCTCGTATTCAGCGAACCTATATTTAGAAAGGACGCATAACCCAGATACCACAGGGACAGGTATCAGAGCAGAACCCGCAGGCGATACACTTATCATCGTCGGATACATACTCATAGCTGACCCCATCGGCGCCGGGCGCAATCTCACGGCGGAAGATAGCGCCTGTCGGGCAGACGGTCTCACAGAGGTGGCAATCACGGCATGATCCGCAACTCAGACAACGGGCCGCCTGCTGATCTTCGGTGCGACCGCGGTCTGTGACCGGGTCGTAGTGAGCCAGGGTCAGGGTCTCGTAATCGATCATCCGTTGACGGAAAGGCAGCCAGTCTTCACCGTTAATGGTGGCGAGGAGATAATCGGCGGTCCGTTTCCCTGCTCCCAGGGCGTTGGTTGCAAGCCCCGGTTTCTCAACATCACCCACAGCAAGAATCTGCGGATCAGAGGTGCGACCAGCCTCGTCGGTTTTAATCCAGGAGGCGCCAGCCACCTTGACCACATCCACCGAGTCGGGCAGAAAGGGAAGGCTTGGAATATCACCAATGGAAATAATCACGGTCTGCGCGGGCAGCACAGTACCATCGGAGCCGATCACTCCCTCAGTGGTGACCTCTTTGGTCATGAACGGCCATTTAAAGGTTGCGCCAAGCGCCTCTGCAGCGGCACGTTCTTTACCAAAGGATTGAGGTTTCTGCACATCGATCAGAGTAACCTGATCGGCCCCCAAACGGTAAGCCTCGGCAGCGACGTCACAGCCAACATTTCCCGCACCAATGACGACAACCTGTTTTCCTGTGGTCATGGGGCTGTCACTCTTTGCCGCCTTGAGATAATCAAGGGCCGGGATAACCTGCTCGTGACCGGGGAAAGAAAGCGTCCGTGGCTGATGAGTACCAACGGCTACAACCACATAGTCAAACTCTTTCTTGAGTTCTTCAACCTTGTCTTTACTCAAGGCAGCCTCAAGGTTGACGTGGAGGTTATCGGTCTTCATGAAGCGGTCGATCTCAACATCCCAAACCGCCTGGGAGAGGCGTTCCCAGGGAATGGTTTGCGCGAGTTTTCCGCCTAGACGGTTGTCGCGCTCAAAAATATGGGCTTCCACACCGTTGAGGGCAAGATGCCAGGCCGCGGCCATACCCGCGGGACCACCACCGATAATGGCGACCTTTTTCCCGACCGGAGCTTTTGCCTTGGGCGGCTCAACAGCCTGGACGGCGCGGCCAAGAACCGAGGCATCAATGGAATAATCGATTTTCTCACGCGAACAGTTCTGAATACAGAGGTTCGGGCAGATTGTTCCGCAGACGGAGGCTGGCAGAGGCGTATAGCGCAGCAGCATCTCATAGGCCTCTTCGGTCCGGCCTTCACGAATCAGCCGCAAACGATCAATGGTCGGAATGTGAATAGGGCAAAAGAAGGTACAGGGAGCAGCGGAGTCGCGGTTGGCCCAGAAGGGTTTTTTCCGCCGAAACTCACCGGTCTCGACCACGCCGATCACGTCACGCTCCAAGCCCGGAGCCAGGTCGCGCAGCGGGTCGCCACCTCCAAAGCCACGATCCCAGATGCGGCGACGGAACTCGGCCATAGGCATGGGGCCGGAGAACATCAGGGCCCGCTCCTGCGGGGTGATGGCAGCCAGAACGTTCCACTCCTCACGCACACTCAGGCTGTCAAGCAACTCGCTGCGGCCGATCTTCTCCAGATATTCAGCCATGTTGGCACTGAGCCATTGCCAGTCTTCATCGCTGATGGGGGCAAGAACCGCGTTATTTTTTGAGTAGGAGTCATCAATGGGGCCACGGAATATAACTTTTCCGCCAACCATACCGACACAGGGACGGTAGCCAAGGACATTGGCCGCATTTTTGGCTTCAACACCGCAGACCACCCCAATACCGCCGCAGTTGAATTCGGCAAAGGTATCGCCCACCGAACCCAGGACCCACATCTCAGGGCGCTCGTAATCCGGATTCCATTTGGTCATGGTGAGACCACGGGCACCGATGGAGCCACCGATCATCACCCGGCCACCGGCCATGGCGTTGCAGGCACCGTTGGTGGCGTCGCCTTTGACAATAACATCGGCACCGATATTGAGGTAGCCGACATCATCAGAGGTCGAGCCTTCACAGATGATGGTGGATCCGGGCATCCCCATACAACCAAGGCGCTGTCCCGCAGGTCCATTGACACGGATGGTCAGGGGACGCTCTGTGGAGCCCAGGCGCAGACCGATGTTATGCTGACCAAAAGATTCCAGAATCAACTCATCGGCATCTGCCGCGGCGGTTCGAACCGCCTCTTCAAAATCTTTTGACGATATCCGTCGCCCCTGCTCATCAAGGCCGCGGACAGTGAGAGTATTTTGCTTTGTATCGCTCATAGTTCAAAAAGTCCTGTGCTTGAATCCTATCTCAGCAGATGTAGTTAATCTGCAACCGGTCCGCAATGTCCTTGTCGTCGATGCCCAAAGCATCGGACATACCGATGGGCAGACTCTGAGAACGACCGAGCGGTGCCATGATCTTTTTCATTTCGGTGCGAATAGACATAAACACGTCGACCACGCGCTGGGCGACGTCGTCCGGATCAAGGCGGCGATAGAGTTTTGGATTCTGGCTGGTGATCCCCTTGGGACAGAGGCCAACGTTACAGACGTTACACCGACCGATCTCGTTCCCCAGACAACCGGCGCAGGCCTGCATGATGTACTTGCCGATATGGACACCGGAGGCACCAAGCATAACCAAGGCCATACCGTTCTGGGTGACGTTGCCGTTCTTGCCCACACCACCGGCGGCAAAAAGCGGAATCTCGTTCTGACGGCCCTGACGGACCAGATCAAGATAGCACTCGCGCAGGTTGGAAGCGATGGGATGGCCGGTGGCATCCATGCTGACGTTGTAGGCCGCACCGGTGCCACCATCGATACCATCAATCAACAGAGCGCCTGCATAGGGATTCCGCACCAGATTGTTGAGCACAGCCTTAGACGAGGTCGAACCGGAAATTTTCGGATAGACCGGAACCCGGAAACCAAAGGCCATGGACATGGTCTGGATCATCTTCATCACACTCTCCTCAATGGAGTAGAGTGTCTGATGCACCGGAGGCGACGGCAGGTCAACCCCTTCGGGCACACCGCGCAGACGGGCGATCAGCTTGGAGACCTTGAACCACATCAACAGACCACCGTCACCAGGCTTGGCGCCCTGGCCGTATTTGATCTCGATAGCGGCCGGATCACACCGCATCTCAGGGATAGCACGAATGATCTCATCCCAGCCAAAGTACCCGGAGGCGATCTGGAGGATGATGTACTTCAGGAATGGGCTCTTCAGGACCCAGGGAGGACAGCCGCCCTCACCGGTGGCCATAACCACGGGAATGCCAAGCACCTCGTTACAGTAGGCAACACCCTGCAGAAGACCAAGCCACATGTTGGGTGACAAGGCACCAAAGGACATGGAGCCAATAACAAAGGGGAAGATCTCGCGGGTCGGCGGAATCCATTCACCGGCGAGTTTGCGGCGCATGTACTCCTCAGGCGGCAGCACGCGGCCCAGGATGGTGTTGATGTTGAACTCGTGACGCCCTGCATCAAGTGCGGGATCGGTCAGCATCGAGATGCGGCCAAAGGAGATCCGGTCCAGGACGGTTTTGCCGCTTTGATTACGCCGGCCACCGCGTTTGGGGGCATCGCCCTTCTGGTTCATCAGGAAGTTGGCGCGGTGCTCGTTGTCGTTGGCATGGGGACCGATGGCCTCATTGGGGCAGACAGAGGCACACATGCCGCAACCGATACAGCGATTGGCAATCTTGGTGGACTGACGTATACCGGTGAAGTGCCGGTACTCATTGCCCCGTTTCTTCTGGAGTACGTCAAGTTTGGGTACACGCTGGCGGAAGTAAGACAGCGATATGGCCCCTACCGGACAGGCAGCGGTGCAACGTCCACAGAGGGTGCAGCGATCCTCCCGGTGCTCGATGATCCAGGGAAGGTCGTGATAACTTAAGCTGCTTGGGGAAGTGTAAATTGATCGAACTGAGACCATACTATAAGTTCCTTTCGCTCGGGTGAAATAATGACAGAGTGCTCCCGCATGGGCTGAAAATCAAGGGACGGATCACGGTCCGGAACCAGGGCATCGACACCGCACATCTCTGAGGCGATGGCCCAGGCACCGGGGCGTCCACCGACGGTGGCCGGACGCATTTTTTTCTGGTCCATAACCAGCATGCAGGTTTCATCAGGCAGGGTAGCGATAATCGCGTTGGGGCCGTCGATAATCAGACGACGGCAGGCGGTGCGCAGCCCTTTGAGGAAATCACCGTTGGGATGCACATCCAGCTCTTCGCTTTTCAGCGGCGTAATGACATGTTTATAGAGCGGGAGCGGCAATTTCAGTTTCTTGGTTACATAATGAAGGATATGCGTAAACGTCTCCGAGTCGGAGTGATAGCCCATATACCCGGGGATGTTTTTCCCCAGGAGCCACTCTTTGATCGGTACAAAGGCGGTGTTCTCACCGTTGGTCATGGTCCCGATCCCCTGGATGAAGAAGGGGTGACAGGCATAGAGATTAATCCCGTAGTTGGTATTCTGGCGTCCCTGAGCCATGACGACACGGGCCTTGATGCGACCGTCATTGAGTCCGAGAGCATCACCGACCTCAAGCGGCCAGCCGACCTCTTTGAGCATGACCACGTCACGATAGAGGGAGAAAACTGTGAGATCGCCACCATGGGCCTCACCGTCTGCACGGATGGCCAGACGAATCTCCAGCAGTTTGTCATCAAGTTCTTCCGGGGTCAGGTTGATCCAGGCCTCGGGAATTCGGTAAACCCGAACCATGTAATTAAACCGGTCCTTGGCCTCGATCAATTCCGGGCGGCGGTCAAACTCGTGGGCATACTTGATCTGGAATCCCTTGTTCCCCATCCAATCCGTGAGCCGATGAAAGGCGGCTTCGGTGTGGGCGATTCCAGACAGGACCACATGGTGGGGTTTCATTTTAAAATCTTCAAATTCCACCCCGCGCAGCAACAGGCCAAGCCCGCTACCGTCGTACCCTTCCTGCATGGCCTCCATGGCCGTGAGGACTTCATAGGGCGAAAAGGGTGTATCTGCGCTTTTTAAGGCTAATCGGCACATGAACGGCTCCTGAAAGGTCAATCTTGATGGCTTCGTAAAAAATCAAAACCTAACATTCACATGAGGTGAGAAAGTAGGTTACAAAGCTCGAAACGTTGTTCTCGAGGCCTTTTACGAGAACGACAATCTTGGTCAGATGACGCAACCGAGACGAAAAAACACAAAATTGTAGATGTTACACAATTTTGTGCTCACAAAATCACAGATTTGACAATGGTTGCGAGGAAAATCATTTACTGAAAAGGGAAATGGTTGTCAAGAACAAAGGCCCCCCTGACAAAGAGCTGCACTGGCCAGCGGCCGCTGCATCCCTTTGTGAGGGGGGAAGAGGAGGGATACTATTTACCGAGTGAACCGGTGAGATCTTTAGCCTTATCCAGTGTTTCTTTCACCTCGGAAATTTCTTTGGCCATGGGAATACTTTTTTTCAGCTCACTCCCGGCCTCTTCAACATCGCCCAACCCTTTTTTAAAAGAACCAATCGCCTTGCCCAGGCCAGATCCAATCTCAGGGAGCTTTTTGCCGCCGAAAACAAGAAAGGCAATGGCTAGAATAACGATCAACTCAGGCGTACCAAGTCCAAACATGACATACTCCTACAAAAATCCGGGCCTGACTCAGGCCTCCTTATTGGTGTCATCGTCGATGGATTTGCTTCCCTCATCCTCTTTTTTGGTGGCTTCCTTGAAGTTGCGGATGCCCTTTCCAATACCACTTCCAATCTCCGGCAGTTTGCCAGCGCCAAAGATGATGACAATAATAACTAAGATAACAATCAGTTCAGGCATTCCGAGTCCGAACATGGTGACACCTCATAAAAAAATAATCTGAAAAGAACGTAAGTTGGTGATAATAGCACCACCACAGAGTGTATGTCAACCGCCATTGCGGCCCTTACGGATTGAAGCCCCGATCATGCCGACGCGTTCCATCACCGCAGCCTCATCAAGGGTGAGCAGTTGGCGTCCTTCCATGACCACCTGCCCCCCGATAACGGAATGGATCACATCAGCACCCCGGGCAGCATAGACCAGGTGGGATACCGGATTATACATGGGAGTCAGGTGGGGCTGGTTCAAATCGAGAACAATACAGTCCGCCTTTTTTCCCGGCTCCAGGCTGCCGATATGCTCACCTGCCGACAACACCTCAGCCCCCCCCATGGTGGCGGCATGTAAGGTGGTGGCGGCATCCATCACCGTAGGATCCAGGCGATCAGCCTTGTGTATTTTGGCGGCAGTATCCATCTCGCCAAACATATCCACATCGTTATTGGAAGCACTGCCATCGGTACCGAGCCCGACGGTGATGCCAGCCTCAAGCATCTGCACCACCGGGGCAATGCCGGAGGCAAGCTTCAGGTTTGACTGCGGGCAATGGGCCACCTTGACCCCTCGTTTGGCCAGCAATTCAATTTCCTGGTTGGTGAGCATCACGCAGTGATCCGCAACCACATGGGGGCCGAGCAAGCCAAGGGATTCCAGATGATAGACCGGCGAGCACCCGTACCGTTCTCTGCAGTTGCGAACTTCGCTCTCATTTTCCGCAAGATGGATCACGTAGAGTGCTTCCCGCTCACGCGCCACCTCCCCGAGCCGGGTCAATAACGACGGGGAGCAGGTGTAAACCGCATGGGGATCCACAGTCACTCGTATACGCTCATGGCCCTGATAACGATCACACAGCTCAGCGGTATAGGCAAATCCGTTTTCCAGCTCGCCATAGTTGGGCGAGGGAAAATCATAGAGCACCTCACCAATCCAGGCCCGCATGCCTGTCTCATCAACGGCCCGCGCCACCTCACCGGCAAAGAGATACATATCGCAAAACGAGGTGGTGCCAGATTTAATCATTTCGGCAATGGAGAGCAGAGTTCCCTGATAAACCAACTCGCTTGTTAGGGTGGCCTCTACAGGAAAAATATAGTTCTCAAGCCATTGCATTAATTCCAGATCATCGGCCAGCCCGCGAAACAGCGACATGGCTGCGTGGGTGTGGACGTTGACCAGCCCCGGCATAATCAAACCATTCGGTTCGTGAATAACTCGCGCTCCGGGGAAACGGGCCACAAGAGCATGCGCATCTCCCACCTCAAGGATGGTGTCACCAGAGATGGCAACCCCGCCCTGTTCAATCACCTGCTGCTCTTTATTCATGGTCAACAGATATTGTCCGGTGAGAATCAGATCCGCGCTCTGTGTCATAGGCTCATCTCCGCAAGAATGTGAATGATCAGTTGTTGCAGCCGGGGTTCCGCTTTGCCGGCGGCAGCGATAACCTCATCAATGTGAATGGGTTGAAAATTATCAGGGTCGTTAACATTGGCCACCACAGAAAGACCAAGGACACGCAAACCACCGTGCAAGGCGACCAATGTTTCCGGGACCGAGGACATCCCCACGGCGTCGGCACCAATCATGCGCAGATAGCGGGTTTCAGCCGGTGTTTCCAGGCTGGGGCCGGGAATACAGACATAGGTGCCACTGGTGGTTTCTTTCAGGCCAAGTCGGTCAGCCAGGGTGAGTGCCAGTTTCCTGAGCTCAGGGGCGTAGGGTTGGGATAAATCAGGAAAACGAACCCCCCAGGCATCCACATTGGGCCCCCGCAGGGGATTGTCGCCCAGCAGGTTGAGGTGGTCGGCAAAGACCATCAAGGTTCCGGGGGCATACTGGGGATTGAGCCCACCGCTGGCATTGGTGATAATAGCGGTTTTCACTCCAAGCAGGGAGAGTACGCGAATGGGAAAGGTCACTTCCCGGGCTGAGTATCCTTCGTAAAAATGAAACCGCCCCTGCAGGATCGCCACAGATTTCCCCGCCAGTCGGCCCACCACCAGATTACCGGCATGGCTGGTCACGGTGGAGCGAGGAAAATGAGGAATCTCTTCGTAGGCAAAGGTTGTTGTCCCCTGCATGGCCTTGGCCAATTCTCCAAGTCCGGTCCCCAACTGAATGAGAACCTCTGGAGGATCTGCTATTTTTTCGCGCAGGTAGTCAACTGCTGCCTCAACCTGCAGCTTATGCTCCTCTATATCTATCATGCTCAACTCGTTAGAACCAAAATAGGGATTTAAGCGCGCAGGGCGTTTTGAGCCACAAAGTCTTTGATCACCTTTTCATCGGCGTCCAAGACCGTACAGCGACTTTCCCGACTCTCAAGATCCGCAAGGGCTGGTGGCAGCGGAGGTTCCTGACCAATAGCCTGGGTCACGGCGGCACCGAACTTTGCCGGATGGGCGGTTGCCAGGCAAACAACGGGCCGTGAAGCATCCCGCAACTCCAGGGCGGCCTTGACACCAACTGCGGTGTGGGGATCGAGCAGATACCCATAGTCTTTATGAAAACTACCGATGGTGGCAATGGTTTCTTCCTCGGAAACAGAGAGCGAACGAAAATCGGAGGAGACCTGTTCACGAAGCCCTGTGAGATCAAGTTTTCCCGTGGCGGCAAAACCGTCCATATCCGCTTTGACTGCTGCACCGTTTTCTCCACGCAGATAGTAGAGGTAGCGCTCAAAGTTGGAGGCTATCTGGATATCCATGGAGGGACTGCTGGTCACCTGAACCTGCCCGCGGGAGTAATCTCCCTGGTTGACAAAACGGGTGAGGATATCATTGGCGTTGGTTGCCAGGATCAGGGTGTTGATACAGCCTTTGGGGAGGAGCTGGCGTGCGACATAGCCTGCGAAGATATCGCCGAAATTCCCCGTGGGGACCGAAAAATCGACGCTTGCATGTCCCTGCTTGCGCAGCTTGAGGTAGGCATAGATATAATAGACCACCTGGGCCAATACCCGGGCCCAGTTGATGGAGTTGACCGCCCCGAGTTGATAGCTGTCACGAAATTCCAGGTCATTGAAGATGGACTTGACCGTTGACTGGGCATCGTCAAAGGTGCCTCGAACCGCTATATTAAAGACATTGGAGTCAAGGACCGTGGTCATCTGCAGCGCCTGAATGGGGCTGGTACGACCGTGGGGATGAAGAATAAAGATATTGATATTCTTTTTGCCCCGCACCCCGGCAATGGCGGCACTGCCGGTGTCGCCTGAGGTTGCCCCCAGGATATTCATGTAACCGCCACGGCGCTCAAGCACATACTCAAAGATATTTCCCAGCAGCTGGAGTGCCACATCTTTAAAGGCCAGTGTCGGCCCATGAAAGAGTTCCAGAATATAAACATCCCCCTGCTTGGTGACCGGGGTGACCTGGGGATGACTGAAAGAGCTGTAGGCCTTTTCCACCAGGGCTTCAAGGTCAAGAGCGGGAATATCATCGATAAAAAGCGAAAGAACCTCGCGGGCGAGATACTGGTATGGCAGATTCCGCCAGCTCTCCAGTTTCTCAGGACTGATGGTGGGCAGCGTTTGTGGCAGCAACAGTCCTCCGTCACGGGCCAGTCCCATCATAACTGCGTCCTGAAATTTCAGCGGTTCAATCCCACCCCGTGTACTGATATATTGCATGGTTCTCTTCCTTGTTCAGACTGAATCAAACAGGGTCTGCACGCCTGGTGCTTTTAACGTTGGAATCTTCATCAGATCCGAGGCGTTCCCCCTCTTCTGGCACCTCTAATGGTCTGCGATGTCCGTGCCTTTACTCGAGCAGACTCTCCCCTTCCATCTCCTGAGGGACAGGCAGTTCCATCAGGCCAAGGATGGTGGGCGCGATATCCTTGAGTGCTCCACCACCGCGCAGTTTGCGCCCCTTGAACTGTTCACCGACCACAATAAAGGGAACCGGATTCAAGGTGTGGGCGGTATAGGGCCCGCCGTTCACCGGATCCAGCATTTGCTCGGCATTGCCATGATCTGCAGTAATCAGCAAAACCCCATCACGGGCAGCGACAAACGCTTCAATACGACCGATACAGGTATCAACGGTTTCGCAGGCAGCGACCGCCGCCTCCATAACACCGGAATGCCCGACCATATCTCCATTAGCAAAGTTGAGGATAACCAGATCAAAAGGTTTTCCTTCCGCCTCCCCCTTTTCCAGGGTTGCAAGCAGGGTGTCGGTGACCTCGACCGCGCTCATCTGTGGCTTCTGATCATAGGTCGCCACCTCCCGCGGTGAGTTAATTAAAATGCGCTCTTCTCCTGAAAAGGGAACCTCATTGCCGCCGTTGAAAAAATAGGTCACATGGGCATACTTCTCGGTTTCAGCGATACGTAACTGACGGCGTCCATTGAGGCTGACCTCTTCGCCTAGAATATGCGTCAAGGTTACCGGTGGAAAGGCGATGGGAAAGGTAAAATCGGCCTCGTACTCGGTCATGGTCACAAGTGAGCTGAGCTGTGGACGACTCCCCGGATCAAATCCGTCAAAATTTTGGTCGCCAAAGGCGTGACACAACTCACGCACCCGATCGGCACGAAAGTTAAAAAAGAGAACACCATCACCATCCTGGATCGGTCCCAGGGGGTGTCCATCCTCACCGACGACAACGGTGGGCACGATGAACTCATCGGTGACATCCTGGTCATAGGAGGCCTGCACAAGCTCTAAAGCATTGGTGGCAGTCTTGCCCTGAGCATGCACCATGGCATC
Source organism: Desulfobulbus rhabdoformis (assembly GCF_016919065.1). Classification (GTDB taxonomy): domain Bacteria; phylum Desulfobacterota; class Desulfobulbia; order Desulfobulbales; family Desulfobulbaceae; genus Desulfobulbus; species Desulfobulbus rhabdoformis. The sequence goes on along the minus strand of NZ_JAFFQA010000033.1, from coordinate 42,655 downwards.
CCAGGCGATTTTGACCCGATCCCAACGTTTGTCCCGATCCATGGCGTAGTAGCGTCCGGAGACCGTGGCAATAGCCCCACCGCCAATGCGCTTCAGGGCTTTTTCCAGGTCCTGCAGATACCCTTGCCCACTGTGGGGAGGCGTATCGCGACCATCCATGAAACAGTGGATCAGGACCTCGACTCCACGAGCGTGCGCCAATTCAATTAAGGCGATCAGGTGGTTCAGGTGACTATGGACACCACCATCTGAGACCAGACCGCAGAGATGCAGCTTTGAGCCCGTCTCTTTCACCTGGTCCATGAGTTGGGCAAAAACCGGATTAGTCGCAAACTCCCCTTCATCAACCGCCTTGTTGATGCGGGTATAGTCCTGGTAGACAATACGCCCGGCACCGATGTTGAGATGCCCGACCTCGGAATTGCCCATTTGGCCTTTGGGTAGACCAACCAGGCCGTTATGCGCCACCAGGGAAGTCATGGGGCAATGTTGCATCAGCCGGTCCATGTTCGGTGTATTGGCCACGGAAACAGCATTGGTTTGCGAGGGCTCGGCAAGTCCCCACCCATCTAAAATAGCAAGAATAACTGGTACTGGAGCAGACATCACAGGTCTCCCGGGGGTCTCCTGCAGACACTAGGCAGCCAGCCCCCCTATAGTAAAAGCATCACAAGATAAGGTGTACCTTATTCGGTATCGCCTAGCAGCTGGTCCACCTCAAGACGGGGGGCATCATGCCACAACCCTTCAAGATCATAGAAGCTACGTTGTTCATGATAGAAGATATGCACAACCACATCACCAAAGTCGAGCAGAACCCACATGCCGTCACGCAATCCTTCGGAATTTTTACTATTGATGCGCTTGGCACTGAGCTCGGATTCGATAGCTTCGGCAAGTCCCTGCACGTGGCGGGTGGAGCGACCACTCATGATCACAAAAAAATCAGTAAACGAGGCCAGACCACGCACATCAAGCACGCTCAGATCTTCTGCCTTGGTATCAAGGGCAATGCGGGCGCATGCGGCGGCCAGTTCCCGACCTTCGTACTGACTGTATTCTTTTTTTAACTTTCTCATACTTCCTGTTGGTTAGTGATAGCTCTCTATCATGGTCATCGCACCGACCTGAATCAACGGCCCTAAAGTGCGCTTAATTATTTCTTCTCTGCAGCCTTGGCCGGTCCCTTTTTCTTGCGGGGAGGAAATTCAAAGCTCAGCTTGCCCTTGTTATCAAGGAGCAAAAAGGCATCAAAGGGCTTTTTCTTCTTGGAAATAAAACCGGTGATCAGCTCGGTTTTCCCCTGGTTCAGCAGCTGGCTGATATGATCGGGATCAAGGCGTCTGCCAAGGATCATCTTGGAAATGCGCAGTCCCTTTTTCTTGTCCCCTTCAAGGGCGGAATCAGAAAGATACCCAGCAGGAGTCTCAAAAACCTTGGTCTGGTCCACCGGAGAAAGCCCCAAAGGTTCCTGGGCACGAACAGCATTCAGATCAAGTTCTTCGGTTGAATCGGCAAAGAGAAACTCAATCTTGGAATTGGCCAGGTGCACGGAAGCGGAGAAGGGTTTCCCCTTCTTGGAGCGAAAATCACTAAAAGGCCCCAGGGTCTTGCCCTGAATCAGAGCAACGACCTCATCGTTTTCCATAATACGGCCGCCCAGGACTTTCCGAATCATAATCTTTTTATCTTCGGATTCAAAGGCGGTTGCCGTCTCATAGAAACGAACACCATCAACCGGCGAGAACGGGGCCTCACAGCGATCTTCCTCTCCACCGGCCTTGACTTTCTCCACAATGCTCCCGGTCATCTCGCGAATCTCGTTCATAAACTGAGTTCGGGTCATAGAGCCGGAAATGATCTGATTGAGTTTATATTCCCATTCACCGGTCAACTCGGGCGAGGCAAGCACGTCTATCTTGCGTGCCATCAAAAGGCTTAAAAGTTCAAAGGCCTTCCCGGTGGGGACAAGCTCACGCTGCTCGCGGACAATATATTTTTCATTGAGGAGCTTCTCGATGATAGCCGCTCGCGTGGCCGGTGTCCCCAGCCCGCGTTCTTTCATCGCCTCTGCCAGTTCCTCATCCTCCACCAGCTTGCCCGAGTTCTCCATGGCAGAGAGCAGGGTTGCCTCGGAAAAACGGGGCGGCGGTTTGGTCTGATGTTCCTGCTGCTCGATCTCGCTGCACTCTACCGGTGTCTTTGGCGGCAGGGCTGCCAACTCCTTGTCACCATCGGATGACGCCCCATAGATTGCCCGCCAACCGGGCTCAACGAGTATCTTGCCTTCGGTAAGAAAGGTTTCCCCTTCAACAAGCGAATGGCGGGTAGTGTTGTGATAGACTGCCGGCGGAAAAAAGACCGCAAGAAAACGCTGGACAATCATCTGGTAGACCTTCATCTCCGGTTCACTCAAGGTCGAGGGAAGCCCTGGGGTGGGAATGATGGCAAAGTGATCAGAGATCTTCTTGTTATTGAAGATGCGTTTGTCTTTTTTTAGATATTTCTTTTCCAGGGCCTCGCGAGCAAACTGCCCGTACTGCCACTGTTGTTGCTGCCGGACCACCTTTTCCACGGTGGGCAGATAATCCTCGGGCAGGCAGCGGCTGTCGGTCCGGGGGTAGGTAATGAGCTTATGCCGTTCATAGAGCGCCTGAGCCAGGGCCAGCGTATTTTTTGCTGAAAAGCCAAAACGGCTGTTGGCCTCACGTTGCAACAGGGTCAGATCGTAGAGAGGCGGCGCCCCTTTGGTTGACTTTTTGCTTTTCTCTTCAACGGTGGCCGCTTTGCCGCTGCAACGCGTGAGAATCTCTGTGGCCTTGTCTTTTTCCCAGAGACGGTTGCGCCGACCGTGGGGTTGGGTTTCATCCTTCTTAAAACCAGGGTCGATCCATACTCCCTGATAGTGCACAGCACCGCAGGTAAACTGGGCGTGCAGCTCCCAATACGTGGTGGGGACAAACTCCCGTCGTTCGGATTCCCTCTTCACCAGCATGGAGAGTGTTGGCGTCTGCACCCGGCCACAGGGGGTCTTTTTAAAACCGCCAAAACGGGAATTGTAACAGGTCAGTGCCCGGGTAGCATTGATGCCAATGAGCCAGTCGGCCTCAGAGCGGCAGAGAGCCGTGTCCTCAAGGGGCAGCATTTCCTCGTTGTCCTTGAGCCGTTCAAGTCCCTCGCGAATGGCGTCAAGGGTCATGGATTGAAGCCATAACCGCTTGATCTGTTTCCCATCCACACTACGGGTGTACGCCTGCTTGAGGATATATTTAAAGATCAACTCCCCCTCGCGCCCGGCATCGCAACCATTGACGATAACATCCACATCACGGCGGCGAATGAGTTTACTCAATGCATTAAACTGGGTTTTGGTATTGGGCAGCACTGCCAGAGGAAACTCCTCGGGCAAAATCGGCAGATTGTCCAGGGTCCACTTTTGAAAGGCTGGATTAATCTCTTCCGGATAGGCGATGGAAACCAGATGGCCAATGGCATAGGAAATGACATAGGCCTCGCTTTCGTAGTGCGTTTTGACGTTTTTAAATGTACCGGGAAGTGCCTTGACGATATCAGCGGCAACGCTTGGCTTCTCGGCAATAATCAGTGTTTTTCCCATAGAGTGGATGGTTTGGCCTTACTTTATCGAATCGGTTAAAAATTTCTTCAAACTTGCATGCCACCGATCCGGTTGTTCCAGATAACAGGGGTGCGGTGCCTGCGGATAGATTTCTCGTCTTGCATCTGCAAGCTCATTCAGCAAAGTCTCGCTGTGAGCAATGGGAGAGACCTGGTCTTCCTCGCCCCAGATGACAAGGACCGGAGCGGTAATCCGAGAGAGTCCGGCCCGGTTTTCCTCTACCCCCACTGGGCCGACCACAACCAGGGCTTTGATCGAATCGGGATGGGCTATGGCAAATTCAAGGGCAATGCGCCCGCCCATGGAAGGCCCCACCAGGATCACCTGCTCAAGTTCACATTTTTTCATCAACTGCGTCAGCACCTCACCAGGGGGCATTGCATGCTCAGGACTTTGTCCAAAACCCGGCATGTCAATGGCCAGAACGTGCATCCCTGACCCAGCTAGGGCGTCGAGGGTGCCCAGCTCCCACCAGGTCTGGGCCTGAAACTTCATCCCATGGAGGAGAATAACTGTTGGCCCGTCCAGAGGTCCAGCCTCCAGTGCATGAATAGAGCAACCATCTAGAGTGAAGTTCTTTTCCGTTATAGAGGCCATAGGTTCCTCCCTTGAACTTTTGATAGGGGCGGTCAATACAAAGGTAGAAGACAGCGACAGAAGTAAGCGAGAAGGGTAGCTTTGTCAACGACGAGAAAAATTTCTTGCAGCTTCCCCTCCTCCCATCTCAAATCCAGTGAGGGCACGATCATGGCCTGCAGCCCTTGGGAAAACAAGCAATAAAGCCCCTCCGCCGAAGGCAGGAAGGGCTGTATTGACTCAAACTTTTTTTCTGCGGATGAGGTTAAAGCTTAAACGGCCACAGAAAAGTGTCCTGCACACCCTAAAAAATCAGCGGCCATCATTACCGTACACACCGGGTGTAACGGCTCAATACGGCTCAATGGCGCTTAAATCTGCATTGATACGTGCAAGGTTGCGCTGGACCTTCTCTTCAAGACCAGAATGGGGATACTTGCTGAGAATGCTCTGCAACAGATCTCTTGAACCGAGGAGCATTTTGCGTTTTTCATCTGTATCACGGCTACTGTTGGCCCGAACAAAAAGTTCGGCGGCCTTCTGCCGGAGGGCCTGTCCCGCCCTTTTAGAGGCCTCGGCAATCTTGGCCTCGGCCTGAGGAGCAAGGGAGGTGCCTTGGAGTTGCTGCAGCTGAGCAATGGCTTGGTCATATTCTTTGGCATCAAGCAGAGCCACCCCCTTATCAAACTCGGCCTGCAGTGCCTGGTCTGCACTCAATGGAGTACTTGGCGAAGTTGCTTGCCCCCCGGTACCTGCATCAGTTTGAGCAGTGGCGGGAGTCTGCTGCTGGGGCATATTTTGGGAGGTCGAGGTGCCGGCCACAGCGGGAGACTGCGGGGCTACATCCTGGGACTTCAGGCTTTTATTCAACCAGGCATTGGCCTGATCGCGGGCGCTTTTATTCAGATACCCCACATTGGGAGCCATAGTGGTGTAGGGGTGTTGCTGACGAAATGTATTGACGGCCTCGTTTACGCTGAAGCCATCACGCCGGGGCACATAGCTCAGATAATTTTTTAGCACCTGAGCAAAATCTCCTAACTCGCCAGCTTGGACCACCCCCGGCTGCAGAGCAGCTAACTGGAGAGCGGCCCACTCATCCTGATGGGCTCCCTTCTCTATAGAGAGGCGAATGACCTCTTCATATTTGCGCCGGGCATCGTCATAAGCCCCGCGCGTAAAATCAAGATCAGCTACAAGCTGCATCAAAGGCAGCAGGAGAGCTTCCTGACCAGGCTGCTGGCGTACAGCCTCCAGCAAAGGCCCGAGCACTCGAAGGGCATCTGCTGGCTGATGATTTTTCACCAGCGCCTGCCCGTATTGCAGGCTGGTCGTGGAAGAAGGGGTTACCCCGGGTGTGCGGGTCATCTGATTATACAGTGTGATAACACGGTCATAGTCTTCCCCGGTATAGGCTGCTTGAATTTGGGGATCAACAGAGCCGGTGGCAGCTGCGGGGGGAGACTGCTGCAGCTTTGCCAAAAGTTTGCTGCAATCGCCTTCGAGATAATCAATATCCTGTTGATTCAGTCGTAAAAGAGAGTTGCCAGCCAGGCTTTTAGCCGTTTCTCTCCGCGTCTCCTCTTTGAGTTGCTGCTGCAGAGCAGTGTACTCCAGGAGGATATCCTGCAGTTGGGCCTGGCACTGGTTGACCTGGTTTTGCTGCAGGGTTGAGAGCCCACCAGGCGCGCTTTCACGCTCCAGTTCCTGCCAACTTTTCAATTTTTCCCTGTAGGCATGAATCCGCATATTGATCGAGGTCAGGGTTGCAAGGAGCACATCCCCCCCACTGCTCTTGACCGAACGCTGTTCCATGGCAGCTTCCCGGTCGGCGCGTGCCTGATACGGATCAACATAACGGCCACTGTTTACGCAGCCGGAGACAAGGGCTCCACAGAGACAAGAAGCAATCAATAGGCTTCTTCGGGAAATCTTCTCAACAGACATAATAGGCAGGTGTATATGGGTTGTTAATTTGAACTGGAAGCATGGGCTGTACGCAGTTTGCCCGGTACGCAACTGGGCAAGCTTTTGGAAAAATATCTACCTGAATCCGTGGGCATTCATCAGTGCGCCAGTTCCGTTGTTTGTGATATTTGGCCCAACCATAGCAAATAAGCAAGGTGGGAACAAATGCTTTCTGCCAGCAAAGGGAAAAAGAGCGTGGCTCATTGCCTGTTTTTCCAGAAGGGCATAAACGTCCGTTCGGGTTCAAAGGCTCCTGTCCTGTCAATGCCTCCAAAACTCAGACTGGATGGTCGTCGGGGAGGAGTGTTTTGCCTATAAAGACGGGCACCGTAGACCACAGCCCCCCCTGCTCCCGGATCAACCGGCACAAAGATCTGGCCAAGAGCTTGATACTGTAAACCTAAACCATTAAATTTCAGATCCACCGGGTCGATACGATCAGCGACCTGCTCCATATCGAGAATGCCCTGGGCAATATCGCACCAGACAGGGAGAGCTCCCCGGGCACCACTGACACGAAAACGCCCTTTAACCATGGGCATGTTGGCATCAAAACCGGTATACACCCCCACCACATATCCAGAGTGCAGATTTAAGCCGGATTGATCAGAGGACAGTATCGGTACATAGCCCAAAAAAGCAGCATTGCGGTAATCGTTGGCGGTCCCGGTTTTTCCCAAAAGGGGATAATGCTGCCGTACCTTCCCAAGCATTTTCTGACGATCCTCATCTGTACTGGTCAGCTTGACATGCGTCAGGGCATAACGGCCGGTTCCATAGTTAATGACATTCTCTAAAATATTACTTGTAGCCGCAGAACTTTTCGGGTCCACAACTCGGGTCGGGTAAGGAGTACGCTCATAGACCACTCGTCCATCGGGTGCTTCTATGCGCTCGATTATTGAGGCGGCATCTGGATCCACATGCCCGTCAAGCTCGGCTATGGCCATGGTGCCCGCATCAGCAGCATCATAGCGGTTGCCGGTAACAAGAGATTCATAAAGGCGGCTCACCTCGGAAAGTGAAACCACATTGGACCCCAGAGCCATGGAAAGCACAGGCATAAAATTACTCTCTATGCCGCAGGCCTTGGCAAACTGCACCATATACTGCAAACCGAGCAGCACTCGAAATTCCTGGATCTTGCTTAAGACTTCAAAGGAATAGGGCAACTCCCCGGCGACTTTGGCCCGTTCCCGTCCCATCTGTTGTTCAATCTCTTCAAGCGTGAGCAGGGAAATTTCCCCATCAAGCAAGACTTGCCCGCGCCAGAAATCATCATAGCGTCCCGGGGCCAGGGAGATAAGATATTCTGAGAGTGTGGTGGCATCCACCACGCTCCACTCCGGCGGCAACTCTTTTCTCAGGGTGTAGATGAACTGCCCCGCTTCATCGCGGACAAGCCGCCCATTATCACTGAGTACAGCCGCCTCTGGGTTTTCAAAGGCACTGTCGGCATCGATCAAAAGCGGCCCCTGCAGCGGTGACTGGCGAAATAATTTCAAGCGGGAAACCATCGCCCGAAGAACGTTAAAATCTTCCAAGCTCAGCTTTTCAGCCCGATTACACTCCTCAATACGCCCATCAAAAAGCAGGTCCGGTTTCAAGGCGATGATCGCTGCCCGATAAGCCGCCTGATCCAGTGCCTTATCGGTGACCAGAACACCGTAATCATCACGCATCCGCTGCTGGTAGTGACTGTAGGATTCCAACTCTCCACTCTGCCTGCGTGGCGCCATGTCCACATGCGCTGCCAGCTCCTTCAACTCTGCCTGGTTCAAGTGATCGGTCAAGTGATACAGAAGCCAGACCGAGGCCACATTTTCCGAAGTAACACCGGCCCAGCTGATACTGACCTCTTCAAAGGGGCTCCTATGAGCGGGTTTGGGGTTGTACTCTTCGCGCATGAAGCTAAAGGCCTGGGGAGCATTGTCGATCAGGTCAACCGAGCTCCACCCAAGCTGGAGGGCGGCGGTATAAATAAAGGGCTTAAAGGTGGACCCCATAACACGTTTAGCCGTAGTGGCCCGGTTGTAATCTGTGTTGGACACGCCCCCCCCCATGGCGCGCATTGCCCCTTCCTGCAACACATAGGCCGCCCCCTGGACTTTAGGATATTTCTCCAGGTCAAGCGTCAGAGTCTTATCCTCATTAACCTTGGTTATGGAGACATAAATACGATCGCCAACCTGAAGTTGACCAAGAAGTTTTTTCCTGTCAGTTGCTTTGGCCCTACGAGCGCCACGTGTATAACTGGCATAGCCACTGACAAGACGCTCCATCCCCTCAGGGGAAATTTTTCCGCTGACGCGCCCTTTTTTGAGCGCCACTTCCACCTGCTCTCCCTGTTTGGGATCACGGATAATCGATGCTATAGTCCCAAAAACAAATTTACCTTCTTGCAGGCTGTCATCTCCTGCGTAGCGCAGGGCTTCATACTCCTTTTGCACGGTGTCACGATCATACCCACGCAGTTTCATATCCAGAAGAGAGAGTTGGCTGCGTAGTGCCTGCAGGGTCGTCGCCTGCAACTGTTTATCCAGAGAGGTGATGATGTGAGCTCCAGAGGTGGAAATGTTGGAGATACCGTTTTCCTCCAGCGCATCCACGATAAAAGGCGTTTCCAATCCCTCGCTGACCAGATCCATCACGGTGTTACGCGCATAGGACATTCGCCCTTTATTGAAACGCAGCTCTGCGAGATCAACTTGGCTGTAGGACTCTTCTGAAATAGAGCCCGCCTTGCGCATCTTTCCCAAGACGTAGTTGATGCGCTCTTCATCGCGCAGGCGAACCTCCTGCGCATTTTCCCGATTCTTGCGCAGAAAGGGGTTATAATAATTGGGACGCTTGAGACTTCCGGCGATAAATGCACATTCAAGCAGGCTAAGATCCTGGGGCTTTTTGTTGAAATAGTAACGAGCTGCAACACCAAGCCCGTGCCCGTTTCCGCTGACAAAAAACTGATTACAGTAAAATTCAAGGATCTTTTCCTTGCTGTAGCGGTGCTCTAGCCGCAGTGCATAGAGGAGTTCTTTGAGCTTTGCCTTAATGGAACGGGACTCGCGCTTAAAAAGATTTTTTGCTGTTTGCTGGGTGATGGTACTTCCTCCCTGCACAACCCGACCGGCACGCAGGTTGACGAGCATCGCCCGCAGAATACCTGGAACATCGACACCAAAATGTTCAAAATATTCGTCATCTTCTGAGGCAATCAGGGCGTTGATAAAATCCTGGGGAATATCGTTATAACTCAGGTATTGGCGATGAATGCCTTCAAACAAGACCCCTATTTTACTCTCACCGTCCCGGTAGTAGACCGGACTCTCCCGACTGAGGATGGCAGCGATGGCCGATTCCTCCATCTCCGGACAGGGTTGCAGCACAACGAGATAATACAGCCCTGCCCCTCCCAAAATCCCGGCCAGCAGACCGCAAAAGAAGAGCGTAAAGAAACAATATTTAAAAAATTTGAGCATAGTAACAGTGAAATAGTTTGAAGAGCGGTTGCCTCTGGCTTTCGCTCCGGGTTAGATGTTTTCAATATTCAAGATTCCCTCAAGCGTCGCGACTGACACAAACAGACTTTGTGACACCTCTGGAAAGAGCTGAAACCAAGAGAGCCAAGATACCAGACTCATGATTCAACAGAAAGAAAAACCTGTTTTTCCGTCATTGATAAAAAATTATTTTTTTGTCGGCGATTACCTACAGTTACCTCTCCCCATCGTTGTTTAGGCGGAACAGACGAGACTCTTTCCTTCCTGAGTTCAAGGTATCACCTGCTTTTTGACCAAAATTTAATTTTTTGAATAACAATAATTTATAACTATTTCAGCCGTAAACAGGAAAATCTCACCACGACCACAGACAGCCGCATCTCACCAGTCCGAATTTTCGGAAAAAATTTCTTATTCAGTGAGTTATCTATGGTATCACCTACCGAATACTTTGGTATCAAAGACTTTTTCTTGTTTTCCTGTAAAAATTAATGTTAAAGGAAATATTCCAATAAAAATTTGTGTTCATCATGTTGTTGATCGCAGAATACCAATTTCCCTTCATTGCAGCCCTGCTGCATAGACCGGATGTGAGTTATGAAAGTATTGCCTGTTCTGCTCCCCCCCTGTTGTATTGCCCTGCTTTGCTTTTCCTTGAGTTCCTGTTCTTCCCCCAACAAACACTCCCTTGCTGCACACGCGCTTCAGCAGGAAGTCGCCTGTGCGGTGGATGAGGATATCTCTGTCTCTGAACCGGAAGAAAGCGCAACCGAGGAACTCGCAGCTCTGAAAGGGTTGAGTGCGGAGCAACGTACAAGCTTGGAGCAGGCCGGTATTGATGCCTCCAAGTACGATTTCCCCATTGTCCTCAATGAACAGGTTCAGTATTACCTTGACCTGTTTCAGGGCAAACAACGGCGCTCCTATGCACGCTGGCTGGCACGATCGATGGCCTACCGGCCCTATATAGAGCCCGAGTTGGTCAAAGCAGGTCTGCCCAAAGATCTGGTTTTTCTGGCCATGATTGAATCGGGATACAATCCCCGTGCCTATTCACCGGCGCACGCCTGCGGCCTCTGGCAGTTTATCGCGCCCACCGGACGCACCTACGGCTTAAAAATCAACTCATGGGTTGACGAACGACGCGAGCCAGTTAAGGCTACTAGGGCTGCAATTGGCTATCTTTCCAAGCTCCACAACCAGTTTGACAACTGGTACCTGGCGGTTGCCGCCTATAATACCGGAGAAAAACGCATTGCCGATGCCATCGAGGCCTACGACACCAAGGATTTCTGGACCATCTCCGATACGGAGCGTTTGTATCAGGAAACCAAACGTTATGTACCCAAACTGATAGCAGCAATTATCATAGGTCGTGATCCAGAACGATTCGGTTTCACTGATATCAAATACAATGAACCGAAACCTTTTGAGGAAATTTCCGTTCCTGGTGGCGCTTCCCTATCTGCGGTGGCGGTGATAGCCAACACCTCAGTGAAGACACTGCGAGAGCTCAACACAGAACTCAGGCGTGATCACACACCTCCCAGAGGAAGGTACAGCCTGCGCATTCCACCGGGAACCAAAAATCTGGTCGCCGCCAATATCAACAATCTCAAGCCGGTAAAACGGACGGTCTACGCGACCCACACTGTTCGCCGGGGCGAAACGCTCTCAGGAATCTGCCAACGTTACAAAGTGAGCATGCGATCGCTTCGTAAAGCCAACAAGATGCGTTCTTCTTTTCTTCGTGTTGGCCAGCGACTGCGTGTCCCCACCTACACCACCCGCTACGTCCTGGCATCTCAAGACAGGCCACAGCGTAGCACCCAATCCGGGCGCACAGTGCAGCAATCACTGCACCATCGAGTGCAGGCGAACGAGACTCTGGGAAGCGTAGCCCAACGCTACAAGGTATCTGTTAAAGATCTTATGCGCTGGAATGCGTTGACAAATCCCAACAAACTGCGACTCGGCCAGAAATTGGCCATTTATGTGCCCCGCCATCTCCCCAAAGCAACGCTGGCAAAAGCTCCCAGCAGCAGATCCTCCAAAACCATCAAAACGCCCAGAGCTGCTCTGGCCATGGCACCGGTGCAAACAAAAGGAGCCAGCAGAACACGCAGCGGAAACCTCCAGGCGACATCCGGGGTAACGGTTGCCAAAGCACCAGCCAAAGCCACCTGGTATGTTATTCAACGCGGTGATACCCTGAGCACCATTGCTCGCCGCTTCAAGACATCCACCAAAGATCTTCGCAGACTCAACAAACTTAGCGACAACCTGTTGCGCACCGGCAACAAACTCCTGATAAAAAAAGGCTGATTTCCCCTTCCCCCTGTCCGTCTCCATTTGCAGACAGGGGGCCTTTCCTCTTTTGTTGTGGTTCCGCTCTTAAAAAAATATATTTGCGGTCACGGTGCATCGAATCTGCGATGTTATCAGCCCATGGACCTCCGAGTATAGCTGTGCAGGCCAACACCTAGTTTCGAAGCCCCCCAGCAATAGCTTACTGACTCGAAAATGCCTGTTTTTGGTGCGTCCCCCTGATCGGTTCGGAAAAAAATTTTAGCCCGTCTCACAGGTATTGGTGGAGAAAAAGGCTGGCTGAGCTATGATATCCTCTTGCAACTGCTGATTTACGAACAGCCTAAACGTGCCCCACACTCTGGTGCCTCGCTCGCCACTACTTTGCGATACAAACAATCCGATATGTCACAAATACTCTTCCCCCAACAGCATTACCCAGAAGATGTTGCAGTCCTTCAGCAAGAGGACAAGACTATTCTTCTGGTTGGTACAGCTCATATTTCACAGCAATCCACAGACCTGGTGAAACAGGTCATCGAGCAGGAACAGCCCGATGTGGTCTGTATCGAGCTCGATGAAAAACGTTTCACCGCGCTCTCCAAGCCCCAAGCCTGGGAAAACCTTGATCTCAAACAGGTCATCAAAAGCAAACAACTCACCACCCTGTTGGTCAATCTTATCCTCTCGACCTATCAGAAAAAACTGGGCGGACAACTGGGCATCATGCCAGGCACAGAGCTGCTGACAGCGGCACAATGCGCAGAGCACAGGGGGATCCCCATTGCCCTATGTGACCGTGACGTCCGCATCACCCTGCGCCGAGCCTGGCGGGCAACCTCTCTCTGGAAAAAAGGATATCTTTTAGCCACGCTCATTGCCTCTTTGTTTGACCGTACAGAGCTCACGGAAGAAAAACTGCAGGAAATGCGCAGCAAAGATGTGCTCAGCGAACTGATCAAGGAAATGGCCGATGCCCTCCCCCAGACCAAGGCCGTGCTTATCGATGAGCGTGATATCTACATGGCAGAGAAGATTAAGGAAACCAAAGGATCTCGAGTGGTGGCCGTGGTTGGGGCCGGACACATGGAAGGAATCCGACAGGTACTCAGTCAGGACAATCAACACCGCATGGAAGAAATTGCCAACCTCCCTCCTGCAAGTTCGATGGGTAAAATTATCGGCTGGGGTATACCAGCCCTCATTCTTCTGACCCTTTTTGGCATTGGACTGCGCCACGGCATGGAAGAATTCGGTGCCAATGCTCTCTATTGGATTTTGGCCAATGCCGTTCCCACAGCGGTGGGAGCTGCGGTTGCCCTTGGCCATCCGCTTACGGTATTGGCTGGTTTTGCCGGCTCACCTTTGACCAGCCTGACTCCACTTGTTGGCGCGGGATATGTCTGCGCCTTTGTCCAGGTTATGGCAAAGCCTCCGGTCGTCAAGGAATTTGAGCAGGTCAGCAATGCCATCACCACGGTAAAAGGTTGGTGGCAGAATAAACTGCTGCGCATTTTTCTGGTATTTATGTTAACAACCCTGGGTTCTGCCGTCGGCACCTGGGTTGGTGGGTACAAACTCGTGAGTTCACTGGCCCAGTAAATCACCCCTAGATAAACCACTTCGTATAGTTATGACTTCATCGAAAAAAAAGATACCAAAACCGGAACTCACCAGCTCCCAGAAAAAACGATTGCGCAGCTTGGGCCACCACCTGGAGCCCGTTGTCTATGTGGGCAAAGAAGGCCTATCCGAACCGTTGCACCAATCGCTTGAGGCGGCCCTGAAGGCGCGGGAACTGGTCAAAATAAAACTGGGGCAGAACTGCCCCGTTGAACGGAGTGTGGCTGGGGAAGAGCTTTCAGAACTGTGCCGGGCGGCACTGGTACAGGTAATAGGGAGGATGATTTTGCTCTACAGACCCAATCCGGACCTGCCTGCAGCAAAACGGGTAGAATGGTAGAGAGGATATACGTTTCCGGTCACCCTTGACGCAAGAGTGACCGGAAATCGGATGCAATGGAGAATTTTAGAGATCGCCCCGATCGAAAAGATCGCGCCGATCTTCAACAAACCAATGGATAAACTTCTCCAGTCCGTATTGCATGAAACGGTCAAAATCCCAAGGATCATCGGAAAGCAATTTTTTACACTCGTCCTTTATCGCGTAGGCCCAGGCGTCGGTTTTGGTCCCGTCGGCTAGACTCACCTCAACAACAACCCGTTCGTATTTGTCCCCTTCGAATTCGTCAAGCTGTGACATGGTGGCCTCGTCCAACCCCCAGTAGACTTTGCCTGTCACACTTGCCTCTTCCTTTCGAATTATCCCCGGATACTCGGATCCCTGAACTCGAAATCGGGCCCAGTTGCTCAATATTGCTTCCCGTCCATCATAGGATTGCCCGGTCACGGCTTTCATCACAAGTGGTGATTGCAATGTCCCATAACAAAATAACGCTTTCTTTTCCATTATTTACACCTGGTAATTCGATAGCATTTGAATTGGTCAAACCAAGACGTTCCCCCTGACGAGCGTCGAGGCCTACGGGCAACAGTATCTCACTGCTGCGTCTATCCCACTTGCAGCACACAGAGGCAGAAGCCTGTGCTGTGATTTTTTTATTTTCTTTGACTGCTTTTTAGACACCTCTTTTCAGTCTAAGGTTTGTATTGCCCCCCTCTTCTCGTCACTATTCACTCACTGGCCTGCCAACGATTATAATGATATTGGCTCTCAGTCATGGTGGCAGAGCAAATAGTGGTCAGGAAGGATACCTTACTGTTGGAGTTTTTCCAAGGGGAGATGAGCTATATCAATAAAATATCATTCTCTTTCCCACCTAGTCTCAAAAAATTTGAGGAGTCAATTTGCCCCATTTTTTTACAATGACACTCCAATTTTCCAAGAAAGAAACGGTATTCACTGGCAAAATTCCTTATTTTCTGCTGTTCAAGGAAAGACAGGTTGATTAAGATGTTAATTTTTTATCTCCCACCATAAGCCTCTTTACAACCGCCTCTACGGGGAATACGGTTGAGATTGAATGCCAGCATCACCCCGAAAATGGTCATTCCGGATGTGTTAACCGGGATCGGCTTTTCTGACATCGAAGGAGTTACTATGCACACCTTACAACAGCAAGATCCGGATATTTTCAACCTGATCCAGCAGGAAGAGTTTCGGCAAAAAGATAAAATCCGCCTGATTGCATCGGAAAACTATGTTTCCAAGGCTGTCATGGAGGCCACCGGCTCAGTCCTGACCAACAAATACTCTGAAGGCTATCCCGGTAAACGCTACTATGAAGGGCAGCAGTTTATCGATCAGGTGGAAAGCCTGGCCATACAACGTGCAAAAGACGTCTTTGGTGCCGAGCACGTCAATGTTCAGCCCTACTCCGGTTCTCCTGCCAACCTGGCTGTTTACCTCGCCTTTTTAAGCCCTGGCGACACCATCCTCGGCATGGCCCTGCCACATGGCGGCCACCTGACACATGGCGCCAAGGTTTCCATCTCTGGTAAATACTTCAACGCGGAATCCTACTCACTGGACGAAGAAACCGGGCTGCTGAACTATGAGGCCATTCGTGAAAAGGCTCTGGCCTGTAAACCGAAAATTCTCATTGCCGGCCACTCTGCGTATCCCCGTCAGCTTGATTTTGCGACGTTCCGTGAAATCGCCGATGCCTGCGGGGCAATTCTTTTCGTGGACATGGCGCATTTCTCCGGACTTGTCGCAGGCGGCGCACACCCCTCACCGTTCCCCTACGCCGATGTGGTTACCACCACTACCCACAAGTCATTGCGCGGACCGCGAGGGGCCATGGTGATGTGCAAGGCCGAATATGCGGCAGCCATTGACAAGGCTGTTTTTCCTGGCCTTCAGGGCGGACCACATAATAACACCACCGCAGCCATTGCCGTAGCCCTGAAAGAGGCATCCACCGACGCCTTTAAGGAGTACGCGGCCCAGGTTGTGAAAAATGCTCAGGCACTGGCCACGACTCTGCTTGACAAGGGCTTCAACCTGGTCACCGGCGGTACCGACAACCACCTGATGCTCATTGACCTGACCAACAAAGAGGTTACCGGCAAGATTGCAGCCAAGGCCCTTGATGCGGCTGGCATTGTTTTAAATTACAACGCCGTTCCCTACGACAAACGCAAACCCTTTGATCCATCAGGCATTCGCCTGGGAGCCTGTGCGGTTACTTCCCGTGGTTTCAAAGAGGAACAGATGGTACAGCTCGGCCTCTGGATCGATGCCATTGTCTCCGCCCCCGCCAATACAGCACTCCAGGAAGAAATCGCTGCCGCAGTAAAAGCACTCTGCGCCAAGTTCCCTGCTCCTGGCCTGGAAGATCTCGCCTAAGTCGATCTCAATCGGCTCAGCGTAAACAGAGTATAAAAAAAGGGACGCCAAATTGGCGTCCCTTTTTTTATTGTTGAAACCTTTGTTACTGAATTGATTGGACCACCGTCCCTGCAAAGGCAACGAACTTGGCAGGAAGCGCTCCCATGATGCAGATGGCCATCACCAGCACGGCTCCGGTGACCTGAATAATGGGATGAACCGTTACATCGGGTTGCTCGCCCGGTTCACCGGTATAGGCGGCCTTGACCACCGAGAGATAATAGTAAATGGCAATGGCCGTGTTGATCGCTGCTAGACAGACGACCACCAGGTGATCCCCGCTCAAGGCAGAGGTCAGGATCATGAACTTACCCATAAACCCAACAAAGGGAGGAATACCGGCCAGGCCAAAGAGACCGATCGCCAAGACAAAAGCCAGAACCGGCTGACGCTTGTAGAGGCCGTTGAAATCCTCAATGCAGAGGTTCTCTCCCTTTTGGCTCACATTGCTGATGACCAGAAAGCAGGCCAGATTCATCACCACATAACCCGCTATATAATAGATGGCCAGACCATACCCCTGGCTATCCAGGGAGAGCAGGCCCAGCATGATAAAGCCGGCGTGGGCAATACCTGAGAAACCAAGCATACGCTTGATATCTTTTTGCACCAACGCACTCAGGTTACCATAGAACATGGAGGCGAGTGCGAGAGCGGCCATCAAGTTTACCAAAAAGGTGGAATGCTCACCACTCAGAGAGAGAAAACGGATCAGGAGTGCAACCGCCCCAAGTTTGGGAATGGTGGCAATGAAACCGGTGGTCTCATTGGAAGCGCCCTGGTAGATGTCCGGCACCCAAAAGTGCATGGGAAAGACGGCCAGTTTATAAAGAAACCCGGCAAGAACGAGCACCAGGGCAATCATAGCAGTGGGCTGCAGGTTGCCTTCGGCATAAAACTCAACCACGTTGGCCAGATAGGTGCTCCCGGTGAGACCAAAGAGCAGACTCATGCCGTAGAGCATGAAGCCGGTGCCCATGACGCCAAAGAGGATGTACTTCATGCCCGCCTCCATCTGCACGCGGACGCCGGTTGCATCATCACGCATGGGAACGAGCAGGTAGAGGGCAAAGGATGAAAGCTCAAGCGAGATAAAGATGGCCATCAGCTCAACAGAGCTGACCAGGAGCATCAAGCCGAGCACACTGAGCATGAGAAACATGTAGTACTCAGGTTTGACTTTCTGATCAATGGCCTTAAGCGACTGGCTGAAGATGAGAAAAACAGCCAGGGCTCCACTAATCATGAGCTTAAAAAGCTGGGAATACTGATCAACGGCAAGAGCCCCGTAGAACAGGGTCCCCTGTTCATTAAAGGCGAGCAGCGTACCGGCAAAGGTTCCGAGCCCAAATACTATGGCCACGTTTTTGGCGGCCTGTTCGGATACATTTTTTCCAAGGCTGACGCAAAAGAGTGCCAGAGCACCTATGAGCAGCACAAGTTCGGGAAGGATAACCATAGAGTGAGCCTTTCTTCGTGTTTCCCCAAACTCCGTCTCCCAATAAGGGAGACGGGTTGGTCAGAGTAACAGTAATTGAAAACGTTATTTGAGCAGGAGCGAAGCCACCTGACCGTGTTGCTGCCAGGTCTGGAACTGATCCAGCAGGTGAGTCACCGATCCATGCATCAGATCAATAAAGGGCTGCGGCCCGAGACCAATCCAGAAAACAAAGAGGAGAAAGGGGGTAAGCACAATGATCTCACGAATCCCCAGATCTTTGAGGTAGGACTGGTCGGGGTTGTTGGTTCCACCCCAGACAATTTTCTGCAGCATGCGCAGCATGTAGGCAGCTGCCAGCACGGCACCGGGAATAGCAGCCAGCGCCAGAAAAATATTATGTTCAAAGGTGCCCGCCAAAACCAGGAACTCACCAATAAAGGAATTGGTGCCGGGAAACCCGAAAGAAGAGAGCGAGAAGAAGGCGAGAAAGGTTACAAACCAGGGCATGTATTTGCCAACGCCTGAAGCCAGTGACAACTCACGGCTATGGGTCCGCTCGTAGATCATCCCCACGCAGAGGAAAAGGCCACCGGTGGTGACACCGTGGTTAATCATCTGGAGGATAGCGCCTTCCACACCGCGGGTATTGAGCACAAAAATACCCAGGGTTACAAAGCCCATGTGGCCAACCGAGGAATAGGCGATCAGCTTCTTCATGTCGTGCTGGGCAAGCGCGGTAAACCCACCGTAGATAATACCGGCAATGGATAACCACAAAATGGGCTGGGCCAGGAGCACAGTCGCATCCGGGGTGATGGGCAGGCAAAAGCGCAGCAGACCGTAGGTACCCATTTTCAGGAGGATGGATGCCAGGATAACCGAACCAGCGGTCGGGGCCTCAACGTGGGCAGCTGGCAACCAGGTGTGAAAGGGAAACATCGGCACCTTGATCGCAAAAGCCAGAAAAAAAGCCAGGAAGACAAGCACCTGAAAGGTCATTGAGTACGGCTGCCACATCATCTCCGGAATGAAAAAGGATCCGGATTTGAGATACAAGGCAATGATCGCCACCAGCAAAAGGACAGAGCCAGCCAGGGTGTAGAGAAAAAACTTAATGGATGCATAGGCCTTTCGTGGGCCACCCCAGATCGCGATCAAGAGATACATGGGAATGAGCATGAACTCCCAGAAGACGTAGAACAGGATGAAGTCAAGGGCGACAAACACGCCAATCATCGATGTCTCCATCACCAGGAGGCAGAACATGAACTGCACTACCCGTTTCTGGATATACTTCCAGCTCGCCAACACGCAAAAAGGCATGATGAAGGTGGTGAGCAGCACCAGAAGAACGGAAATTCCGTCCATACCAACAATATAGTTGATATGGAACTGGGGAATCCATTTGTAGGCCTCGGCAAACTGGTACTTGGTTGAGGCTGCATCAAACCCGGTCAACAGCGGAATGGAAAACAGCGCTGTCAGACTGGTAATGGCCAGAGCCCATCTGCGGGCAAACTCCTCACCATGGAAAAACAGCAGCACCAGAGATCCCGCCAAGGGAAAAAAGATAAGAAAACTGAGGAGGGGAAAACCCTCTTTAATCACTAACAAATCCATGTGCTATTTCCCCTCAAAGCAGCTGAAAAGTAATAAAGGTTATAAGCAGAACGGCAGCCAGCGAGAAGGCGTAGTACAAAGAGATCTGAATCTGACCACTCTGCAGCAGTCGAACCTTGCTACCGATACCCCGTACAAGGCGGGCAATACCGTCTACAACACCGTCAATGGCGTTCCAATCAAACCAACTCCAGAAGCGGCTCATCGACATCAGCGAACTCAAGCCAACCACCCGGTAGGCCTCACCCCAACCAGTGTCAATCGCCTGCAGCGGCTTTTTGACGAGCCAGAGAAAACCACAGCCTGCCTTACGGTAGACCCAGTCGATATCCAGACAGATACGATCCACAGGCTCGACAGCTTTTTTGAACAAAAAGAAGGCCAGGGCTGCAAAGCCGAGTAACTGCAGGGTCTCCATGAAGTGATACATGGTGTGGGGATTGTACTCAACATGGTAAGGCAGGAGCTCATAAAGAAAGCCAGGCGCGGTACCAACCACGATACAGAGGGTGGCCCCCAGGGTCATGGCGATCATCATATTCCAGGGAGGATCACCAGCAGCCTCCCAGGTTTCCTCACTGCAGTTGTTTTTGCCAAAGAACAGGAAGTACGGCAGTTTGAGACCGTTATACATAAAGGTACCGGTGGCACCAAACATCAACAGCCAAGAGGCCCAGGAGATGTGATGTTCAAAACCGGCGCCAATGATCATGGATTTACTCGCCCAGGCCGCAAAAAACGGCGCTGCTGAGATGGAGAGACAACCGATCATGGTAAAGAAAAAGGTGGCCGGCATCTTGGCATAGAGCCCGCCAAGTTCGGTGAACTTGGATTTACCGGTCATGTACAGCACAGAGCCGGTCCCCATGAAGAGCAGGCTCTTATAGAGAATATGGGCAACCGCATGGGCAACCGCACCGTTGATCGCCATCTCGGTACCGATACCTATGGCAGCCACCATGTAGCCCACCTGGGAGACAATGGACCAGGCCAGGAGTTTACGTATGTCGTTTTCCATGACCGCATAAATAACACCATACAAGGCCATGATCACACCCAGCACGATCAGGATCTCCATACCGGCGCAAGCGCGGGCCAGGGTATAGACTGCGGTCTTGGTGGTAAAGGCGCAGAGAAAAACAGCACCGTTGAACGAGGCCTCGGAGTAGGCTTCCGGCAACCAGGAGTGCAGCGGAACCACAGCGGCATTCAGGGCAAAGCCGATCATGATCAGCCAGGTGTAGGGCTGCGGATGGGTGACATCCAGCAAACTGAAGGTGATGTTCCCCTCAGCCTGGTAGCGCAGCATAATGCCTGCCAGCAGAATAATACCACCGATGGTATGGATAAGCAGGTAGCGGTAGCCCACCTGCAGCGATTGCGGACCGCGACGGAACCAGATCAAAAAGACCGAGGCGAAGGCCATCATCTCCCAGAAGAAGAAGAGGCTCAGGTAATCGCCACAGTAGATGGTCCCCAGAGAACCGGCAGCATAAAACCAGGCGGCCATGTGCTCACCGGCTCGATTTACCTTGAGTCCGTAGAGGGTACCGATCACCGCCATCAGGGCCATGATCAGGGCAAAGACGGTGGAGAGCTTGTCAATGCGGCCAAAGACCAGTTGCCAGTCCATGAACTGAAACAGGCCGAAGGTTCCGGAAAGGGTTGTATTCAGGGCCACTGCACATAAGGCCAACAGAGGCACAAGAAAGAGATAGGGCTTGCGCAACGGCCCCTGAATGAAGGGCAGCAACAGCGCCCCTCCTATCAGGAGCAATGAGGGATGAATAAAACCAGGGGTCATGCTTCTTCCTCACTGGATTGGGAACGGGTATAAAAATCGGTCGGGGCCTGGATGCCGGAGCGGCCAAACCAGCGTGCCACACCTATGATCGTGGCTGCCGCAGCAAAACCGAACAGAGACCAGAAACAGGGAACATGCTGCTCCACCCAGCTATGGGCGTGGTGTGTATCAACCAAGAGCGAGCTTGCGGCAGTAACCGCCAGGAGCGCGTAGCAGACCACAACCACAGTTTTCAACCGGGCTTGCAGGTATTTGATTATGGCAATCATCCTATGACCATCCTGACAAATTGCATCATGAAGTTGGGGTAGATACCGATGATGACCGAAATGGTGACTGCGATCAGAATCGGAATCAACATGGACAACGGTGCCTCTTTGATGCCGGTTTCAGCCTGACCACCCGGGCGCTTCCCAAAAAAGGCCTTGTAGGTGATCGGAGCAAAGTAGCCAACATTGAGGACAGTGGAGGCGATGAGAATCAGAAGGATACCCACCTGTGAAGCCTCCATGGAACCGACCAGCAGATACCACTTGGAAACAAAGCCAGCCACGGGAGGCGCTCCAATCATAGAGAGCGAGGCCACAGCAAAGGCACCAAAGGTAAAGGGCATGGTCCGGCCCAGACCGGACATCTCAGAGATGTATTTCTTGTGGGCCGCGATATAGATCGCACCGGCACAGAAGAACAGGGTGATCTTGGAGAAGGCATGGTTGACGATGTGAATCAATCCGCCCTCAATACCATGGGGCGTGAGCAGAGCCACACCCAAGATAATATAAGAAAGCTGGCTCACGGTCGAGTAGGCCAGACGCGCCTTGAGGTTGTCCTTGGACAGGGCAATCATCGAGGCGGCAATGATAGTAAAGCCGACAAAGTAGGCCGTGGGGATTCCCAGGTTCAACTTGTCCATGACATCCACACCAAAGACATAGAGCATGGTGCGGGTGGTACAGAAGACACCGACCTTAACAACGGCAACCGCATGCAAGAGCGCGGAGACCGGAGTTGGCGCGACCATGGCACCTGGCAGCCAGTGATGAAACGGCATAACACCGTTTTTGGCAAAGCCGAAAATGCAGAACACATAGAGCATAATCACAACCCAGTCTTTGGCTGAACTGGGGATGATGCCCGCATTGATGGAATGCGGAAAATCAAGTGACCCGGACAGCACATAGATCAGGATGATGGCTGGCAGCAAAAAGAACTTTGCGGTGGTGGTCAGGTAAATAATATACTTGCGGGCACCGTCATACGATTCCGCATCCTGATGGTGGGCAACCAGCGGATAGGTGCAGACGGATACAATCTCATAGAAGAGGTACAGCGTCAGCAAGTTATCCGAGAAGGCCACACCAATGGCACCGAAGATGGCCAGGGCAAAACAGGCATTGAAGCGAGTCTGACAGGGCTCATCATGGGCGCGCATATACCCCATGGAGTAGTAGACCGCGATGATCCACAGGGAGGAGGCCACCAGAGCGAAGATCATGGAAAAACCATCAGCGCGGAGGCTTATGGAAAGTCCCGGCAACAGTTCAAACAGGGTGAAGTGCAGGGTCTGTCCGGCCTTGATGGCGGGGATGAAGGTCAGGACCATTATAAAGAGCAGGACCGAAGAGCAGGAGGAGATAAACTCCCGCAGGTTCGGGTGTTTCTTCATGGTCATGACAACCAGGCTGCCGAACAGTGGAATAATCACTGCCAGCAGCAGGTTGCCATTTTCAACAACAGGGGCAAGTTCAGGGGTCAGGGCATGCATAGTTTCTCTCTCCCCTTATCCTTGCAGATCAGTCAGATCATCAGTTTCTATCGATTTATAATTGCGATAGACTGCGATCAGAATACTGACGGCGATAGCTGCCTCTGCTGCAGCAATAGCCATGATGAATAGGGTAAAAATCTGACCCACTGCCGGTTCAGGAGAGGTGAAGCGGCTGAAGGCCATGAAGTTGGTTGAGGCGGCTGCCAGAATAAACTCCGAGGAGACCAGCATGCCGATTACGGTTCGACGCACGACCATACCGTACACCCCAAAGGAGAACAGCAGGGCGCCGATCACCAGATAGGTGGTGAGGCAATTGTATAGATTGAGCAGTTGCATCGGTTAATTTCTCCCTTTCTGTGCAAGCACCAAGGCGCCGATGATGGCCAAAAGCAGAACGACTGAAATAAGTTCGAACACATACCCATAGTTGGTCAACAGCGCTAGACCGACCGCCTTGATGTCGCCGGCTCCCTCGCGGGGAAAGACCTGCCACTCGGTTTTCAGGCCCAGTAGGCTCAGGGCGGCAAAAAGCAGCCCGGAAACACTGGCAGCCAGGGGACCAGCCAGGGCGGAACGGCTTTTCATTCCAACGGACTGCTGTTCTTCAGGAGTCGCCATCATGATACCAAAGGCAATCAGGATCGAAACCGCTCCCACGTAGATCAGCATCTGCATCATAGCCAAGAAGGGGCTGAGCAGAAAATAATAGACGCCGGCCAAACCGGTAAAACAGACGGCAAGCCCGGCAACAGCGCGAACCAACCGTTTGGAGTTGACCGCGATGAACGCTCCGGCAACGACCAGAGCCACCGTCAACAAAAAGATGATGCCAACCACACCTTCCGGTGAGAACAGGCTGGGGGCAGCACCCGTCTGAGCAACTAACGTTTGCATATGTTCTGATCCTCCAACCGTTTCATCAGGTCGATGATAAAGTCATTTTTGTCAAAGCTGGCCAGGTTGTAGACCATGGAGTAACGCAGAGCGTTAAAATTACAGCTCTCCACACAGGATCCACAGAGACTGCACTTGGTAAAGTCAAGTACATAGGAAGTCAGCACTTTGCCTTTTCCATTCTCGTTTTTCTTACTGGACAGGGTGATGCAGCCAGAGGGACAGGCACGCTGACACATACCGCAGGCAATGCAGTTGGGTGCGCCGGTTTCCTCGTTGCCAATCAGCTCAATATGGCCCCGGAATTTCGGTGTCATGGTTGGCACCTCCCAGGGATACTGTTCGGTCACCACCGGTTTAAAAAACTCCCGGGCGGTGATCATCATGCCGGTGACCAGGCTCTTACCGCCGGTAATAATTTCGCTCCAATACCCACTCATGTCAGAACACCTTGATCAGGGCTGCGGTAATCAACAGATTAGCCATGGAAAAGGGAATCAGGATCTTCCAGCTCAGATTGAGCAAACGGTAAATCTGAACGCGGGGAAAGGTCCAACGAATCCAGATAAAGGTGAAGATCAGGATATAAATTTTAATCAGGAACCACCAGATGCCCGAGGTCATGCCGAAAGGACCATCCCAGCCACCCAGAAAAAGGGTTGCGGTGAGGCAGGCACCGACCACGATGTTGAGATACTCCCCCATCATGAACAGACCAAAGCCCATGGAGCCGTATTCGGTCATAAAGCCGGCGACCAGCTCACTCTCGGCCTCGGCCATGTCAAAGGGAGCACGGTTGGTCTCGGCAACGGAACAGATAAAAAAGATGAGAAAGGAAATCCACATGGTCACAAAATGACCATTTTCCAGACGAAATATATTCCAGTGCCAGAAGCCCCCCTGTTGATCCAGGGCAATATCCCGCAGGTTCATGGAACCGGAGATCATGACCACCGTGATAACGGTGACGAGCATGGGAATCTCATAGGCCAGGTTCTGGGAGACAGAACGGGCACCTGAGATGATTGCGTACTTATTGCCGGAAGCCCAACCACCAAGCAAAATGGCGATCATGCCAATGGAGGCCAGCGCAAAGAGCAGGAGCACGGAGAGCTCCATATTGCGGGCGCCGACATTTTCAGAAAAAGGAATGACCACCATGGAGGTGATCGCTGGGATCATCGCCAGAACGGGGGCCACACGAAAGAGGATACCATCCACCCCTTGGGGAACCAGCAGCTGCTTACTGAGCAGCTTGGCACCGTCACAGAGGGGCTGAAGGAGTCCTTGGTAGCCAGCCTCCATGGGACCGGTCCGTCGTTGAATACGGGCAGCGCCCTTACGTTCGCACCACCCAAGCCACGCGGCGTTGACACCGGCAAAGGCCATTATGCCAACCAGGTACAAGAGGGCGCGCCAAATACTTGTTTCCATATCTTACTTACCTCTCTTGATCAGCGGTCAATCTCGGGAATAACGAGGTCAAGGCTTCCCATGAAAGCCAGGGCATCGGCAAGGAGCATACCCTCGGCCACCTCACCAAACAAACTCAGATTACAGAAAGTCGGTGAACGCAACTTGAGCTTGTACGGATTCTTGTCACCGGTGCAGACCAACCGGTGCCCCAGGGCGCCACGGGCGGTCTCAACGGCCGAGTAGTAGTACCCTGCCTCAGGCTTGAGCACTTTGGGTACCTTAGCCATAACAGGACCTTCAGGCAGTTTATCCAGGGCCTGCTCTATAATCCGCAGGGATTGCTCCACCTCATCCATGCGCACCATATAGCGAGCCATGGAATCACACTCGTTATAGACCGGGATATCGAAATCAAACTCAGAGTAGACTGAGTAGGCCTCGTTTTTACGCACGTCGTAATTGATTCCAGAGCCGCGGGCAACCGGACCGGTGGCGCCATAGCGGCGGCACTGTTCCTGGCTGATAAAGCCGATATCTTTGATACGCTTGATCAGGATGATGTTGCCGGTGACAAGGTCGTGGTACATGCGCTGCCAACGGGAACGAAGGCGTTTGATGAAGGCACGGGTACCGGTGATGAACTCATCATCGATATCGTTATAGACCCCGCCAAAACGCATATAACAGTAGGTCAGGCGGGAACCGGTGATCCGCTCGAGCAGGTCAATGATCTGTTCGCGGTCGTCAAAGGCGTAGAGCAGCGGAGTGAATCCACCAAGGTCGAGAAGAAAGGCGGCCCACCAGAGCAGGTGGCTGGCGATACGGTTGAGCTCAACCGTAATGACCCGTATGTACTCTGCCCGCTCAGGCACTTCAATCCCGGCGGCCTTTTCCACTGCCAGTGCCCAGCCGTGGTTAAAGGCAAGGGCATGGAGATAGTCCATACGGGCGGTGTTGGGCATAAACTGCGCATAACTGCCAGCCTCAGCCAGCTTTTCATGCATGCGATGAATATAGCCCAGGACAGGCTCCGCCTTGACGATATACTCTCCGTCCATGGTCATTTTTACTCGCAGGACGCCGTGGGTGGCAGGATGCTGTGGTCCAACATTGAGGACAAAGGTCTCATCATGCCGTGGTGCTACTGGTACGGTCATGGCATATAATCCTTACGAAGGGGGAAAAAGTCAGCGTCTTCCGGCAGGAGAATTCGGATCAGGTTGGGATGATCCTGGAACAGGACGCCATAAAAATCATAGGTTTCGCGCTCGTGCCAGTCGGCAGAGGGAAAAACACCAGTAATAGTGGCTAACTCGGGAGTATCGCGCGGGATGCGGGTGCGCACCATGACGCGGCAGTGTTCGCCGCCAAGACGATTATAGTCGTAGACCACCTCCAACTGTTGCTGATCAGGCCAGTCAACACCAGAGATTGATTCAAGAAAATATCCTTCTTTGTCCATAACCTCGGCAGTCGCGACCACCTGATCCTGAGGGACAAGGACCTCAATATGATGGCCGTGCTTCGCCGGGTCCGTCGCCCGAATCCCAGGTGCATCGGTCAGCCCTTCTTCCGGTGCTGTTGACGCAACTTCGGGAATAAGCTCTTGAAGAGCCTTAAGTGTAGTCTCTTGTAATGCCATGAATTTCGATGGGGTTCGTTGTGGATAAAAAACAAAAAGCCGTCTACCTCGGCCCCATTACAGCCTGGTCGAGGTACATCGTTCTCGATTTTTTCAAAGAGCGACAGCAGCTACAGATCAGTCAGGCTGAATCCGCGGCCAGCGACGTTTTCCCGTTATCTTCTCCTCCAGGGTCATAATCCCCTCAAGGAGTGCTTCAGGCCGAGGAGGACATCCCGGAATATACACATCCACCGGAAAGAGCTTATCCGCTCCCTCAACCACGTTATAATTTTCCTTGACCTTAAACGGCCCTCCGGATATGGCGCAGTTGCCCATGGCAATGACCCATTTCGGCTCCGGCATCTGGTCGTACAAGGTCTTCACAGCCTTTTCCAACTTCTTATTGATGGTGCCGGCTACAATCATGACATCACTCTGACGGGGGGAGGGACGAAAGACCTCTGCGCCAAACCGTGAAATATCGTAACGGGAACCACCGGTGCACATCATTTCGATTGCACAGCAGGCCAGCCCAAAGGTCATTGGCCAGAGGGAGTTGGCCCGCCCGAGATTGAGTATCTGATCAAGCTGAGCAAACTGGACTACTGATGAAGGTACGATTTCTTCTCCCACGAGAACACTCCTTTCCGCCATGCGTACACAATGGCTAGCGATAAAATTGCAACAAACAGCAGAACTTCGTAGAAATCCCGTACACCCAACTCAGGGCTATTGTAGGCGACGGCTACCGGAAACAAAAAGAGCACGTCCACATCAAAAGCCAAGAAGATAAGTGCATAGAGATAATAGATGATACCAAAGCGAATCCAGGCGCTGCCGATAGGCTCCATACCGCACTCGATCAGTTGACCGGTTTTGCCGATCGTCTGCCGTGTATGGCTGGAAGGACTCAACAATTTTACAATGATGATTGGCCCGAAGCCAAACAGCAAAGCCCCGATAAGAAACAGGGATACATAAATAATATTGGTTAGAACAACTTGGTCCATTTTTTCTCCTTAACAAAGGAACCGAATTGCATCAATACTACTGATACATTTAATCAACACATCTTATCAAGCTACTGAAATCACCTTTTTATGTCAAGCATAATTCGCCCAATTAACGAATAATTTCTCGATAAAACAAAGGTGTTACTTTGAAACCCACAATGGGAATATTTTACCCGACATGAAAAATCATTGAACTATTTTGCTTAAGTGTTAGGTTACGGATGTTTCAATTCAGGTCATATAATTAATCAATCAGGCTGATGCCAAAAAAGGAACCATGGCGATTACCTTCAGACAACTTGAAATTTTTATTGCAGTTGCCGAGACTCAACAGGTGACCCGAGCCAGCAAAAAACTTCTGCTGACTCAATCTGCAGTGAGCATGGCTTTAGGTGAGCTGGAAAATCAGCTGGGCGGGCCGCTGTTTGACCGCCACGGGCGCAGCCTGCTGCTGAATGACCGCGGTCGATACCTGCTTCCGCTTTCCAAGGCCATACTCCATCAGGTGGCAAACATCGAAACCATCCTCACCGAGCAACAGGATACTGTCGCGGGTGTGTTGGAGATTGTCGCGAGTACCACCATCGGTAACTATGTCCTCCCCTACCTCATTGGTGCCTTCATGCGACTGCATCCCGAGGCCCATATCAATATGTTGGTCGTCAATACCATGACTGCAGAGAAACTGGTCGCCACCGGCCAGGCCGATCTTGGTTTTGTCGAAGGTGACATCAACGTCGATTCGCTGGTCGCGTCTACCTGGTTTGAAGACGAGCTGGGTATTGTTATCAGTCCCCACCATAAACTGGCAGAGAAAGACGCCTTTACTATTCCGGATGATCTCAAAGAGACAAGTTGGGTCATGCGTGAGGAAGGGTCTGGAACTGCGGAGATATTTACCAAAAAGCTTGGTCGGTATGCGTCACTTTTAAAAGTAGTGACGAAAACCGGTCATACTGAGGCAATCAAAAAAGCGGTTGAATCGGGGGTTGGTGCGGCCTGCCTCTCCATGCTCACGGTCTGCCGTGAGGCTGAAGAGGGGTGGCTCAAGACACTGCCCATTGAGGGCATCGACATGAGTCGCCAACTCTGGATCATCCAACATAAAGACAAGATCATCACCCGTCTCATGTCAGAGTTTCTTCAGTTTTGTAACGTGGTTGCCAAAAACCATCTTGGCAGGGAATGTCTTGCCAATCCCTGGAAACTGCAATCGCTCCTTGCCCAGATAAAACTGGAAAAAGAGCAGGCCCAACCACTCCACGATCCGGATCAAAAAATAGCCTGATCCGACCACATTCCACATCTTTCACCTGCAAACGGACAGAGGAGTTTTCCTTCCTCTGTCCGTTTTTTATTCGCAAAGCCCCTACCCGAATTTACTGCAAAGCAGCCAGGGCAGTCGTAATACGTTCCATTCCTTCTTTGATCACATCCATGGAGGTGGCAAAAGAGAAACGGATGAAGTCGTCGGAACCGAAGGCGGCGCCTGGTACCGAGGCGACATTGGCCTCACTGAGGAGGTAGTCCGCCAGAGCAAGCGATCCATCAATGACCTGTCCATTGAACGTCTTTCCGTAATAGGCTGAAAAGTTGGGGAAGACATAGAAGGCACCCATGGGATTCACACAGGTGACATTAGGAATCGCCCGCAGTGCTTCTACAAAATAGGCCCGCCGCGGAATAAATGCTTCCAACAGCTGTTTCGGAAAGTCCTGCGGACCAGTCAGTGCGGCCAACGCAGCATACTGGGATGGAGCGGCAGGATTGGAGGTAGACTGGCTCTGAATTTTATTCATAGCCTTAATGATCTGGCTCGGACCAATGGACCAGCCAATTCGCCAGCCGGTCATGGCAAACGACTTGGAGACGCCATTAGAGAGAACTATCTGATCCCTTAAACGGGGAATGGCATGGAGGATATGCGGAAGCTTCCCGTCAATGTAGGAGATCTCCTCATACATGTCGTCGGTAATCACCAACCATCCCTTCTCATAGGCCATCTTCCCGACGGCGGCCAAAGACTCCTGCGAGAAAACCGCCCCTGTGGGGTTAGACGGACTGTTGAGAACGATCGCCTTGGTCTTCGGGGTCACATATTGGGCCAGCACTTCCGGGTCAAAATCGAAATTATTCTCTTCTTTGAGCGGCACGATGACCGGTGTTCCTCCGGCAAGCTGTACCATCGGAGGATAGGAAACCCAGTAAGGCGCAGGAATCAGGACCTCATCGCCAGGATTCAAAATCGCCTGGAAGATATTAAACAGGCCGTGCTTTCCACCACAGCAGACCTGCACCTGATCGGGCTCATACTCCCAGCCCTGATCCTTTTTCAGCTTGGCGCAGATAGCCTCTCGCAGCTCAACAATACCCGCCACCGGAGTATAACGGGTGTGCCCGTCGTCAATGGCCTGTTTACCGGCCTCGCAGACATGGGCTGGGGTAGTCATATCTGGCTCCCCCACACTAAAGTTCAAAATATCCGCACCAGCGGCCCTGAGTGCCTTCGCCTTGGCATTGACGGCAAGCGTCGGCGAGGGAGCGACTTGCAGCACTCTCTCCGCAAGTACAAACTTTTCTGGCAACATCTTTCTCATACTCCTTCTGTGAACTTTTGTTCTCCGGTTGTTACAAATGACTGCGTCCTAACGCTTTTGAAACAATATAACAAGTCCTAAAATTTAAATCCGGAAAAATTTCGCTATTAAATCGGATTTTTTTTCCTGATTAAATAAATTCCTTCCTGCCTATCACTGTAGACATGAAGGTTATCCTCTTGATTCTCTATCATTATTTTCAGCAAACAACCTTACCACCCTACTTTTACGGCTCAATAAACACGGGGCAGGCACGCCCAGAAACGTAGTTTACATAGGCCTTATCATCCGCTCCAGGGTGACATTCAAGGCACAGGCCAACCCGTAAAATACGATGCAGTTCATCCTTATCAAAAGGGCGAAGGTCTTTGCGAGAGCCATGCTGCAGCGGTTCCCCCTCAATGGTCACAAAGGCATCAAACCCCGGAGTACGGCCATGGGGAGTCTCCACACCTTGATCAACCGGGGAGAAATGCCATTTCCCCTCTTTTTTCACAACGGTTCCCTCCCCCAGGCCCACTGTTTTGGTTGAGGCGTGGCAATCCCGACAGCTTCTTCCTTGAGCCTGGATGGTATGCGGATTAATGGCCGCCATGGTGAAGCGGTTAAACCCACCCTCTTCTTTGCCATTTTCGTCAATCAAGGTGACCAGGTCCTGACAGCCGGGAGTGACAATGACCACCTCATCTTTCCAGACCGCTAGCATGGGCTTTTCGTAGCGTATATAGGACCTCCCCTCCTCCCACCAGCCGGGGGTATTTTTCAAGGTGAGTTTGTCCAGGTGGTTATCGCGCTTATCGCGTTTTACATGGCAGCCATAACACTGGGGCACCCAAGTGGAATGACAGGCGGCGCAGCTCACCCGCTTGTGATAGGGAGCAAGGCAAGCTTGGGCATCAGGCTCCTTCAGGGCATGCTCTTTACCATCAATCTTCCCAATGAGCACATGTTTACCTTCTTTTGTCTCTACATTGGTTAAGCGATTGTTTTTATGGGTGAGGCCTGGCTTTGCATCGTGGCAACTGACACATTGCACCTCAAGTTGCTCTTCATAATGGGCATAGCTGGTCCCATCGCCCATGATCTCGTCACGGGTGTGACAATCAATACAGGCCATTCCTTTTTCATGGTGAATGTCCGGCGAGATTTTGAGGTAAAACCTATCCCCGGGGAGTCGTTTTGAGCTCAGCGTCCCGTCCTCATACGGGGTTCCATACCCCTCAGCCTCAAAGAGTCCCACGTAGGAAATCCCAATGCGTCCCGAACGGTTATGGCAGCGGATGCAGTTTTCCTCCGGTACCTGCTTCACCACAAGAGGATGGGGGCGATTTTTATCGATAGCCTCCTGCTCCGCCTCAGTCAGCTGCTTTGTCACCGTATTTTGCGGTGTCCCTGGGGGCAAAATGTAATGACAGGCAGAACAACCACCGCCTTTTTCATTAAAAAAGGCCGGCGCACCTGGCAGGTCGTTTTTTTGTTTCCACAGATGACAGGTGCCACAGAGTTTACGGAAATAGTCGAGGGCCAGAGATGTTTCCCCTGTCTTCAAAAGCTGTTCAACAGAGATATTTGCGCTCTGGTGATCTCGCTCTCCCCAATAATACAACAGTGTGGAGATGATACCTCTGTTGGTGGCCATGAGTGAATTCTTCACCTTGGCAATATCCGTGGGATGACACCCTTCAACACCGCAGGTTTTATGGGCAACCCGTAAATCTCCCGGGTTAAGAACCATGCCAGCATGGGCCTCATCCTTATCGATGGCCAAAGGATTCCCGAGGTGACATGGTGCACAGCCAATAACCAGGCCGTCGTGGGCACCATCGAGCTTTTCGCTTTTATGACAATTCAGACACATGTCGACCGTGCCCGAGGTGGTCACAGCAATCTGTTCCGGTCGCTCGGTTCGGTGCTCACGGAAGACTAAAAAAGCAACCAAGACCAATATGGCACAGAGGAAGAGGAGGACAAATGCGGGATGGCGGGTAGGCCGGGTCATAACGTTGGTAAGTCGTCTCGAAGAGGATGGGAAGAGGAGTGAAGTGTCGCGCAGTCCCGCTAGGTTAATAAAAAAGAAAGACGTCGTCAAAGAAAGAAATTAATGTGACGTCAAAAAGTAGGGAGCGAAACGTGAACACTGTATAAAATCAAGATAATACCAGGAACAGTGACGCGTACTCCTTCAGAACACAAAAAAATACCGATACAGAGGTGTACTGAGTATCGGCATTTTTTTGTGTTCTGAAGGGGCTGAAAAATTATGCAGGCTATTCGATAAAGCCCTGCACCACAGGATAGCGCCTTCCAGGGCCAAAGGCCTTGGAGGTCACTTTGATGCCATAGGGTGCCTGCTTACGTTTGTACTCATTGAGTTTAACCCGGCGAACAATATCACGGACAACCACTGCATCAATCCCCCCTGCAACAATATCCTCAATCGATTGATGCTCTTCCAGGTACTGCTGCAGCACAACATCAAGCACCTCATAGGGTGGAAGATCGTCCTGGTCGCACTGATCCGGCTTGAGTTCGGCAGTGGGAGGACGGGTAATAATGCGGTCAGGCACAACCTCCCTCTCTTTGTTCATCAACCGCGCCAGTTGATAGACCATGACCTTGGGAACATCGGCAATAACGGCCAGTCCACCGGACATATCCCCATATAGAGTACAGTACCCGACCGCCATCTCGGATTTGTTGCCCGTGGTCAGGAGAAGAGCGTTTAATTTGTTGGAAAGCGCCATCAAGAGATTACCGCGAATCCGTGCCTGAATGTTTTGCTCGGTCACATCCTCAGCAAGGCCGGCAAAAAGAGCGCCCAGACTTTCCTGGTAGGCCTGCATCGCTTTTTCAATCCCGATCAGCTCAAAACCACAACCAAGATTTTCAGCCAAAGCCCTGGCATCATCGATGGAATACTGTGAGGTGTAGGGTGAAGGCAGGGCCACGCAGAGCACGTTTTCCGGTCCGAGCGCCTTACAGGCAATCACGGCCGTCACCGCGGAATCGATCCCACCGGAGAGGCCGATCACTGCCTTTTTGAACCCGGTTTTTTGAAGGTAATCGCGCACACCGAGAGTCAGTGCCTGCTCTACATTCTCAATCGGGTCTGCAAGGATATTCGTGCCAGGAGAACACCACTCATCGCTCTCAACTACCAACATCTCTTCGGAAAATCCAGCAGCGGAGGAATGCAGCCCCCCCTGTGGAGTCACCACCATGGAATGCCCATCAAAAATCAAGCCGTCCTGCCCGCCCACCTGGTTCACATACAGGAGGGGCAGATTATTTTGCCTGCAGAGATCACCGAAGACGCGCTGCCGTTCCTGGACCTTGCCGTAATAGTAAGGTGAGGCCGAAATGTTGATCAGGCAATCGGGGACGATAGGCCCTATGGAAAACTTTTGCACCGGATTGGATGGATAATTCTCCCCTTGCCACCAGATATCCTCGCAGACAGTAAGCCCACACTGTACCCCCTTGAAAGGAAAAACCGTTGAGGTAGAGCCCGGCTCGAAGTAACGGGTTTCGTCAAAGACATCATAGGTGGGAAGAAGCTGCTTGCGGGCTCGATGGACTATCCGGTCACGCTCCAGCACAAAGGCAGAGTTATACAGGGGCTTGCCTGGACCTTCTCGTCGTTCAGGTACACCGACAATACAGGTAATCCCTTCAATCTGTTTAATAAGTTCGGCCAGAGCCCTATCATGGGCATCAAGAAAAGCAGGCCTTTCCAGCAGATCCTGCGGAGGATAGCCACAGAGCGTTAATTCCGGAAACACAACCAGGTCACAACCAACCTGACGGGCCTGTCCAATCCAATCCAACACCTGACGAAGATTCCGTTCAAAGGCTCCAATGACCGGGTTCGTCTGAACAAGAGCGACTTTCACTATGCTATACCTGGGAAAAAACTGACCAACCGACTGCTGCTTTGACAGGTTATTGGTGCCTGGAAAGACACCGGGCGGGAGAGTAATGGAACCGAATCAAAAACACGCGACACCGACCGACAGCGTCTTAACTCATAAAAACAATACAAAAAAAAAGCCCGGCAGGAAAATCCTGCCGGGCGGTAACGCTAAGCGTCTATCACTGCTTCATCACATTGGCGGCAGCCGGACCTTTGGGCCCGTCTATGATCTCAAACTGAACCTTGTCGCCTTCGTTGAGTGTTTTAAAACCTGTTCCGGATATTGCAGAGTAGTGGACGAAAACATCCTTTCCTGCCTCCTGCTCAATAAAACCAAAACCTTTTGCTTCGTTAAACCACTTTACTGTTCCTGTCAACATTGCTCCCTATTTCTCCTTGTCTTGGGCTGAATGTTTGTCCCATGCGGGTTTTTATTTGGCGTATGGACTTTACCCAAAAGTACCAAAACGTAACCTGTGAAAATCCCACATGTTCTACTCCTGAATGGCGAACATAACACTAATTGAATTAAATACAAGAGAATTGATGTCGCCCAGACGACAGTCGCGAAAAATTTCACGATTGCGAGGAGATAGCAAAGTTTACCAAACACATTTTTAGGGCAGCCTTAACAAGCGTCATCTCATCAATAAAAGACTAAAATAAATTGGTATGACAAATTACTTTTTTCGCTGAAATTTCCAAACGGCCCGATTATGGTCACGAAGATTTGTTGAAAAAATATGTGTTCCATCGTTTCGGGAAACAAAATAAAGTGCCTCAGAGGCGGCAGGAATAATAATTGCTTCCAAAGCAGCCCGACCTGGATTACAGATCGGACCTGCGGGCAAACCAGCAATGACATAGGTGTTGTAAGGGGTCTTGGTCCTCAAATCTGCCCGGGTTATATTGCCGTTGAAGTCCTTGATACCGTAAATCACGGTGGGATCGGATTGGAGGCGCATCTTCTTTTCTAAACGATTAAGAAAGACGCGCGCTATAAGAGGACGCTCCGATGCCGCACCCGTCTCTTTTTCAACGATAGAGGCCAGAATAACGACCTGGTGCCGGCTCAGACCATGCACGCCTTTCTCCGGTACGTGCAGCGCACTCCAAACCTGAAAAAAACGCTGCACCATCATTTCCAGGACCCTCTGTTCACTGACTTCGTTGCGGACCATGGTGTAGGTTTCCGGGAAAAGATACCCCTCAAGACTCTCAACCTCCAGCCCTAAGGAGTGAATAAATTCTCTCTTGCGGGTTAGAGCGAGAAAACGATCAGGATCAATCCAACCGTCCCGGGCGAAAAGTTCCGCCACCTGGACGGCACTGAGCCCTTCAGGAATGGTGACCTGATGCCGCAAGGTGGCTCCTTCAACCAAAAGCCGGATAACCTCAGGCGGAGTCAATCCCCGCGCAATACTGTACTCTCCCGCCCGCAACCGCGTAGTCAAGTCACCAAGGTAGACATAGGCAAGATAGCGAATATCGTTTTGAATGAGCCCCTTTTGGGCGAGTAATGCACCAATCTGGCGCACGCCCATTCCTCGAGCTATACGGACGATCTCCTCACCTTCTCCCGTTGATGGAGTACGCAAGTAGCTTACATACCAAATCCCCAGCCCGGAGAATCCAAGGAAAACAAGAACAAGAAGGACAAGAAAGAGGCGACGCATGGCAATGATATTGAAAGAGTTGGTGTCAGTTACAAAGCTGAATGAAAAAAAGCGGCCGGAGAATCCGACCGCTTTTTCAGTACTGGGGGAGTTGTCAAGTTATTTGGCTGGGGCAGCCTTTGCCGCCACCTTCTTGGCAGCCCCCTTGGCCGGGGTCTTTTTCCCTGGAGATTTACCCAAGGTCAACTCAATGACTTCATCCATATGCTCAACCGGATAAAAGGTTATCTTCTTGCGTAACTCTTCGGGAATCTCAACCAGATCTTTCTGGTTTTCCTGGGGAATCAGAATTTTTGTAATACCAGCGCGCAGGGCTGCCAGCGCCTTATCTTTCAGCCCACCAATGGGGAGTACCCGCCCGCGCAAGGTAACCTCACCGGTCATGGCAAAACCACGCTTGAGGGCCTTACCGCGGATGGCAGAAAACAGTGCCGTGGTGATGGTAATACCGGCCGAAGGGCCATCTTTGGGAATAGCACCGGCAGGGACATGGATGTGGATGTCGTGGGTATCAAAATACTCCGGCTCGACCCCCAACTCCTTGTTACGGCTCCGACAGTAGCTCAACGCCGCATGGGCGGACTCCTTCATCACCTCTCCCAGATGCCCGGTCAGCTGCAGGCGCCCTTTTCCCGGCATGACCGAGGTTTCAATGTGGAGCAGTTCACCCCCAACCTCTGTCCAGGCAAGACCGATAACCAGGCCTGGCTGGGCGCTGGTATCCAGCTCGGTTTCCGGAAGAAACCTGGGCGGCCCCAGGTATTTTTCCACGGTGTTGGCAGAAATCACGTACGGTCCACGTCCCCCTTCAGCCACTTTACGGGCAATCTTACGACAAATCTTGCCCAGCGCCCGCTCCAGGTTACGCACCCCTGCCTCGTGGGTGTAATGACTGATAATGAGCTCAAGGGTAGCGTTATCAAGTTTGATCTGACTGGGCTTGATCCCGTTCTCCTCCACCTGGCGCACCAACAAATACTTGTTGGCAATGACCATCTTTTCTTCCAGGGTGTACCCGGAGAGCTGAATCACCTCCATACGATCCAAAAGTGGCCCGGGGATCGTGTCGGTTCGATTGGCGGTGGTGATGAACATACACTTGGAAAGATCAAAGGGCAGGTTCATATAATGATCGGAGAAGGTATTATTCTGCTCCGGGTCAAGCACCTCCAGCAGGGCTGAGGAGGGATCGCCACGGTAATCGTCACCGATTTTATCGATCTCATCCATCATGAACACCGGGTTGTTGGTGCCAACATTTTTGAGTCCCTGCAAAATACGGCCGGGCATCGCACCGATATAGGTGCGGCGGTGACCACGGATCTCGGCCTCATCGCGCATTCCGCCCAGTGACAAGCGATAAAACTTCCGGTTCATTGCCTTGGCAATGGCCTGGCCAAGAGAGGTCTTGCCCACACCGGGAGGGCCTGCAAAACAGATAATGGGCCCCTTGGTGTTATTATTGAGCTTACGCACCGCCAGATACTCGAGAATGCGCTCTTTAATGCGGTCAAGCCCGTAGTGATCCTCGTCCAGGACCTGAGAGGCCACCTTGAGATCAAGCATATCTTTGGAGGATTTCTTCCAGGGTAAATCGAGAAACCACTCCAGGTAGGTGCGAACAATGGTTGCCTCGGAGGCATCAGGATGCATCATCTCCAGTCGCCGCAACTGCTTACGTGCCTCTTTCTTGGCGGTCTTGGGCATTTTCTTTTTGCGCAACTGCTTGGCAAGCTCTTCGATCTCCTGCGAGTAGCTGTCCTCGTCACCGAGTTCACGCTTCAGCGCCTGAATCTGCTCACGCAGAAAATATTCTCGCTGGCTGCGTGACATCTCCTCTTTGGCATCGGACTGAATTTTGGCCTGCACGGTGGACACTTCAAGCTCTTTGTGCAGCAGATCAGCCACCAGCCGCAGCCGTTCCACGGGATCCTCGGTTTCAAGGATCTTCTGTGACTCGGTGACTTTGAGGCGCAGGTTGGACCCGACCAAATCAGCAAGACGCCCCGGTTCCTCGATATTGTTGATGATCATCATCAAATCCGAGGACAGAATCCCCCGCAGGGACATGATCTTTTCCGTCTGCTCCCGAACGGTGCGCATCAACGCTTCGGTTTCCACGGAGATCACGTCGGGCTCCTGATCTTCAACCAGATCAATCTCCACCTGGAAATGCGGTTTTTCCTGCAGGACCTTACGAATTTTTGCCTTAGACAGCGCCTGTACCAGTACCTTGAGGCGGCCATCGGGCAACTTGAGGGTTCGCATGATCATGGAGACCATACCGACCTCGTAGAGATCCTCCTCTTCGGGATCATCCTTGGTGGGATCTTTTTGAGTCACCAGCATCAGCAGCTTGTTGCTGTTCAGTCCCTCGTTCACCGCTTCAATGGAACCGGGGCGACCGACAAACAATGGGATGATCATATAGTTAAAGACCACCACATCACGAACAGCCATCATGGGGAGTGACTCGGGGATTTCCAGATCCTGTGTCTGTTCCCCAAAATCTCCCATACTGGTTGATAATGAATCATCAAATTCCACTCTATTCCTCCTTAAAATTGCCGTGAACGGCAGTCGTAACCCAATTGTTCCACGACAGTAAACACAACCCTAACCGAAGTCAAGACACGCCCTCGACAGGAGAGCTGAATCCATGACAGCGGTGGGTTGGAGAACAACGTAGAAGGAAACCAAGAAAATTTTCCCTTGAAGAAAAACCTGTTGGCCAATATAGAAAGGAAGTCATCGCCCCACACGTTGTCTCGTTCTGAACTCGTGAGCATTTTGCAGTGCCCAGGTTCGCTGTTTGTGACAACCGGAGTAGAGCAAACACTGAATACAGCCTTCGCTTGCCGCCTGGAGCCACCTATGCTGACCACTGGATCGTTTTTCGAACTCGCCGACTTCCCCGAACGCGCCCTTTTTGTCGACTGCCCTCATGTCTGGGACCCGTTAAAAAAACTCAAAGAATACGTGCGCGATAATACCGCTCCCTGTTTTCAACATGTCTGTATTCACGACGGGGTGCCCCTGGACAGCCCCTATGTCTGGTACAACGGAAAACTCCGCAATGCCCGTGAGTGCGTCATCACCTACGGCGACACCACCAAAGGCGAACTCCGCGTCTGGGAGAATGGACAGTATCTCAACGGCGCCTCGGTTATCATGGCCGGTGCGGTCATGGTTGGGCGCAATATCAAAATTGGCCAGGGAGTGCTCATTGAACCGGGAGCGATGATCAAGTCACCTGCCATTATCGGCGATCATACCGAAATTCGTCAAGGGGCCTATCTGCGTGGCTACACTCTCGTTGGGCACCGCTGTGTGGTTGGCCACACGACCGAGGTCAAACACTCCGTTTTTCTCAACGATGCCAAGGCCGGTCA
The DNA here is from genome assembly GCF_016919065.1 of Desulfobulbus rhabdoformis. GTDB lineage: Bacteria > Desulfobacterota > Desulfobulbia > Desulfobulbales > Desulfobulbaceae > Desulfobulbus > Desulfobulbus rhabdoformis. The sequence continues at coordinate 3,092 of NZ_JAFFQA010000033.1, read as the reverse complement.
TTTTGCCTATCTGGGCGATTCTATCCTCGGCAACCGGGTCAACCTCGGCGCCGGCACCAAATGCGCCAACCTCCGTTTTATCCCAGGTAATGTCACGATCCGCACCAGTATCAAGAAGATAGACACAGGCCTGCGCAAATTCGGTGCGATTCTGGGCGACGACTGTCAGACCGGCTGCAACTCGGTAACCAGCCCCGGAACCATCCTGGGACCTAAAAGCCTCGTGTTGCCGGGCGTCACCACAACTTCAGGATTGCACCCTCGCAAATCCGTTCTGCGGTAATTGTCGTCCCTGAATACTGCATTTTTAATGCAAAGGGGGCTTGAATTATTAACTTTTCCAAGCCCCTCTGAGTCCTTGAAGCAAACTTACTCGTGTTTCAAGCCTGCTTATGGCGAACATCATTTTTCCTTAATCCAGTTGTAAAATTTCTCCACGGTCGAGGGTTGCTTCTGCATCTCAACCTCCGGCGGCAGCCTTCTTGCGGCGGAATGATAGAGACTTAAATAAAACCCGAAAAGAATACCGACTGTAAAAAAGACGCGAGCAATTCGATCCCAAGGGAGCCAGCCTTTTCCTGAGTAGTGACGAAAAAACACGGCAACGATATACGCCAAGCCCAGTGCATAAGGGGCGGTCGTCGCCATTTGTTTCAACGTTCCCATGTAATCGATGCTATGGTCTGTATTGACAACTAAATGAAACAGCACATAAGCCAGTGCTGTTAAAACAAATGTAATTTTTTCCCGTAACGTTTTCATATTATGAACACAACTTATGCCTGCGTATTTCCCGAAACCCTGCCTGATGCGGGTTTGCTTGTCCCCCTTGTACAGGTTTTCGACCAGGTTGTCCACATGCAAGCCGTGGAAAACGAATCACTAGCAACCGACTCCGGCTATCTCAGCCGTTGCCTGGAAATGGGACGTCTGGGCTCGTTTACCCCGGCACCACTTGGCCCGAAACGGGATCGTTTTATGGCCTTGGTTGAAGACATGCGCCGCAACGGTGCCGACTATACCACCCAACTCAGCATGCTTACTCTGGCGGGGCTGCAACGTGGAGGACAGCAAAGAGAGTCCAGCGGTTCTCTTATCAGTGACCTGCTCAAACGCACCGACATTCGCACCGAGGAAGTGGCACAACTGCAACTCTGGCAATCACGCCTGATGCTTAAACTGGGGGAATGGTTTGATGCCCAGCAAACAGACATCGGCAGCGCGCTTTCCCATATCACCACCCGCCAGCAGGACCTGTTTCAGGAACTGCGGGAAGAAGATGAACTGCCTTTTAGCCAGCCAAGTGAAGCCGGGCAGTCTTCTGCCGAGTCAGCTTCCATGCTGAAACACCGGCTGAAAGCATGGGCGCGACTCTATTTCCATGATCTTGAACAGACTCCACGACTCCTGATCACTCGACACGCCCTTGCCATGGAACTGCTGCAGGAAGTCTATGAGAAGATACGTCGACAGGAAGCCTCGGTACTGGTCAGCCTGCCACTGCCCTGCCTTGCCTTGCGGGAAAGCCCCGGCGCCCAGCCGCTGCTGCAAAAACTGCCCAGATTGCAGGCGGCCCTCTCTCAACTCATGGCACCACTTGCCCCCGAAGCTGCAGCTACGCTTGCAGATGACTGGAGACAACATCAGGCTGACTGGAAAGAGCTTCTGGAGGAGGAATTTCCCCAGCATCAAGCCGGACGATGCCAACTTGAGTTTATCTATTTTCCCAATATTTCAGCCAAACGGCTCATGATGGAAGGCTTTGCGGCAGGAAAGAGCGACTCGGGAACAGGCACGACCTCGCAGGAGCAAGGATGTTGCCTGGCATTGTTACAAGAGAGGTGAGAGGCCTCAAGGGGAAAAGTGCTTTATGGATCAGAGAATGCCGGTAAAGGAAAAATAACCGGCACCCTTGAGTATTACAGTTGCCGCTGGTGTTCAAGGGAGATGATATAGGCCGTCCACTGGGCCGGGGGCGCATCGATCTCTACCCCGATCCTTTTATTCCATTGCCCCAGCCGGATCCAACGCGGTTTAACCTGGAACTTGAAATGCTTCTCACCGCTGGTTGCCACGACAGTAAACTTGTCTGTTTTTTTACCAAAACGCTTGCCCATGTCAGCGAGGCACAGACCGCCTCGAGAGATATCGCTCACCGCAGCCGAACAGCAGCCCATGCCGTCGGAAACGTCGATACTCATATTCCGAATCCGTATGCGAGGATATTTTCGTTGATCCATAGCCATTCCTCTTGATTCCAGACACCCGGCTCCCGGAAAAACGCCCCCACTTTTCAAGGGCGTTTTTCACAGCGGGGCGTTATTCTCCTCCACCCTCACCTGCTGACGAAGACCAGATTCTCAGGTGCGAGTTAGGTGACGTTACCCTCACATTCCTCCCGGTACGGGTTTATAGTCATTACCGGACAACAGGCAGTTTTCACGACTTTGTCCGCCACTGAGCCAAACATGATACGCTCAAGTCCCTTGTACCCATGAGTCCCCATAATTATGAGCTCCACCTTCTTTTTGGCGGCAAAGGTGAGGATCTCTTCTGCCACATCGCCTGTCAGGACCTTGCCCGTGACGCTCGAGACACCGGCATCGGCAAACAGGGTTTTGTTTTCTTCGATGTAGGATTCCATCTGCTGCTCGGCAGAAGCAAAAAGTTCCTCCTCCATGTTGGGGAGGGAAATGGGCGGGACGAAAAATCCGCTGTAATCTTCAAAGCTCTGCACCACAAAAACCAGATGCAGTTCTGCTTTAAAGGTTCCGGCCACGTACGCAGCCGCCTTGACGATCTTGCCGGCATTGTCAGAAAAATCTATCGGGGTGAGGATGCTTTGTATTGCCTGCATATCGTACCTCCTTGAGCGAGAGTCGATGATCAACTGCTGTACTTACCTATACTTTATATCAAAATCAGAAATTTTCACTGATATTTTTACGAACGCCCCCCGTTCTCCGGGAGCAACCGCCAGATTCCGAAAACCAGTTGACCCCCAGAAACATCACGAATATATTCTAAAGTCTTTGAACCCCTCCACCACCTGTTACAGGTGACACGGCCCGGCCGGGATCCCGCCCCAGCCC
>NZ_JAFFQA010000032.1 GCF_016919065.1 Desulfobulbus rhabdoformis | reverse complement strand
TGGCCGACATGAACGACATGGAATGGGCGACCGCCTTTTCCGGAGCCATGGCGCAGACCGTGGCCTCGTTCAAGACCAACGGCACCCAGATGGCCGACGCCATCAAGAACATCGGCGCGGTGGCGGCGGCGAGCAACATTCCCCTGAACGAACAGCTCGCCGTGCTCGGCCAGCTCCAGACCACCATGCCCGGCTCCGAGGCGGGCACGCTGTACAAGGCGTTCATCATGAAGGCGGCCGAGGCCGGGGACGAGCTGGGGCTGTCCTTCACCGACACCAGCGGCCGCCTCAAGGGCGTGGTTCCCATCCTGCAGGAGATCAAGCGCCAGTTTCCCGACCTCTCCAACGCCGCCGCCCAGGTGAAGCTGAAGAAGGCCTTCGGCTCCGACGAGGCGGTCAAGTTCCTGCTGCAGATGTCGGCGGGCATGGAGAGCCTCGAAGGCAATATCCAGTCGGTAGGCCGGGCCATGAAGACAGGCACGGCGGTCACCGAACAGATGGCCGACGCCATGAACCAGGACATCGGAGCCCGGTTCCTGCTTCTGCGCCAGCAGATGGCCAACCTCAGCGAAATTCTGGGTCGCACCTTGTTGCCGGTGGTCACGCCGGTGATCAACGGCGTCTCCCGCTTCATTCTGTTCCTGCAACGCATGGCTAAATCGATGCCGGGCGTGACCCGGGTGGTCCTGGGGCTGTCCATGGCCCTCGGCACCATTCTGGTCGTGGCCGGAGCCGTCACCGCCGCCGTAGGCATGGTGGGACTCATGCTGCCCGCCATCAAGGCCGGGTTCGTGGCCATCAGCGCCGCGCTCGCCGGAGTGGGTTCGGCGGTCGCGACCTATTTTCTGCCCGTCACCGCGATCATCGCGGGCGTGATCCTCTCGGTGTATCTGCTCAAACGCGCCTGGGAAACCAACTTCGGCGGCATTCAGGAGATCATCACCGGGGCCTGGAACAAGGTCTCGCTGGTCTTCCAGGGGATCAGAGAGCTTGTGGGCTCGCTCAGCGGCGGCGTCGGGCAGATGTCGTCCGAACTGGCCCAGAAGCTCGAATCCGCCGGACTGCTGGGCTTCGTGGTCACCGTCTTCAAAGCCTATTATCGCGTTCGTGAGGCCCTGGCCGGATTGTGGGGCGCGTTCTCCCATGCCTTTGGCCGCATCCGCGCCATCCTCGAACCGACCGTCCGCACCCTGATGAGCGCCTACGCGGCGCTGGCCAGCGCGGTCTTTTCGGTGGTGGAGATCTTCGGCGTGGCCGCCAGCGCAACCGACGGGTCGTCCTGGCGCACCTTCGGCACGGTTATCGGCACCGTCGCCGGTGTGCTTCTTCAGGGGTTGGCATTCGCGCTGAAGATCGTGGCCTGGAACCTGTCGCTCATCGTCCGAGCCCTGGCGGTGGTGGTGCGCAGCGTGGTCTGGGTCGGCAAGGTCATCGTCGGGTCCCTGGTCGGAGCGGCCAAGTTTATCTACAAGTTCCTGTTGCCCGTGCGCATGATCGGCGAGGCCTTCGTGGCCGCCGGAAAGATCATCTATGCGGTCTGGCAGGTGCTGACCGGCGACATTTCCCTGCTGGACGGTCTCAAGGCCATCGGCGGCGCGGTCTACGATTTTCTCGCCACCCCGTTCCGCTGGGCGCGGGATGTGGTGGTCGGTGTCTGGAATTTCATTTCCGGGATCTTCACCTCCATCGGCCGCCTGGTGGCTGACGCCGCCGGACAGATCGGCCAGGCGATTCTGAATCTGCCGATCATCAGCACCCTGCGAGATCTGTTTGCCACCGTGCGCTCCTTCTTCGCCGGGGATACCACCTTCTTCGAGGCGGGCAAGAAGCTGCTGATCACCCTGGGCGAAGGGATCTGGTCGGCGGTGACCTATCCCTTCACCATACTCAAGAACGCCTTGGGCAAGCTGCGCAATCTGCTGCCGTTTTCCGACGCCCGCGAGGGACCGCTCGCCAGCCTGACCGCCTCCGGCTCCGCGCTGCTCAAGACCCTCGCCGACGGCATGAGCCTTACCCAGACACTGCCCGCGAAAGTGTTCGGTTTCGCCGCTCGCGGGATTCTCTCGGCCGCTGCGGGAGCCTGGCAGCAGATCAAAACGGCAGGCGGAAACCTCATGGACGCCGCCTCGGCTCCCTTCCGGATGGCCGGAAAACTCTGGGATGGGCTGACCACCGGGGCTCAAACCGTCGCGGCCAAGGCCGGTGCCATCTTCGGCGGTCTCAAACAATCCCTGTTTGGCGACACGCCTGAGCTGGCAATCACGCCGCCCAAGGTCAATGCCTGGGACGCGCTGGCCACGGGAGCCGTCACTGTCCGCGACCGGATCGTTGCCACGCTGTCGGCCGTGCCCGGCACTGTCGGTCGAATCTTTACCAGCGCCGGTGCCGAGGGGCAAACCCTCTGGCAGAGGCTTTCCAGCGGCGCGAGCGCGGGCATTCAGGCGATCAAGGATCGCAGTGCCGGGATCGCCAACGGTTTGCTCTCCTCCGCTCGCGCCATGCTGGGAGTCCAGACCCCGATTCCGCAGGTGGCCGAGCAGAAGCAACCGCTCGGAGTTGCGCAGCCCGCTGAATCGATTGGGCAACGCATCATCGAAAGCGTGCTGAGTCTCGTGCCTCGTCTGGACGAGCGCTTGGTGCCCAAGGCCCTGAGCGCCATGCTGATGCTCCAGCCGGTCATGGCCACGGCCGCGCCGCATCCGCAACAGATGAACGGCACCGTGCAGACCGTCGCGACAGCCGTCGAGCCGGTAAGTAAGAGCTATATCCAGCCGTTCGCGGTGGAACCGGCACCGGAAAAGGGAGATGCCTCGCCAGCTCCGGCCGGGATCGAGCGGCCCAAGACGGTCTCGCCGACTCCGATTGCGAAGCCCCTGCAATCCGGACTCGCCGAGACGGTGCCTTCCGAACGGTTGATTATTCCGGCCCGCACCGCTCCCGCGACACCCATGCGGGGAGAGGACGCCGGTCCGGGTCTGCGCGAGCTTCTGGAATCGCTGCTCTCGCGCCTCGATGGCCTGGCCGACCGCCCGGTGGAACTGAGCGTGACCACCAACATCGATGGCCGGAAGGTGGCCGAGGCCGTCTACAAGGATCTTCGGGAGCGGAAGATCAGAAACTACGAAACACTTTGAGAGGACCGATGAAACGCATCTTTGTCTGCAGCCCGTTCGCGGGTGACATAACCCGAAACGTCAGGGTCGCAGAGGCGCTTTGCCGACGGGTCATGAGAAACGGTCACGCGCCGTTCGCGCCGCACCTGTTGTATCCAACCTTTACCGATGACAGCGTCCCCGAGCAGCGGGAGACTGGCATCGCCTGCGGCCTGGCCTACATGGAATGTTGCGACGAGGTGTGGGCGTTCACCGGCAACGGCATTTCCAGCGGCATGCGGCGGGAACTCGACCGGGCCGGACAACTGGGCAAGCCGATCATCGAGATCGCCGAGGTGTAAGCAATGGCCTGGGATCAACAGCCCATCAAGGGATATCTGGTGGACGCCGACACGGGGGAGCGGCTCGAATTCCAGTACAACCCCAACTCCATCAGCGACGAGAAGTCGACCGACTACGCGACGATCAAGATCCCCGGCATGAGCCACCCGCGCTACCAGTATGTCGCCGGGGAACCGCGCCGGATCGCCTTCAAGGTCGAGCTGTTCAAGGGACCGGTTAAACAGAAGGTCGACTGGCTTCGCTCGCTGCAATATCCGGAACACGCCGGAACCATGCTCAAGAACGCGCCGCACCGTGTGCTGCTGATTTTCGGAGATCTCTACCCGGGCGTGACCTGCATCGTCCGGCAGGTGAAGGCGCGTTTCTTCGGCCTGTTCGACCGGGACAACCTGCTGCCGCAACGGGCCGAGGTGGACATCGTCCTCGAAGAATATGTGGACCGTTCCATCAACTGGTCGGAGGTGCGCTCATGATCGGCCGTGATTCCCGATACGCCCGCAGTGTTCTCTACCGGGACAGCGACGGTACCTCCCTCGGTATGCGCCAGCGCATCGACACTACTCCGAGATATGACGACCGCCTGCACACCATAGTCGAGGGCGACCGTCTGGATCTGCTCGCGCACCGCTACCTGGGTGACGCCAGGCTCTGGTGGATCATCTGTGATTACAACGACCTCTTTTTCCCGTTGGCGCTCGAGCCCGGCCTGGCCCTGCGCATTCCCTCTCGCGAACACGTCCAAATGCGCCTGCTCGACTGAAGCGTCCGACACCTCGCCATGCCTTCCGGTAAGTAAGCAGGGAACTGCGAACCGCCGGAGAAACGCATGGATCTGGATACCTTCAAGCCGACATTTCTGATTCAGATCGAGGGGCAAGACCTCTCGAAGGACATCACCCAGGAGATCACCTCGTTCGTCTTCACCGACAACGAGGAGGAACTGGATGTCCTCGAACTGTCGGTGACCGACCGCAACCTGCAGTTCGTCGACGATCCGCTGTTCCAGGAAGGCAACGAGATCGTGGCCCGCTTCGGCTACGTGGGGAACCTCTCTCCGCGCAAGAAGGCGGTCATCAAGGACATCGATTACGACTTCCCGGAAAACGGCGATCCGACCATCCGCATCAAGGCCTACGACAAGGGCTTCAAGCTCGCGGGCAAGGAGAACCAAAAAGTCTGGCAGAAACCCGCTCCCGGCATCCTTTATTCGGAAATCGCCGAACAGATCGCCGCCGCCAACGGCCTCACCCCGGTGGTCACGGCCACCAAGGGGACCCATCTCCGCGTCACTCAGAGCAACATCTCGGATGCCCAGTTCCTCAAGGAGCTGGCGGAAAAGGCCCGTGACCGCGATGGCGACGGCGTGAGCGGCTATGTCTTCTACATCCAGGACGACGAACTCCATTTCCATCCCCGCGAGCTCGACCAGACGCCGCTTCTGACCCTCGAATATTTTACCGACACCAAGGGCCTGCTGCGCTCGTTCCGCCCCAGCACCCAATCCCAGGGAGCCAAGGGCGCGGGTGTCGAGACCAAGACGGTCGGCGTCGACCCGCGCAAGAAGGACGTGGTCGAGCACAAGGCCAACAACGCCACCACCCCCGAGCGGACGGCCCTGGGCAAGCAGACCTATTTGGTCGACGGCAACACCGGCGAAGGCAGCTTCAAGGAACAGGAGACGGGGCAGATCGTGCCCAGCTTCGACCGTTCCGAAGGCTTTCACGAAGAGCCGCGCCAGGAGCCCGCCCAGGACAACGCCGAAGGCAAATTCCGCGAGGCCGAGCTGCGCCAGGTCGAGGCGGACGCGGCCACCATCGGTATTCCCCAGCTACGCGCCAAGAAGAACGTCGAGATCAAGGGCGTGGGACGGAAGTTTTCCGGGATCTACTACTGCCACTCGGTGCGCCACAGCATCAGCGGCGCTGGCTATCTCTGCGAACTCAAACTCAAGAAGAACGCCCTCGGCAAAGGCGCGGGCGACAAGTCCGCCGAGTCCCAGGGCAAACCCAACGATAAGGAGGCCCCGCCCACGCCGCAAAACGAGCCGCCAGCCATGGTGACCATCGACGCGGATTCCGGCGCGGTCACACAAGGAGGCGGCAATGGGTGATCTCAGTAAGAATTTCAACCGTTCGGAATTCGCCTGCAAGGGCAAGAACTGCTGCGGCCATTCGGCTGCGGTCCATCCCGACCTGGTCGACGCCCTGCAGGAGTTGCGCGACCGCATCGGCAAACCGCTGTCCATCACCAGCGGCTTCCGATGTAACCGGCACAATAAGGCGGTGGGCGGCGCGGAGCAGAGTTTCCACACGCTGGGCATGGCAGCCGACGTGAGCTGTCCCGCAGGTGTTTCGCCCGAGGAACTGGCGGTCATCGCCGAGGAGATTCCGCTCTTCCGCGAGGGCGGCATCGGCGTCTACGCCTCCTGGGTCCATCTCGACGTGCGACAGTCGGGCAAGGCGAGGTGGCGATCATGAGCGCCAGAACCAAGCCCCTGTTTTCGGGAACCGCGCTGGGACTGTCAGGGCCTCTTCGGGTGGAGATCCTGCCCAATGGAATGACCGCGAGGCTGACCCAGCCATTCCGTGTCCGCACCGGCGCTGGCCGCATCATCGAAGTGCCCGCCGGGTTCGAGACCGACTTTGCCTCGGTGCCGCGCCTGTTCTGGCGCGTGGTGCCGCCCTGGGGGCGATATTCCCCGGCGGCCGTCGTTCACGACTACCTCTACCACACCGGCAAGGTCTCGCGGATTGCTGCCGACCGCCTCTTTCTCGAACTGATGGCGGCCCTGGGCGTGCCTCTGTGGAAAAGGCAGGTCATGTATTGGGCGGTTCGCCTGGGCGGTTGGCTGGCCTGGGACGCCAGTCGAAAACGGGAGTCGGAGCATGCTTGAAACCCGCGACCGTCAATCCGAGGAACGCTACCGCAACCGCTGGTACGGCAAGTACCGGGCCTTCGTGCGCGACAACAACGACCCCGAACGCCTCGGCCGGGTCCGTCTGGAAATCCCCGCCGTGCTCGGCAGCGGGCGGGAGAACTGGTCCGAATGGGCCGCGCCCTGTTTCCCCTACGGCGGCAACGACGACACCGGCATGTTCCTGGTCCCAGAAGAAGGGGCCTCGGTCTGGGCCGAGTTCGAGGGCGGCGTTGTCCAGTATCCGATCTGGACCGGGGTCTGGCTGGCCAAGAGCAACCCCGGCGAACAGCCCGAGGAATCCAAGCGCACCTGCGCGAATGCCTTCTGCCATGACTGCGAGGACAAGGTCGAGCATCAGGCCAACCGGCATGACGATCTCGAACACAAGAAGTTCCACGGCCATCCGCCGTATTACTGTCCGCGCCTGAAGGTCCTGCTCAAGACCGAAACCGGCCACACCATCCTGGCCGATGACCGCGACGGCGACGAGCTGCTGCGGATCATCGACCGCGCCGGGCAGATCCTCACCATGGAAGGGAAGGTGAAGCCGGAGATGCAGAGCGGCAACGCCCTGCGGCGCGACACGAAGGACGCCGAGAAAGGTGACCAGCTCGACATCGCCTCGCAGATCGTCGGCTCCCGCGCCCGCATCCAGCTCACCGACCTCTGCCGCCAGCAGGTGATCCTCGAAGCCTGGCAGGACAAGGAGAAGGTCCACATCCTCTCGTGCGACAAGGGCCGCTCCCGCTGGCAGAAAATCCTCATCGACACCACCAAGGGCCGGGAAAAGGTTCACATCTGGGGACTCAACGGCACCCAGGAAATCCTCGTCGATTCCACCGCCGCCGCCGAACAGATCCGGCTCACCGACAAGGCCGGTCAGGTGGTGCGCATGAACGCCGCGCCCGGCCAGGAGAGCATCAGCGCCACCGACAAGTCCGGCAGCCTCGTGTTTATGGATGGGGTGGCCGGAAACATCATCATTCGCTCGACGAACACTGTCTTGATCAACACCTGAAGGAAGCATCGCATGGGAGAAAGAACAACAACGCCCTCCGGACTCTCGGCCAGCGAGGAATTGCTGGCCCGGACTTTCGATCATTGGCGGGAGGAATTCCGCAGCATTCTCGAAAGCCACCGCCGGGAAATCCAGGACCGACTCGAGAAGATAGAGCGTGAAATCGAGAAGAAATCGGACAAGGAAAACGTCGAGGTACTGGTCCGCTCGATCTATTCCGATCTGCACCGGCACGCCGAGGAGATCGACCGGCTGCACGCCCGGGTCGGCTCCAAGATGGGGACCGAGACCATGTGGAAGATCGTCGGCCTGGTGTTGACCATCGGCAGCACCATCGGTGGACTCGTCGGCTTTCTGATCCATCTGCTGCTGAAGGTGAACCCATGAGCTCCCAGGCGCGACTCGGCGACATCAGCAGCCACGGCGGCGTCATCATCACCGGGGCCAGTCGGACGCTGGACAACGGCATGCCGGTGGCCCGCATGGGGGATCTGCACGTCTGTCCCATCCCGGGGCATGGCGTGACGCCCATCGTGACCGGCAGCTTCGACACCATCACCGAAGGATTGCCCAACGCCCGCATCGGCGACATCACCGCCTGCGGAGCCATCATCGTCACCGGCAGTCCCGACACCATCGACAACTGAGGGGGACGCCATGAACAATCTCGAACAGCCGCAGGAACCGCACTACTGGGATGTCTTCCCGAAGCTGATCCGGGTCTCGCGATCCCCATTCGTCCAGCGCATTCCGCTCTCGATCCGTGGCCTACCCGAAGCGCCGGTGTTCGAATCGTCCAATCCCAACGTGGCCAGTGTCGATGAGGACGGCAATGTCGAATGCGGCTTCGTTCCCGGAGCGGCCATGATTCTGGTCTGGGATTCGCCCGAGCGGCTCAGCCTGCGGCACGTTCAGGTCGAGGTCTATGGCGGCGGCGTCTCCGCACCGGTGGAGGTTCCTTCATGACGGATGCCCCGGCAGCCTTCAGCCACTGGGAGGTACAGCCTCGCTCCATCCGCCTCTCCGCTGACGAGTTCGAGCAACGGATTCCGCTCTCCCTGCGCGGCGACGTGGACGCTCCGGTCTTTGCCACCAGCAATCCGGAGGTCGCGGAGATCGGGCCGGACGGTGTCATTCGCTGCGGCTGGACCATCGGCAACGCCGTGCTCATGGTCTGGCGATCCTCGGCCCGGGACAGTCTCCGCCATGTTCTGGTGGAGGTCCGCGATCCGTCCTGGTTCGCCGACCACCCGGACTTTGCCAGCGGAGCCACGGTCTTCCTCAGCGGCACGGTAGTCAACGCCCTCAATACCAGCGGTGTCGGAAACGCGCTGATCGAATTCCGCCGCTCGGAAACCGGCCCGGCGGCGTACCAGACCTTCGCCAACGCCTATGGCGGGTTCGAGCTGTCCGTACCCGAGGGGTTCTATTACGTGGAGGTCACCGCGCCGGGATACATCGCCTGGCACGGCTGGGTGAATGCCGACCCCAACACCTCCGGCGACATCCAGATCGTTCTCTCGCCCGAGCTCGACGGCCAGGTCGCCCGCATCGTGTTGCAGTGGGGCCTGAATCCCCGGGACCTTGATTCCCATCTCACCGGACCGACGCCATCCGGCGGCAGGTTCCATGTGTTCTATTCCCACACCATCGAAAACGAGGCGGCGGAATTGGACGTGGACGACACCAGTTCCTACGGGCCGGAGACCATCACCATCCATCGGCTCATCCCCGGCGTCTACCGCTACGCGGTCCACGACTACACCAACCGCAACGCCAATCCGAGCTCCGGCCTGGCGCAGTCCGGAGCATCGGTGAAAGTGTTCTTGAGCGATGGCCGTGAGCAGACCTTCACCGTTCCCAACGCCCCCGGCACGGTCTGGGCCGTGTTCGAAATCGACGGCGCGACCGGAACGGTGACGCCGGTCAGCGCCATGAGCTATCAATCCCAACCCGCCAATGTCGGCATGTAATGGAGGTTATCCATGATTTCCGAAGAACCCTCCGACTTGCAGGCCACCATCGAACAAACCGACTCCGGCGAGCAGCAGTATGTGCTGCGGGCGCTCTGCGATCACCTGTCTGGCATTCGTGAGGAGCTTTCCGGTATCCGCATGCTGCTGGAGGCCGGTCACGCCGCCTCGGAGGCGATGCGCGGCCAGGCCCAGGCCTATCTGGAAGCCCAGCAAGCCAGGACGCAGGAGTATCTGGATCAGGTACAGGTCGAGCCGGAGCCCGATTTCTATCCCTTCGTCGAACTGCCTGCGGGCACCGAACCCCGGGAACTGCCGGACGGCAACCGGCTCTTCACCTTGCCCGACGGCATGATCCTGCGGACCACTGACGATCAGCGAATCTGCGTCATCGACGCCGGGGAGCAGCAGGTCGTCACCCCCGGACCCGGCACGGCCGTCGAGGTCGCCCCGGGACGCCTTTACACCCTGGTCGAGTCCTATCTGAGCGCGACCCGGGAGGCAGCCGGTATCAGCGGACTGCCCGCCGGGATCGATCCGACCGCCATGGGCGCGGAACGCTTCGCGGTGGATCTGCCCGAGGGCATCCGTCTCGACGTCGATCACCGGGAGCGGTTCATCACCCTGATCAACCCGGCCGGACCAATCGACATCATCGGCATCGGCCGCATCGAGGGCATCGGCGAGACCATCACCGTTCGTCTGCTTTCCGGGGGAGCCAAGGGATTCCAGTGCGGCAAGTCCGGCCACGGCGGGCTGATCGAGGCGGACGGAACCATTCACCTGGGGCTCAAGAGCGGCCTGGATCTGGTGATCCGTTTCCAGGGAGAAGCTATCGACGACGACACTTCGGAAAGCGGCTGCTCGGGACAGTGCGGCATCGACTGCGAGGAGCGTACCTGATGAGCTATGACTTTCTCGGCAAGGGATTGCGCTACCCGTTCCGGTTTCAGTCGGTATCCGGCGGCACCCAGATCTCGGCCGCCACCTCGCGGGAGCACGAACATATCCGCGAAAGCATCCTGCAGATCCTCGGCACCCGGATCGGCGAACGGTTCATGAATCCGGAGTTCGGCTCCAGGCTGAAGGATCTGGTGTTCGAACAGAACGACGAGGTGCTCAAGGGTCTGCTGCGCCATTACGTGATCGACGCCATCAAGCGCTGGGAAAAGCGGGTGATCATCACGGAGGTGCGCTTCGACGACCGGCCGCTGAACATCGACTGCAACCTGCTGCTGGTGCATATCGCCTACCGGGTGATCCAGAGCCAGGTGGACGGCAACCTGGTCTATCCCTTCTACAGAGAAGACCCGAACAATCCCGCGCCCAGCTATCCCCAGCCGGAGCCCGAGCCGGAACCGCAGCCGGTGCGCAGCGTGCGCCTGTCGCCGGACGTGCGCTCGCTGTTCAATCTGCTCTGGTTCGACGCAGCCGAGATGAGCCCCGATCCGGACGATTCCTTCATCTGGCCAGCCGGGGAATACGAAGTCGCCTACATCGAGGGAGCCTATCAGGATCGCAACGGCAAATGGATCGTTAGCGATCCGGGTGACAATCACGGCCATTACCTGGTCTTCAAGGGAGCACCTGAAACGGAAACGCCCCAGAGCGAGCATTCCCTCTATCTGGCTGCGAGCGGTCTGGGCTTCGACACCCAGAGCCAGGCGGAAGACAACGCCGCTGGCACCGTTCACCGGATCACCACGTCGGAGTCTGGTCGCATCGGCCTGTTCTATTTCGAGGGCAAGAAGGAATCCCACTACCTCAACAACACCTCCGGGCAGCCCAATCCCGTCTGGCAACTGCGCGGCCCGCTCTGAGGCATCCCGCCTCCGACACATCCAGGCCCCTTCCGGTAAGTAACCGGCGTGGCGAGAGCATCAGGCGCTCTCGCATACCCGCCGAAAACCGGAGAGACCATGGGCCGCGCAAGCATCGGATATATCAACAAGGATTACGAATCGATCCGCCAGGAGCTGTTGGCGAAGATCCCGCAGCTCACCGACCGCTGGACCGATTTCAACCACTCCGATCTCGGCGTCGTCCTGCTCGATCTGTTCTGCGGCGTGGGCGACATGCTGGCCTACTACCTGGACGCCCAGGCGGCGGAGGCCTTCCTGCCCACGGCCCGCCAGCGGCAGAACGTCATCAACCTCTGCAAGCTCATCGGCTACCGGCTGGATTCGCCGGTGGCCTCCACCACCACGCTGCGTTTTCGGCTCTCCGCTCCGCTTGGCAAGGATTTGACCATTCCGGCGGGTACGGCCTGCCGCGCCTTGCTGAATGACGGCGAGGCGGATTTCGAGACGGTCGAGGACGGTCTGATCCCGCGAGGCGTGCTCTCGGTGGACATCCCGGCCCGCCAAGGCGTGCGTCGCACCGAGACCTTCACTTCCACGGGGCTGCCATTCCAGCGCATCCGCCTGACCGGCGACGTCATCGCCCAGGGCACCATCACCGTTACGGTGGGGGACGACGCCTGGAGCGAGGTCGATCATTTCCAGGACAGCCTGGCCGACAGCCGTCATTTCATGGCCGACCTGGACGCCCTCGACATCTCTACCCTGATTTTCGGCGACGGGCAAAGCGGCGCTGTACCCACTCAGGGAAGCGCCATCACCGTCAGCTATCTGCAGACCATCGGAGACCAGGGCAATCTCGGCCCGAACCGGATCACCCAACTGCTGAGCCCGGTCTACCTCGACGGCGGCCAGGTTTCCCTGACCGTCACCAACCCGGTTCCCGCCACCGGCGGCGCTTCGCGGGAAGCCCTCGAACACGCCCGCCGACAGGCACCGGCGGAGCTGCGCAGTCTCTGGAAGGCCGTCACCCTGGAGGATTACCAGGCGCTCGCCGAAGGTTACCCCGGCGTCGCCAAGGCCAAGGTGCTCGACACCAATGCCTGCCAGAACATCCGCTATTACAACGTCCAACTGGCCATCGCCCCCAACGGCGGCGGCATGCCCTCGGCGCTGCTCAAGCGGGACCTCGCCGAGTTTCTCGAACGCCGCAAAGTCATCACGGTCGAGATCAATCTGTTCGATCCGATCTACCGCCCCGTTTCCATCGACGCCGAGGTCTACATCTGGCCAGGTGAACCGTTGGAAAACGTGCGCAGCCGCATCGAAGCAGCGCTCTCCGATTTCTTTTCCTTCGACGAGGTCTCCTTCGGTCAGACCATTCACTTCTCCGACCTGGTGGCCCTGATCGACGGCGTGCGCGGGGTCAGCCACATGCACCTCTACGCGCCGCAGCAGGACATCGAGCTGCGCCACGGTGAAATCCCGGTTCTCGGTAGCGTCAACCTCGATCTGCGGAGGGCCGGTTGATGTCGGATTGGTTCAAGGACAATCTGCTCGGCCTGCTGCCGCCGCTTTACGAGCACAACGACGAGGCCGGTGACCTGCGCACCTTTCTGAGCCTTCCCGCCGGAACGCTCGACGAGCTCAAGCAGGCCATCGACGACTTCCCGACCATCTTCGATGTGGATCATTGCGACGAACGCTTTCTGCCTCTGCTGGCGAGACTCGTCGGCCTCGAAGTGGACGGCACCTGTTCGCCGGACTGCCAGCGCCGCCGCGTGCGGGAGGCGGTCGAGATCTATCGCCGCAAGGGCACCATCCCGGCCATCGAACGCGACTTCGACTCGCTCGGTTGGCAGGGGGAACTGCAGGAGACCTTCCGCTCGGCTCTGCGTCTCAATGCCCGATCCCGACTCAGCAACGCCAAGTTGCCAGGGCTGGTGTTCAGCCTCGGCGTGTTTCGCGTGCTGTGTCTAAACCAGACCGATGGACTGCGCGACGCCCAGGTGTTTCACCACCCGGCGGGTACGCGCTGTTTCTGGCTCCAATTTTTACTCGAATGGATCGAAGGCGGCGCGATGCTCGACTTCGGGCACGCCAACGCCGTGCGTCGGATCGTGCTGGCGTTTCTCGACGAAACCTTCGTCCTCGGACGTTCCTCGCTCGGTTCCTGCCGTCACCTGACCAACAAGCAGAGGGCCTGGGAGCTGCTGCAGCTCACCAGCACCACGGAGATGATTCCGGAGATCGACCGGGCCGCCGTGAAGGTCTCCCGTTTTCACGGCCGCCAGAACCGGATGCGCCTGAACCACAAGGCCCTCAACGACTGGCGGCTGCCGTACACCCGTGTCGGCGAGGATCGGGTTTCCTTCTGCACGCCCATCTACACCGGCCGCGACTTCGAAGGGGATGTGCTGGAAAGTGGCTTCGGGCTGGGCGAGAACCATCTCAACCGCAAGCCGCTGACCCATGGCGAGACCGCGCTGCGCTACTGCTTTCGGCAGAAGGACTTCTTTTTCGACACGCAAGCGGAACCGGTCGAACGGGCGGAGGCCAAGTACGACCTGCGCCTGCCCCTGGAATCCCGGCACCGCCTCTGTTTCCAACTTGGCCGCGCCAGGCTCAACGCTGGTCTCGACCTCACCGTCAACCAAGGCGGCATCAGCAATCTGCTGCTCGCCTCCACCGCTGGCTGCGACGCGGACGTCACCCTGGCCGTGGACCGGATCGACCGATGGCGGCGGAGAGGGCCTGTGTTCCGGCTCAACGCGAACACCCTGAACACCCGGTATCTGAGCAATGCGAATCTGACCGGCGAACGGGCTTCGCTTGAAGTCTACGTGGACACGGGCTCTCTCCGCCGCCATCGGGTCGAGACCATGAAGCTGGGCGCGAGCCCGCTGAACACCACCGGCCTGCGTCTCTCCGTGGACCGGACCCGCCCCATGCGCGTCAGCCGCATGCGCCTCAACCAGGCCGGATTCCGCTGGTCACGGCCTTCCTACCGCTGGCTGTTCCATCAGCAGGATCTGCACGCGCCGACGCAGGCCGGGTTCGAGGCTGCCACCAACAACTATCGCGCCACCCAGTGGCCCACCTGAAGGAGAACCCATGGCGATACATCTCTATCTTGACGAAGGGCTGACCCAGCAGATTTCCGAGGGGGATTTCAGCCGCCCCGAGGCCGAGAGCTACAACGGCACCGATGGCGACATCAAGGATCGGCAACTCTACGTCGCCAACGAGCAGACGAGCCTCCCCTCGGCCATCGACGCGGCGCAGACCTCCATCGTCCTGGCCGAACCGCGCTTTGCCGACGGCGAACTCATCATTATCGACGGCGAGCAGATGCTCATCGAAAGCGGCGGCGGCACCGCCAATCTCACCGTGCAGCGGGGCGTGGCCAACACTGTTCCGGCCGCGCACGACGCCGGGACGACCGTCTATTCAGGCTACGACTACACCGGGTTGGTGCTCGATCCCATCGATGAAACCGGCACCGACGAATCGGTCTGGTACCGCCTGGCCCTGACCCAGGCCGGACTCGACACCGCCACCCAGGGCGCACCGCTCAATCTCGGCGACAAGGCATTCCAGCAGACTCTGTCTTTCTGGCGACGCTGCACCGTACTCCCGGGCACCCCGGTGCAAAACAAACTCGACATCAAGCTGCGCCTGACCGGCACGGAAAACCCGATTCTCTAAAGGTGCATAGATGGCTGGCATCACGGTTGATATCGACATTTCCGCGAGGGTGACCCGGCCTTGGGCAAGAGACCTGGACACCCGTCAGGCGCTCCTGGGCTCGATCCTGGTGGATACGGACAGCGCCAACCGGGTGGTTCGCGCTTTCGAAGCTGAGGTGGATGCGGCGTGCCGAATCCATCAATCCATCGAAGTGCTGGCGCGGACGCAGGCTGTCGTCCTCTCCGAAATCACCAAGCTGCTCGCCACCGGACAGGCCATCCACAACCGCCTGAACCGGAGCGCCGACCTGTGGCTCGTCATCCATGGCCGTCTGGGCGTCGATGCCGACGCGGCGGTGCGGGTGACGCGCCCCTGGCTGCGGAGCATCGACACCAGCGTCCGGACATCCGGCGCACACATCAGCCGCTCCGACACCGTTCAGCGCATCGCGATCCCGGCCGGGCTGCTGGCCGACACGTGCCAGATCCTGTTCGCAGTGCTCATCGATCAAGACCACGAAATTCAGACCTAAAGGAGAACAGCAATGGCACTGGGACTCATCGTTAAAACCGGCCGGATACTGACGGCCAAACTCCTCCTCGGCCAGGCCGTGGACGGCATCACCCACTGCGCCATCGGCGACGGGGACGCCAGCTTCACCGACCCGCAGAATCCGCCCGCGCCGGACATCGGCCAGACCGGGCTCAAAAACGAACGCGCCCGCAAGCGCTACTACAAGCGGACCTTCCTCAAGGAGGACGCCGAAGGGGCGCTGCTGGTCAACGGCGTGCGCTATCTCGAAACCGGCGAGGAGACCAACACCATCGGCATCTTCTTTCGCTTCGACGAGGCCGAGGCCAACGGCATCACCATCCGCGAATACGGATTCTTCGGCGGCGACGTGCAGTACGTGGAAAGCGTCACCGGGGATCTCGCCATGGGCGGCGTGTTCCATCAGGACACCAACCCGACCGGCGAGGTGCTGCACCCGGGCTACCTGTACGAGGTGAAGAACATTCCCGACTTCAACAAGATTTCCGACACCCGCGTGGAGCTGGTCGGGATCATCAAGATCTAACTGGAGGATTCAAACATGAGCATCTCACGCGAGACATTCGACCCGACCAAGAACTACAAGCGCATCCGCTATCATCAGGATCGCGACCTGCTGGATTCCGAACTCAACGAGCAGCAGGACATCATCAACCTGGAGCGGCGCAAGATCGCCGACATCCTGTTCAAGGAAGGCTCTATCATCATGGGCCTCGAGGTCAGCGCGGCCGCCAACGTCCTGACCCTGGCCCCGGGCGTGGTCTACATCGACGGCCATCTGGAACAGGTGAGCGGCGCGACCCTGACCTATGATCCGGCCACCACCAGCGGAGCCGATTACGTCTATGTGGAGCTGCTGAAGTACAACTACGGCTACACCCAGGACCCGGCCCTGATCAATCCGGCCACCGGCGAGCCCACCGCCGAGCGGGAAAAATGGGTTCTTTCTCTCAAGGCGACGGACACCAGCGGCCAGACGCTGCCCAACAACGTGGCCGAGCGCCGGGTGATCCCGATCTACAAGTTCGACCGCGAGAGCGGCGACGTCACGCCCACGGTGCAGGAGAAGTCCAACCTCTACCTGCGGGATCTGCTGGGCACCCTGCCGGGCAGCCGGATCACCGTCTCCTCGATCACCGAGGACCAGCTCTCCTTCGCCGCCGCCGAGGGACTCAATTCCCTGATTCAGAATCTGGCCGAGCGCACCTTCGACCAGGCCGGAAGCTATCTGGTGCGGGGCTTCGACACCTTCATCGGCGGCGTCGACGACGACAGCGTGGAGGCGATCACCAACGCCGGACGGGCCTACATCCAGGGCTTCCGGCATCAGCGCGATCTGCCCACCTCGACCCTGGTGCCCAAATCCATCGCCACCAAGTCGGTGCGCGGCGAGCAGAAGACCTTCGATATCAACAAGCGCCGCTATCCGGTCAACTCCACGCCGCTCAAGGAGACGACCCAGGTGGAAGCCATCGTCGAGATCACCCGCAACGTCACTCGCGGCTCGGTGGGCGGCGGCGAAGACCTGCTCGATCCCAATCCCGTGGTGGACATCCTCGAGGTCAGTCAGGGGGCGACCATCTTCCAGGAGGGCGTGGACTGGCAGCAGTCCGGCAACCATGTCGACTGGCTCGGCTCCGGAAATGAACCGGCCATCGGCACCACCTACACGGTGCGCTGGACCTACACCAAGCAGATGGTCAAGGGCACCGACTACGTGGACAGCGGCTGGTTCGGGCAGGCCAACCATCCGGCGGCCGGAAACTACTTCTATCTGGTGACCGCCTACAACGCCACTGGCGAGACGGCCTTCAACGCCGCTGCGGTCATTGCCCGGACCACCGCCGCCGGGGAGATGAACAAGCTCTCCTGGCTGCCGGTCAGCGGCGCGACCGGCTATCGCGTCTACCGGGCAGCAACCAACGGCGCACGCACCGACTACAAGCGCCTGATGGAATTGGGCAGCGAGGCGCTCTCCTACGTCGACGACGGTGTCGAGGAGATCGGCACCGCTTCGCCTCCGGCCACCAACACGGCCGGACTCGCCATGTCGCCGGTGCAGCTTGAGCTGGGCAATCTCAATGTGATCAATTTCGGGCGCGGCAGCCTCGGCGATCAGCCGGTGAACGGCTCCAACTGCAGCCTGGACTACGACTATTACCTCGGCCGCCGCGACATCGTTTACGCCACCACCACCGAGATCAAGCGGCTGGAAGGGGCTCCGGCGGATTTCCCGAAGCTGCCCATCGTCCCGGAAAACGCCCTGGGGCTGTGCAGCAT
The DNA here is from genome assembly GCF_016919065.1 of Desulfobulbus rhabdoformis. Taxonomy (GTDB): domain Bacteria; phylum Desulfobacterota; class Desulfobulbia; order Desulfobulbales; family Desulfobulbaceae; genus Desulfobulbus; species Desulfobulbus rhabdoformis. The sequence continues at coordinate 40,499 of NZ_JAFFQA010000032.1, read as the reverse complement.
CGACTGCCCGCCCAACTCCACCGACATGGAGATCCGCAACTTCGGCCTGACCCGCATCACCATGGACCAGATCCACGACATCATTCAGGACGTCGAGGACCTGAAGTACAACGATGCCCAGTACCAGATGAACAACGAGCTGCAGAACCGGGACGCCCAGACCAAGAAAGGCATCTACTCGGACGACTTCTCGAACACCGCCCAGTCGGACATCTACCACGCCGAATGGGATGCCCGGGTCAACGAGATCGCCCGTTTCGTCGCGCCGGACCGCATTCCGCACTCCACGGTGCTCTCGGTCGATCAGGCGGGCAGCAACGCGAGCTTCTTCGGCAGCCTGGCGCTGCTGCCGGGCAACGAGACCGTGCTGGTGGAGCAGAACGACTGGTCCGAGGAGCGCAACATCAACCCCTACGCCGTGTTCGACAAGCCCCCGGCCATGCTGCAGATCACGCCCAACCTCGGGCGGCGCGGCCAGACCGGCATTGCCGTCACCGGTATCAACTTCACCCCGAGCAAGTCCGGCATCGTGCTGCGCTGCGACGGCCAAGCGATGGCCAGCAACCTGATCAGCGACGAGGCCGGTCGGGTCAGCGCCTCCTTCACCATTCCGGAAAGCGCCCGCAACGGCAACCGCATCGTGGAGATGGCCGACGGCGTCTACTCGGCCCGGGCCAGCCTGCAGATCAACGATCCGCTGGTCATTACCCGCATCGAGCGCATCATCGAGAACCGCATCATCCGCGTACCCGTGGTGCAGGTGGTCTGGCGCACCCAGACCATCTTCGTACCCCGCGATCCGCTGGCCCAGACCTTCAGCTTCACCCAAAACCAGGTGATCTCCAGCATCGGATTGCAGTTTACCGCCAGGGACCCGAGCATCCCGGTCACGGTGCAGATTCGCGGCGTCACCACCGGTCTGCCCAACGGTGTGGTGTTCGCCGAGAAGGTGCTGGCCCCGAACGAGATCAGTTTGAGCGGCGAGACCCGCATTCGCTTCGACGACCCGTTCTACGCCGAGGCCAACACCAGCTATGCTGTGGTGCTGCTGACCAACAGCACCAATTACAAGGTGCGCACCGCCACTCTTGGCAAGATGGGCCGCTGGGGCATCATCACCCGGCAGACCTACATGGAAGGCGTGCTGCTGGAGAGCTCCAACGCCGAGACCTGGACGCCGCTCAACGGCTCCGACCTGGCGATGAAGATCTACGGCTACAACTTTCAATCCGAGGGCATGATCCGCTTCCAGCCGATCACCGGCGTGCAGTTCTCCGATATCAACCTCGACGAATACTCGGCCATCCCCCAGGGCACCGGCCTCGACTGGGAATACTCCACCGACGGCGGCGTGACCTGGGACGCCATGGTTCCCGCAGAGGAGGAGCGGCTGCCCAACCTCGCCACCCGGGTCCAGATCCGCGTGCGTCTGAGCAGCTCGCTTTCCAACGACACCCCGGCCATCAACTTCCGCGATGTCAACCTGGTGGGCTACCTCAACAAGACCACCGGGGCCTACCTGACCCGCGAGAACGAGCTGACCCAGGGCGTGGAGTCGACCAAGGCCTATGTGCAGATGCAAATCCCCAGCGGCACCACCCTGCAATGGTTCGCCAGCAACGACGGCGGCCTGACCTGGGAGGCCATGACCATCCAGGACACCCGGCCCATCGACGAGAGCTGGACCGAGTACACCCTGGTGCGCACCTTCACCGACAACACCGGCAACAAGGTCCGCTACAAGGCCGAAATGACCGGCACGCCGCTGATCTACCCGCGCATCCATTCGCTGGGCGCGACCCTGAGCTAAGGAGGCACGGCCATGATCGTTCGACGCAAAGGCGGCCTGACCGAGTTCATCCCCACGCCGCAAGAGAAGCGCGATGGCCTGATCCGCGACCACGCCCTGGGCCTGCTGGAGAATCTGCACCAGCGCCTGGCGCGGCTGGAACGGGCGTCAAAGCTCCCGGCCACCGAAGCGGAGGCCTTCACGGCGCTGCTGGCGCGGATGCGGGCCGACGAGTCGCGCAACCTCGAGCTGCACGCCAGCTTGATCACCTCTGATACCGCCTCCGGCTGACCGGCTCACTGCCACCGCCAACCCAGAAACCCCGGATACGGCCAGCCCGTTCCGGGGTTTCTGCCGCCTGTGCGCCGCCCAATCCGCCCAAGTTCTCAAGTCATTGAAAATAAAGGTGTTAAATGTCGGCTTCGGCTGTTCTTCTACTTGATTTGTGTCCGGAAAGAAGCATTCATTCATGGTGTAAGCGGAGGATGAAAAGCCTTTCCAGACAACGACTTAGAAGCGCCATGAACGACGGAGGCACGCATGAACCTGAAAGAGATCCACTACGGGATCGAGATCGAGACCGTAAAACGCACCCGGGAACAGATCGCCTGGGCCATCCACTCGGTGGTGGGCGGCACGGTCCGCCATGTCGGCATTCCCAGCAGCTATGACCCCTGGGAGGTCGAGGACCTGCGCGGCCGCGTCTGGAAGGTGGTGGGGGACGCCTCCCTGACCAGCGTCCCGGCCCATCTGCGGGCCGAGGTGGTCAGCCCGGTGCTCGGCTACGACGACATCCCGCAACTGCAGGAGGTGGTCCGGGCCATCCGCCGCGCCGGTGGCAAGATCAACAGCCAGTGCGGCATCCACATCCATATCGACGCCGCGCCCTTCGACGGCAGGCACCTGGGTAACCTGGCCAAGATCATCTACAAGCAGGAGCCGCTGATCCTCCACGCCCTCGGCATCAGCCGCGACCGCCTCAACCGCTACACACGGCCGGTCAGCGACGAGCTGATCCAACGCATCGAACAGCATCGCCCCCGCACCAAGGACCAGCTCAACCGCATCTGGTACGGCTACCACAACCGCCAGCCCCAGCACTACGACAACAGCCGCTATCACGGGGTCAACCTGCACAACGTCTGGTACCGGGGCACGGTGGAGTTTCGCTGGTTCGAGGCGACTCTCCACGCGGGACGGATCAAGGCCTACCTGCAATTCTGCCTCGCCGTCGCCGCCAAGGCGCTCAATGGCCGGGCAGCCTCCAGCCGCAAGCGGGATTTCGATCCCCAGAGCGCCAAGTACGACTTCCGGGTCTTCCTGCTCCACCTCGGCCTGATCGGCGACGAGTTCAAGACCGCCCGCAAGCATCTGATGGCCAACATGCCCGGTGACGCCGCCTTCAAGAACGGACGGCCCAAACCGGAGGACGTCCTCCCGGACGAAACCGAAACCACCACTCTCACCAACGAGGCCGGGCAAGTTCCCGGCCTCACTGTTTAAGGAGGTGCCCCATGAAGATTCTGATCCGCTCCACCACGCTGGACGGCGAACCGATCCCCGGCAGCGGGGAAACCATCCAGGCCGCTGACTGCCTTGAGGTGGTCGAGCTGATGCGCGGCCAGACGCCGTTTACCGCCAGCCGAGCGCCCCGGGACTACATGACCGAGGTGCTCTCCGGCATCGAAGGCGGGCCGACCCAACCATTGCCGGAGGACGCCGCCGCTGCGGCCGCCGAGTTTCTCACCCGTCTGGCCCGGCACGGCCTGATCGAGTTTCTGCCCGACGACAAGGCCAGCGATCCCTGGCCGGAGCGCTTCCTCGAAGCCCTTGAGACGGTGCGGCTCTCCGGGCGCACCAACATGCTCGACCACCCGGAGGTGACCCGGCTGACCGCCGAGATGGGCTACCCGGAGGTGGCCGAGTGGCTGGCGGACCACCGGCGCGAATACGCGGCCTTCGTCCTCGAGGGGACGAGACCGCTCGGCAAGGACTTCGGCGGCAAGGAGGACCCGGCTCCATGTGCGGACAAGTAGGCATCATCTTCGGCCGCAAGCGCAGACGGCCCAACGAGCGGGATTACCTGCGCGAGCTCTTCATCCGCATGCTGCTGCACAGCGAGGAACGCGGACCGCACGCCTCCGGTCTGGCCTGGCTCAAGACCGACGGCAGCCACCGCATCTTCAAGCGGCCGATGCAGGCGCACGAGCTGGTCTACGAGAAGCCGTTTCAGGAGCTGCTCGGGCAGGTCGACAACGAGACCACCATCCTCATGGGCCACACCCGCTGGCGCACCCGGGGCAACGAGTTCAACAATCGCAACAATCATCCCATCCGGGCCGGGATCGTCATCGGCACCCACAATGGCACCATCTACAACGCCGATTATCTGTTCCGCCGCCTCGGGCTGCCGCGCTACGCCGAGGTGGATAGCGAGCTGATCTTCCGCCTGGCCGACCGCTTCGCGCCCGAAGGCCCCATCGACCAGGAGGGCCTGAAGAAGGCGCTCGCCCTCTGTCGCGGCCAGATGAGCGCCGTGCTGGCCTCGCGGCTCGACCCGGGCACCATCACCGTGCTCAAGGGCAACAAGCCGCTCTGCCTGCGCGTCCACCGCCAGCACCGGATGGTGCTCTACGCCTCGGAGGCCGCTTTCATCGACTTTGCCGTGGACAACGAGAAGGGCTGGCGCGAGCTGGAGGTGCCGCCCATGACCATGCTCACCATCCGCCACGAGGATGTGCGGGCCATCGAAAACAGCGAATTCCGCTTCATACCCCAGGAGCGCAAAGGGACACTGCCCGAAGGAGTGAATGCATGAACATTGGAGACACCGCGAAGCTGAACACAAACCCGGAAGACAGTCCGGAGACCACCCTCCGGCTCTTCGTCTACGGCACCTTGAAACGGGGCTACTGGAACCATCAACGCTTCTGCGCCCAGGCTCGCAGCGTCGAACCGGCCGTGGTCTGGGGCAGGCTCTACCATCTCCACGCAGGGTTCCCGGCGCTCGAAGTGCCGGAGGGTCTGATCCTGTCCCAGGGCACCGCCGATCCGCTGGCCGACGCCCGCAGACAGCAGGAGATCGACATACCACGTTTCGGCCGCCCGACCGGTGACTGGGATCTGATCCACGGGGAGCTGGTGACCTTCACCGACCCGCAACGCGACCTCCTGCCCATCGACCGGCTGGAAGGCTTTCGGCCCGGCGGGCACAGCATGTATCAGCGGGTGATGGTGGCGGTGCTTTGCAAGCGCACCTCTATTCCCGCCTGGACCTACTTGATGCCATGCCCGTCTTACGCGGAGAGAGTCGCCAGCGGCGAGTGGTTACGCCCGTGAGCAGACCTTTGCGGCTTTATCCGGACGAAAACGTTTGACAATCGGCCCCTGCCTAAATATATTAAAGGACGTTTTAACTTGGGGAAGCTCTGACCAGCGTCCCCGTTACCGCCTCTGGCGTGGCAAGAAAACCAATCGCCCTTGAGGAGTTGGAGATATGGCCGAGATAGAAGACCGCTGGTTATCAGTAGACGAGATAGGCAAATACCTCGGTGTCAGCAGTGACACCGTTTACCGCTGGATCGACAAGCATGCGATGCCCGCCCATCGCATGGGCCGTCTTTGGAAGTTCAAGAAAGACGAGGTCGACGAATGGGTAAAGGCCGGTGGCGCTGCCGAACACTATAAAAAGGAATCCTGACCAAGAATGAGTAACGATAGGTACAGCATGTCATTTACAACGGGCAGTCTTTTTCACCGTGAATCGGTGGAGCTGGCCGCGCTGTATCTTGATCTTGGCGACTGGAACGCTGTTCGAGACAAAGTCATCGCAGAAAACTTACTTCAGACCAGAACGCTGAATACGCTCAAACGTGTCTGCCGCGAGGTCATCTCTCGGCTTAGAACGCTGAGCCCAGGCGAACTTGAATCCCTTGTTGAGGGCAGCCACCAAGAGCAGGCCTATCTCCTGTGGCTCGCCGTTTGCCGCCGGTACAGATTCATCGCTGATTTTGCCGTCGAAGTGCTTCGGGAGCGCTACATCACATTGAAAAGCGATCTGACCCACGAGGATTTTGATTCCTTCTTCAACCGGAAATCCGAGTGGCATTTGGAACTGGATGAGATCACCCCGGCGACACGAGGCAAATTGCGGCAGGTCCTGTTCAAGATGCTTCGCGAGGCCGATCTCCTAACGGCCAACAACATGATCCACGCTGCCATGCTCAGTCCAAGACTGTTGGAACTGTTTCATCAAGGCAGCCGCAGGGATGTTTTGTACTTCCCTGTATTTGAATCAGAACTGAAGGGGATGGCGTAGTGACAGCAGATATAGCCAGAAAGCCAATGCAGGACAGATTTCAGCATCTCTTTGCTGTGATCTCAGGCCAGCGTTTTCTCAACAAGCAAGGTCTCGGTAACGAGGTTCCATTTTTCATCTGCCCCTTCAAGCCGGAAGAGTCCGTCGAAATGGAGCGGCTCCAGCGTCAGCTGGTCAATCGCCTTGAGCAGGCCGGTGTCCGGATTCTGGAAATCAATCTGTATGACCTTTCGATAGAAATCCTCAAAGAGCGTGACATCTGGGACCAGATTGTCGAAATGGAGGATTCCGTCTCCAAAGAGCAGCTCAAGGAGCTGCTGCAAGGCGTGCTGGACCCTGAAGCGCATCTTGTTCCGGCCATTGCGGCCAAGCTGGCAAGCACGGATTTCGAGGTTCTTTTTCTGTCCGGCGTTGGCGAGGTGTTCCCCTACATCCGCTCGCACAACGTTTTGAACAATTTGCAGAGCACGGCGAAAGAAAAGCCGACCGTCATGTTTTTCCCGGGAGCCTACACCCACTCCCTGGAGTCCGGAGCATCGCTCGATCTCTTCGGAAGGCTGCATGACGACAAGTACTACCGGGCGTTCAACATCTTTCACTGCGAAGCATAAACGAGGGAAGCGTGATGACTCTTAAGACCATTTTTAACAAGCCAGTTGACCGCCCGATTGAAGGGGTCATCAAAGCTGACGATGAAGCCAGCCTTCGCCTCGAAATTGAAGAATACGTACTGACCAACGAAGTCGAGAAGCGGCTTGAATCCTTTCTGGACGCCTACAACAACTATGAAGGTGCCAATGGTGTTTGGGTTTCCGGCTTCTTCGGTTCAGGTAAATCCCACCTGTTGAAGATGCTGGCGCTCCTGCTCGAAAACCGGCAGATCGACGGGGCCTCGGCTCTTGACCTGTTCCTGCCCAAGTGTGGCGACAACGAAATCCTTCGCGGTGATCTCAAGCGAGCCGTCGCCATCCCGTCGAAAAGCATTCTGTTCAACATCGACCAGAAAGCTGACGTTATCAGCAAGACCCAGATCGATGCGCTCCTCGCAGTCTTCGTCAAGGTCTTTGACGAGATGTGCGGTTACTACGGCAAGCAGGGGCACATCGCCCAGTTCGAGCGCGACCTCGACAGTCGTGGCCTTTATGACCAGTTCAAATCGGCCTATGAATCCATTGCGGGCAGAACGTGGCAAAAGGGCCGCGAGCAGGCTCTGCTGGAGGCGAAAAACATTGCCAAAGCCTATGCCCAGGCAACCGGTGGTGACGAGGCATCGGCCATGGGGCTACTCGATAAATACCGCAGCCAATACCGTGTCTCCATAGAAGATTTTGCCGAACAGGTACATGCGTATATCGAGCGGCAATCGCCCGATTTCCGCCTGAACTTCTTTGTTGATGAGGTCGGTCAGTACATCGCTGAAAACGTCAAGCTGATGACCAACCTCCAAACCATCGCCGAGAGCATGGCAACTAAATGCCGAGGCCGCGCATGGGTCATCGTGACCGCCCAGGAGGACATGGGGACGGTTGTCGGCGAGATGGGCAAACAGCAAGGCAACGACTTCTCGAAGATCCAGGCGCGGTTCGCCAATCGCATGAAGTTGACCAGCGCCGACGTGGCGGAGGTTATCCAGAAGCGTCTGCTCATGAAAACCGAAGAAGGCGTTCGTCTGCTGTCGGACATTTATCACGCGCAGTCCAACAATTTTAAGACCCTGTTCGACTTTGCCGACGGCTCGCAAACCTACCGGAACTATCAGGATCGGGACCACTTCATTCACAGCTATCCGTTCATTCCGTACCAGTTCGCGCTGTTCCAGTCGGCCATTCAGAATCTGTCGCAGCACAACGCCTTTGAGGGCAAGCACAGCTCGGTGGGCGAACGTTCCATGCTGGGTGTGTTCCAGCAGGTTGCGATCCAGATCGGGGATCATGAAATCGGTCAGTTGGCGACCTTCGACTTGATGTTCGAGGGGATTCGCACCGCGCTGAAATCCAATATCCAGCGAGCCATCATCCAGGCAGAAAACCACCTTGATGGCCCTTTCGCGATCCGGCTGTTGAAAACGCTCTTCCTGGTCAAATACGTCAAGGAGTTCAAGCCGACTCTTCGCAACCTGTGCGTCCTGATGCTGGACGGCTTCAATCAGGATCTGCCCGCGCTGCGAAAACGGGTCGAAGAAGCCCTCAGCCTCCTTGAACAGCAGACCTACGTGCAGCGCAATGGCGAGCTCTACGAATACCTGACCGACGAGGAAAAAGACGTCGAGCAGGAAATCAAGAACACCGAGGTGGAATCATCGGATGTTGCCGCCGAACTTGAGAAGATTGTTTTCGACCACGTCATCAAGCAACGGAAGATTCGTTACGACGAGAATGGCCAGGACTACCCGTTCTCCAGAAAGCTCGATGATCGACTGCACGGGCGCGAGTACGAGCTGGCCATCCATGTCATCAGCCCGTTCCATGAAAACGCCGAAAGTGAGTCCATCCTGCGGATGCAGAGCATGGGCCGGGACGAACTGCTGATTCTGATGCCTGCGGATGAACGCCTCGTTCGCGACATCCTCATGTACAAGCGGACGGAGAAATACATCCGCCAGAATATCTCGATCACGCAACAGGAGGCGGTCAAACGCATTCTGACCGACAAGGGCTTCCAGAACCGCGAACGGTATGCCGAACTGCAGCAGCGCGTTCAAAACCTGATGGGTAAGGCCAAATTGTTCGTGGCAGGAGCCGACATCGAAATCGGTTCCGAGGATGCCCAGACCCGAGTGCTGCGCGGATTCCACGAGCTCATCTCCCGCGCCTATCCGAACCTTCGCATGCTGCGCGGCATCACCTACACCGAAAACGACATCGCCAAATGCCTCAAGCATTCACAGCAGGGGCTGTTCGGCAACGACGCCACCTCCCTGGCCGAGTCCGAGCAGGAGCTGTTGGCGTTCATTCAGAGCAATAACCGGGGTGGCGTGCGTACCACGCTGAAAAACCTGCTGGAGAAATTCGAGCGCAAACCCTACGGCTGGTACTACGCCGCCGTGCTTTGCACCTTGGCCAACCTGTGCGCTCGCGGTAAGGTCGAAGTCCGCACCGACGGCAACCTGCTGGAAGAGGACGAGTTGGAACGGGCGCTGCGCAACACCCATGGCCACGGCAATGTGGTGCTGGAACCGCAGGTCGAATTTACCGCATCGCAGGTCCGCGCCCTCAAGGAGTTCTTTGAGGACTTCTTCGATGCCCCGCCCCGCGCCAGTGAAGCGAAGGCGCTCGGCAAGGAGACCGGAACCGCGCTCCAGGAACTCATGCATCAGCTCAACCCGCTGGCGGCCCAGGCATCCCAATATCCGTTTCTGAATGCACTGACACCGGTGCTTGAGAAGCTCAAGGAACTGACCGGCAAGCCCTATACCTGGTATCTGACCGAACTCACCCGCCAGGAAGACGCGCTGCTCGACATGAAAGAAAGCGTCATCGATCCTGTCCGCAAATTCATGAGCGGGCCGCAGAAAGGCATCTTCGATAACGCCCGCAAGTTCGTTCAAACTCAGGAGCCCAACTTCGCCTACATCGATGGCGACGAAACCGCTCAGGTGGTTGCCAGCTTGACCGATCCGGAATGTTTCAAGGGCAACCGCATGCAGCAGGTGAAGACGCAAGTCGAAACCCTGCAGGAGAAGGTCACGGCCCAGATCGAGGCCGAGATTGCCAAAGCCAAGGAGACGGTCGCCGCTCTTAAAGGCCGTCTCTGCGGCATGGCTGAATTCGGCGCACTGAACGGCGATCAGCAGGAGCAGATCACCCGCCCGTTCAACGAATTCAACGTGGCTATCGAGCGCCAGAAGCTGATTGCCGTTATCCGCGACACCCTGCGCCGGTTTGAGGAAAGCGACTACCAGCGCCTGCTTTCGCAGATGACATCCTGGGCGCAACCGGCACCAACACCCGAGCCTGCTCCGGAGCCCGGCGAAACCGCCAAGCCGGATGAAGATACGAAGCCCACGCCACCGGCCAAACCGGAACCGCGCATCGAGTATGTGCCCAGCCGCTCGGTGAAGGTCTCATTCGATAAAGCCTGGCTGGCCGACGAGACCGACGTGGAACGCTACCTGGAATCCATGCGCGAGGCGCTGCTGGAAGAAATCCGTAAAGGCAAACGAATTCAAATTTAAGGAGATCAGCGATATGAAGATTTCGATAAAAAATCTCGGCGCTATAAAACAAGCGGAGTTCACGCTTGGCGAACTGACGATAATCTGCGGCGGAAATAACACCGGGAAGACCTACGCCACTTATGCGCTGTTTGGTTTCCTGTCTTTTTGGCGAGATGCGTTTTCAATCAAAGTGCCGGATGGAGATATTCGACGCCTCTTGAATGAGGGAAGCGTTGAGTTGGATATCCAGGATTATATTGGCAACGCGCAGTCAATACTCAAAAAAGGCTGCGCGGCTTTTACAGAGCAACTGCCCCATGTTTTTGCGTCGTCGGATAAACATTTTTCCGAAAGCCACTTCTCTGTTGATTTGGATTCAAGCGACATTCAGCCAGTACCAACCTTTGAACGCACAATGGGAGCAGCAAAAACGCAGCTGTTCTCCATCTCGAAAAAAGCGGACTTACCGTTGGTAACTATTTCGCTGTTGGTAGAGAAAGAGAAAGTCAGAATACCGCAGGACGTTATAAGCCGGATCATTGGGGATGCCTTGAAGGATATCGTTTTTGGGCACCTATTCCCTCATCCGTTTATTGCCAGTGCGGAACGAACCGGCGCGGCAATATTCAGAAAGGAACTCAATTTCGCACGTAACAGACTACTGGAAGAAATGGGTTCCATGGAAAAGGACATAAATCCTTTCGAATTGCTTTCAAAGGTTTATACCGACTACGCGCTTCCTGTTAAGTCAAATGTTGACTTCACGCGCCAGCTTGAAGAGCTCGCCAAGAAGGATAGCTTTATAGCTAAGGAACACCCTGAAATACTCAATGACTTCACGGACATCATTGGTGGTGACTATCTCGTTACTAAAAGCGACGAGCTCTATTACGTCCCAAAGGGCAAACGCATCAAATTAACTATGGATGAAAGTTCAAGTGCGGTGCGCTCGCTATTGGATATCGGGTTCTACCTTCGGCACGTGGCCACTCCGGGTGATCTTCTTATGGTCGATGAGCCGGAGCTGAACCTCCACCCGGAAAATCAGCGGCGTGTAGCTCGCCTTTTTGCACGACTGGTAAATGTCGGAATCAATGTATTTATCACGACGCACAGCGACTACATTATCAAAGAGCTGAATACCTTGATTATGCTCAATCAGGGAGGAGAACGGCTAAAGGCTCTTGCGGAACGCGAGCATTACAAGGCCTCTGAAATGCTGAATTCTGACAAGGTAAGAGTCTACATAGCGGAAGAAGCGCTCATTAAGTTAGATGGAGCGCAGCGCAAAACAAGATGCCAGACACTCGTTCAAGCCGACATTGACAGCAAGCTTGGGATAGAAGCGCGTAGTTTCGATAAGACGATAGAAGATATGAATCGAATCCAGGAAGAAATTGTTTGGGGAGGAGATGAGTGATGCCGGATATGGATATCCTTTCCCAAATGATCAAGGGCACTGCATTGGTACAACCGGAAGAAGAGTACGGCAAGCCGCTTGTCAAACTCAGTGAACCACAAGCACCAGATTCCAAGGCAACGATTCGAAATCTGCCAGCTGACGTAATGATTATCAAGGTAGACGCATTCCGGTCGCCAGATGATGTTTTCAATGGTGGCAATGGTGAATGTAAACGCGCTGATTACGTAATCATCAGCGCGGAGAAGAAATGCATTATCTACATCGAGATGAAGCGCACAAAAGATGGATGGAACCAAATCGTCAAACAATTGCTGGGTTCACAGTGTTTTGTCAAATATTGCCAGGAGATTGGCAAAGGTTTCTGGAATCAGAATGAATTTTTGAACGGCTATAAAAGTCGCTTCATTAGTATAGGGCATACCAGCATCGCAAAGAGGAAAACGCGGATCACCCGTAATGCAGAACGTCATGACACCCCCGACCGGGCGATGAAGGTCGACTGGCCTAACTACCTTCAGTTTAACCAGCTTGCCGGGTTGGGGGCTTAGTTCATGGAAACAGCAAAACTCAAAAAATTCGCTCAGTTCGCTCGGCGCAGCCTGCTGGAGCAGGTCTCCGCCAAGCTGAAACTCGTTCTGGCAGAGAACAGCGCCGCCCGGCGTGAACGTGCCGAGGCCGTCAAGAAACTGGAAGAGGCGATCAAGGGGCATGGCAAGGAACAGGTCATCGAGCGGGTGGCCTATATCTGGTTCAATCGCTTCTGCGCCCTGCGCTTCATGGATGTGAACCGCTACACCCGCATCGGCGTGGTGTCGCCCGCCGAGGGGCAGTTCCAGCCGGAGATTTTGGCCGAGGCCAAGATGGGGCACATCGACGAGGAGATGGTGCACGACAAAGTCCGGCAGCAGATCTTCGCACTGCTCGACGGCAAAGCGCCCAGCCGCGATCCGCAGGGCGAGGCTTACCGCCTGCTGGTGGTCGCCGCCTGCAACTTCTGGAACAAGGCGATGCCGTTCCTGTTCCAGCGCATCGATGACTACACCGAACTGCTGATGCCTGACGACCTGCTCTCGGGCAACTCCATCCTCGCCTACACCCGCGAGGCGATGACGCCGGATGCCTGCAAAGACCCAAAAACTGAAGAACCAATTGTTGAAGTCATTGGCTGGCTTTACCAGTTTTACATCTCCGAAAAGAAAGACGAGGTGTTCGATGGCCTGAAGAAAAACAAGAAGATCACGCCCGAGAACATTCCAGCCGCCACCCAGCTTTTCACCCCGCATTGGATCGTGCGCTATCTGGTGGAAAACTCCCTCGGCCGCCTGTGGCTGCTCAACCGTCCCGGCTCGAAGTTGGTCGAGCAGATGGACTACTACATCAAGCCCGAACAACCAGAAACTGATTTCCTGAAAATCAATAGCCCGGAAGAGATCAAGATCTGTGACCCGGCCTGCGGCTCCGGCCACATGCTCACCTATGCCTTTGACCTGCTCTATGCCATCTACGAGGAGGACGGCGTTGATCCCGCCGAGATTCCGGAGAAGATCCTCACGAACAACCTCTACGGCATCGAGATCGACGAACGCGCCGGGGAACTGGCCGCTTTTGCCTTAACTATGAAGGCACGGTCAAAGCAGCGCCGATTCTTCCGGAAGCCGGTGCAGCCCAATATTTGTGTGCTGGAGAGTGTGCGTTTCGACGAGGGTGAGCTAAAGGAATACATGGACTTTGTCGGGCGTGATCTGTTCGCTGCTCCGCTGCAAACCACCCTGCGTCAGTTCGAAGAGGCTGATAACTTTGGTTCCCTAATCCGTCCGGATGTGACCGATGTGGACGGCATGCTCAGGATTCTGGAGTCAAAGAATGTCTCCGGGCAATTGTTTATCAGCATGACCCACCAGAAGGTTCTGCAAGCCCTGCGGCAGGCCGATTACCTGAGTCCCAAATACCATGTGGTGATTGCTAATCCGCCGTACATGAATAGTGGCGGTATGAACGGGCGGCTTAAATCATGGTCTTCGGACATCTATCCAAGCAGCAAAGCGGATCTGTTTTCGATGTTTATCGAACGTAACTACAGCCTTGCAATGGAACGTGGTCTGGTCGCAATGATCACTATGCAGAGCTGGATGTTTCTTACATCGTTCGAAAAGCTGAGATCAAAGATGCTTGCCGAGTCGACCATATTGACTATGGCCCATCTTGGGGAGCGAGGATTTGACACAATCGGAGGGGTCGTTGTGTCAACAACAGCTTTTGTTTTTATGAATTCAAACAACCCCACCCAGATGGGTGATTATCTTCGCTTAATTGACGGCGGCTCTGAGCTTGAAAAGTCTACGATGGCAATCGAAGCAATAAAAAATCGCAGATGTGGCTGGTTTTTTAATGCTTCGTCGGATGATTTTCAAAAAATCCCAGAAGCCCCAGTTGCATATTGGTTATCTAGAAAAGTTCGAGAAGCATTCAGCTTCCCAAAAATTGGGGAGTTTTTTGAAGTCAAGGAAGGTCTTGGAACTAGGGATGATCCGCGTTTTTTAAGGAGCTTTTGGGAAGTTGACTATTCTAAGATCCGCTTTAATCCCAATGAAAAAGAGAAATGGGTACCAACCGACAAAGCTGGAGGGTTTAGGAAGTGGTTTGGAAGCAATGAAACTGTTATGAATTGGGAAGATGATGGGTATGAGATTAAAAACTTTGAAAAATCAGTTCCGAGAAATACGCAATATTTTTTCAAGGATGCTGTGTCTTGGGGGAAAGTGGCTACTGGCCGCCCTTCATTTCGTCTACGCACAGAACAGTTTGCCTTTGTCGATGCTGCACCATCAGCGTTTGGAGGAGATTTACATCGCTTATTAGCTTCATTAAACAGTTGTGCGGTTGGCCAGTTGCTTAAAATCCAAGGAAGTACTGTTAACGTAACTGTAGGAACTGCCAAAAACCTTCCGTATATAAAGGGAATCAATGAAGCCACATCTGTTGAATGCGTGGCTCTTGCGAAGCAAGACTGGGACTCCTTTGAAAACTCATGGGACTTCACCAGCCTCCCGTTACTGAATCCCGACTACCACCAGCCAACCCTAAAAGCCACCTACCAAGAGCTTCGCGCCCACTGGCGAGAGATGACGCTGGAGATGCAGCGGCTGGAGCAGGAAAACAACCGCATCTTCATCGACGCCTACGGCCTGCAGGATGAGTTGACGCCGGATGTACCACTCAACGAAATCACCCTGACCTGCAACCCGCACTACCGCTACGGCAACGACAAGAGCGAGGAAGAGCTGGAGGCGCTGCTGCTGGCCGACACCATGCGCGAGCTGGTCTCCTATGCCGTGGGCTGCATGTTCGGCCGTTACGCGCTGGACAAGCCGGGGCTAATCCTGGCCAACCAGGGTGAGACCATCGAGGACTACCTGAAGCGAGTTCCGGAGCCCAGCTTCCCGGCGGATGACGACAACGTCATCCCCATGCTCGATGGCGACTGGTTCACCGACGACATCGCCGAGCGATTCCGCAAGTTCCTGCGCGTAGCCTTTGGCGATGAGCACTACGAGGACAACCTCCGCTTCGTTGAGCAGGGCCTGAACATCAAGGGCAAGCGTAACTACGGCATCCGCGACTACTTCCTCGGCGAGTTCTACACCGACCATGTGAAGCGCTACAAGAAGCGGCCCATCTACTGGCTGTTCTCCAGCCCCAAGGGAAGTTTCAACGCGCTGATCTACATGCACCGCTACCGCCCGGATACGGTCAGCGTGGTGCTCAACGACTATCTGCGCGAGTTCCGCACCAAGCTCACCTCCCACAAGAACCACCTGGAGGCGGTCAGCATCAGCGCCAGCAGCAGCCAGGGCGAGAAGACCAAGGCCCTGAAGGAGATCGAGAAAATCACTAAGATGATCGCCGAGATGGAGGAGTACGAGCGCGAAGTGCTTTACCCGCTGGCCACCGAGCAGGTGGAGATCGACCTCGACGACGGCGTGAAGGTCAACTACCCCAAACTCGGCGCGGCCTTGAAGAAGATCGTCGGCCTGGATGCGAAAGAGGATTAAGGAGCGCCATTGATGGAAAACCGCATAGCCCAGGCCCTGACCAAACTCTTTGACCGGCACCGGATCGTCTTCTGGTACGACGCCAAGCAGGAGTTGCGCGACGACTTTGAGGCGCTTCAGCTTCCCGGCGTCGAGAAGCTGGAGCTGACCAACAACGAGTACGGCATAAAGTACAAGCTGCTGCGCGAGCAGCCGGAACAGAAATTCCTGCTCTACCGTGAAGGGCCACAACCCGCCGATCTGGATAACTGGCTGCTGGATGTGCAGCTGGCCCACGGCGAGTTCCGCACCGATCAGGTGGCCATCTGGCTTTCCGAACTGGAGCTCGGCCTGGAGTTCACGGATGTGGTGCAGGCCCATGCGGAGTTCTTTCAGGCGATCAAGCGCAAGGACGCCCTCAAGAAGCTGCTGAAAGCCGACGACACCGCCGGGCAGATTCGCCTGAAGATGCTGGCGGTATGCACCGGCAGCGAGCCGCGCATGGATGCGGTGGTGGAAAACCTGCTGCAGGAGCTGGCCGACGGTCGCGACGAGAAGATCAAGCTGGTTGGCCGGTGCAGCCTGGACGGTTTCCTCTGGGAACAGATGACCCGCTGCTATGGCTACAAGTCCGACGAGCCGGGCATCCGCGACTTCGCCATCGAGCTGTTCAAGTCCTGCTACGCCATGGGCACCGACGGCCAGGTGAAACTGACCGGCGACGCCCTGGTATTCCTCAAGCGCTGGAAGGATAGCCGTCAGTTCGAAGGCGGCTTCGAGACTCTCTCGGGGGAATGCGCCGAGGTCCTTGGCATTGAGCAGGATCTGACCAAGCGGGATTTCCGCGAGTTGATCGAGCTGGATTACTTCCGACTGATCGACCAGAAGATCATCAGCGACCTGGTGCGGGCAGTGGCAGCCCGCACGGCCTCCAGCGGTGACGTGGCGATCTGGGTTCGCCAGCGGCGGCAGGGCCACTGGTATCGTGAATATCGCCACTTATACGAGGCGGTCGATTACGCCGCCCAGTTTACCCACGCCCTGGGCGAGGCCAAGCTCGAAATGGACAGTCTGGCCGAAGGCGTGCAGCGCTACAGCCGCTTCTGGTATCTGCTGGATCAGCTCTACCGCAAGTTCACCTACCATGTGCGCATGTCGGGACAGGCGTCGCTGATGGGCAGCCTGACCGAACAGATCGAAAACCTCTACTCCAATAACTACCTGCTGAAGCTGGGCGACCGCTTCCAGACCTTTGTGGACGCGGCATCGAAGTGGGAAGCCTTCCCGGTGCGCAAGCAGAAGGAGTTTTTCGAACACTGGGTTCGGCCGTTCCTGCGCAAGGACAACAAGGTCTGCGTGATCATCTCCGATGCCATGCGCTACGAGATCGGCGATGAGCTGCTGAGCCTGATCCGCCAGGAGGACCGCTACAGCGCCGAACTGGAACCGGCGCTGTCGATGCTGCCCAGCTACACCCAGCTCGGCATGGCAGCGCTTCTGCCCAACAAGGCGTTGGCGATTACCGACAACGAAACCGGCACCGTGCTGGTGGATGGACAAAGTTCCCAGGGTACGGCCAATCGCATCAAGATCCTTGGCCAGGCGATCAGTCAACGGGCTACCGCCTGCAAGGCCGATGAACTGATGGCCATGAAGGGCGACGACTGCCGGGCGCTGGTGCGCGATCACGACGTGATCTACGTTTACCACAACCGCATCGATGCCACCGGCGACAAGCGTGAATCCGAGGAGCGGGTTTTCGAGGCGGTGGAAGAGACCCTGCAGGAGCTGATTCGCCTGATCAAGAAGCTGACCGGGGCCAACGCCAACAACTTGCTGGTGACCTCGGACCATGGCTTCATCTACCAGAACCGCGCCATCGACGAGAGCGACTTTTCCGGGGTCGACGCCGAGGGCGACCAGATTCTGTTCCGGGACCGCCGCTTCGTGCTCGGCAAGGGGCTTGCCGAGGCATCCAGCCTGCACAAGTTCACTCCCGAGCAACTTGGCCTTGCCGGTGAGGTGGAGGTGCAGATTCCCAAGTCGATCAACCGCCTGCGCCTGAAGGGCTCCGGCAGCCGCTTTGTGCATGGCGGCGCATCGTTGCAGGAGGTGGTGATCCCGGTGCTCAAGATCAACAAGAAGCGCCAGAGCGATGTCACCGCCGTCGAGGTGGACATCCTGCGCGGAGCCAGCTCGGTGATTACCTCCGGGCAACTGGCGGTGACCATGTACCAGGCCGGGCCAGTGACGGACAAGATCCAGCCGCGAGTGCTGCGGGCTGGCATCTACACCGAGGCGGGCGAGCTGATCTCCGACAGCCACGACCTGACTTTCGACCTGAGCTCGGACAACCCCCGGGAGCGGGAGCTGCAGGTGCGCTTCGTGCTCACCCGCAAGGCTGATGAGGCGAACGGCCAGGAGGTCATCCTGCGGCTGGAGGAAAAACATGCCGGAACTTCACATTACAAGGAATACAAGTCGCTCCGGTACTTGATGCGGCGCTCATTTACCAGCGACTTCGACTTTTAAAGGACGGGTGATCGATGAACGAACTTGACCAGAAAATCAACACACACTTCCCGGGACTCGTTGTCCGCAAGGATCTCGTCAAGACGGTCAAGGGCAACGCCATCGTTCCCTCCTACGTGCTGGAATATCTGCTGGGCCAGTATTGCGCCACCAGCGACGAGCCGACCATCCAGACCGGTATCGAGACGGTCAAGGAGATCCTTGCCAAGCATTATGTGCACCGGAATGAAGCCGGATTGGTCCGCTCGAACATCAAGGAAAAGGGGCGCTACAAGGTCATCGACAAAATCAGCGTTGACCTGAACGACAAGAAGGATGTCTACGAGGCGCAGTTCTCCAACTTAGGGCTGAAGGAGATCTTGGTTGATTCCGGAACGGTGAAAAAGCACCCCAAACTCTTGGTCGGTGGCGTGTGGTGCATTGCCGATTTGGAATATGAGTTCACCGAAGACAAAAGCGCCAGTCCCTGGATCTTGTCGACCCTCAAGCCGATCCAGCTCTCCCATTTCGATTTCGACGGCTATGTTGAGGCCCGCAAACAGTTCACCACCGACGAGTGGATCGACCTGCTGGTGCAAAGCATCGGCTTCAACCCGGAGATGTTCGGCAAACGCAGCAAGCTGACCCAACTGGTCCGCCTGATCCCGTTTTGCGAACGTAACTACAACCTGATTGAACTTGGCCCCAAGGGGACCGGCAAATCCCACATCTACTCGGAGTTCTCGCCCCACGGCATCCTGATCTCCGGCGGCGAGGTTACGGTTCCCAAGCTGTTCGTGAACAACTCTTCCGGAAAGATTGGCCTGGTCGGCTATTGGGACTGTGTTGCCTTCGACGAGTTTGCCGGAAAGCAAAAGCGCGTGGATAAGGCCCTGGTCGACATCATGAAAAACTACATGGCCAACAAGTCCTTCTCGCGAGGTGTCGAGACGCTGGGCGCGGAGGCCTCCATGGTGTTCGTGGGCAACACCCAGCACACCGTGCCCTACATGCTCAAGCACTCGGACCTGTTTTGCGAGCTGCCCGACAAGTTCTACGACTCCGCGTTTCTTGATCGCATCCATTTCTACATCCCCGGCTGGGAGGTGGACATCATCCGAGGCGAGATGTTCTCCGGTGGTTACGGTTTCGTGGTGGATTACCTGGCCGAGATCCTTCGCTCGCTGCGCAATCACGATTACTCGGACCGCTACAAGGAGCACTTCTCCCTCTCCTCCGATATCTCGACGCGGGACCGCGATGGCATCAACAAGACGTTCTCCGGCCTGATGAAAATCCTTTTCCCGCATGGTGGGGCGTCCAAGGAAGAGGTCGAGGAACTACTGCGGTTCGCGATTGAAGGCCGCAAGCGCGTCAAAGACCAACTGATGCGCATCGACTCCACCTACGGCAACGTCCGCTTTACCTATCAAGACAGTGATGGCCAGGCCAAGCCTGTCACCACGCTCGAAGAAGAGGAATACCCCGGCTACTACCACAAGACCATCGCCGAGGGTGAAGACGGGGAAATCTTGGAAGCTGCGCAACCGGACTCGCCCCAAAGTCCATCCGAACCCCTAGCTCCGGCCGAGCCCGTCCTCAAGGAAAAGCACCTCACATTCCAGGAGAACCAGAAGGGCCTCTCCTTCGATACGCTGCTCGGCCCTTATCTCAAGGGCGCGACCACGATCACCGTCACCGATCCATACATCCGCCTGTTCTACCAGGTGCGCAACTTCATGGAATTTTTGGAGACCGTGGTCAAACACAAGGCCCCGGATGAGGAAGTGTCCGTGCATCTGGTGACCACGGAAGACGAGTTCAAAGGCGAACAGCAGAAGGACAACTTCGAGAAGATGAAGGAGTCCGCAAGCAGCGTGGGCGTGAACTTCACCTGGGAGTTCGACGGCACCGGCACGATCCACGCCCGCCACATCGTGACCGACCATGGCTGGAAAATCTCCTTGGATCGCGGCCTCGACATCTTCCAGCACTATGAGATGAACGATGCCTTTACCTTCGCCAATCGCCTGCAGCAATACCGGCCATGCAAGGCGTTCGAGGTGACGTTTATTAAACACAAGCGGGAAGCTGAGGGGGAATAATATGAGCGGGATTTCGGCATCACTGACCAAATGGTTTTCAGAGCGCCCCCAGTGGCTTCAGATCGCGGCTACTCGGCTACTCCAGCAGTCTGAGCTTACCGACAAAGATGTCTCTGAGCTCGCAACCCTATGCCAGCAGGAATCCGAAGGTAAGCTGCCCAAAACGACCTGTTCCTTTCCTGCTACCGCGTTCTCCCCGGGCGCAGCAGGCTCCCTGCGTTTGTGTTCAATCAGTGATGTCGAAGGAGTAAACGCCCTTGCTCCGAAAAAGCCACTTGAGTTTGGCAAGGGCAATATCACGATTGTTTATGGCAACAACGGGTCAGGCAAATCCGGTTACGTCAGACTCCTCAAACATGTATGCGGAGCCCGCGAGACGGGCACCCTCCACCGCAATGTCTATAAGCCCGGTGCTGCCGCACAGAAAGCCTGCATTTCGTTTGAGCAGGACGGCGTACCGAAGACTCATACCTGGTCTGGGCAAGGTATCTGCGATGACCTCAACAGCGTTGACATTTTCGACACCTCGTTTGGCAAGGTGTTTGTCAGCAGCGAAGACGAGGTGAGCTACGAGCCGCCGGTATTATCCTTTTTCAGCTCGCTCATCCTCGCATGCGAAAAGGTCGCATCGGCCCTGGATGCCGAGGCAAACCGGCACCAGTCCAAAAAGCCGAATATCCCGGCTGACAAGAAGATAACTCCTGAAGGCATCTGGTACGAAGCCATCAGCGCCAAGACCAGCACCCAGGACATCGACAAGCATTGCTCGTTTGGCAGCTCTGACGAGACCGAGATGCAAACGCTGCAGCAGCGTCTTGCCGAACAGGCACCGGCGGAAAAAGCGAAGCAGCTGAGAAAGCAGAAACAGCATATCGACACTCTGGTCCAGGATGCTCAAAAGTATCTGGAGCAATTATCGGACGAGAATTACCGGCGGATCATTGCTGCCAAGAAGAAGTCGATTCTCAAAAAGGCAGCGGCAGATACGGCAGCGGAAAAGGTGTTCTCCGGCAGCGAGCTGGAAGGAATCGGCTCTGATGTCTGGAAAGAACTTTGGGAAGCGGCCCGGAACTACTCCGTATCGGCTGCCTACAAACAAGCCGAGTACCCGAATGTTGCTGATGGTTCCCGTTGTGTCCTGTGTCACCAGACCTTGACCCAGGAGGCCAAGGAGCGGTTGGTCTCCTTCGAAAATTTCGTGAAGGGCGAAATGCAGAAAGCCGCATCGGATGCGGCCAAGGAATACGAGACCGCCAGTCAAACTATTGAGGCGCTACCGACATCGGATACGCTGAAGACACGTATCGATGCTGCTGGCATTCCACAGGATGAAGTCGCCAGCCAAGTGACGGATTTCTTTGCTCAATTGCAGACCAGGAAAGACCAACTCCCTGGGATCGATTCCGAAGAAGCCATTCCCGACCCTCTGCTCTCACCGAAATGGATCGAAGAAGCCAACGCCCAGTCGAAAAACCTCGGTGAACTCGCGGCAAAATATGACGAAGACGCCAAAAGCGATAATCGTGAGGAGATCAAGAAGAAGCTAAACAGCCTGCAGACCAGAAAGTGGTTGTCTGAACACCGCGCCGCCATTGATGAAGAAGTCACCCGATTGAAGCTGCTGAATCAGATTCAGGAAGCCAAGAAGTCGACCAACACCAAAGCCCTATCCCAGAAGAAAGGGGAGCTGGCAGAAGCCTTGATCACGGATGCGTTCGTGCAAAGGTTCAATGCAGAGCTCAAGGCCCTGGGCGCGTCTCAGGTGAAAGTCGAGCTCGTGAAGTCAAAAGTCTCCAAAGGCCGCGTCCTTCATAAGCTCCAGCTTCAAGGGGCTTCTCAGAATGGGCTCGCCGATGTGCTGAGCGAGGGAGAAAATCGGATCGTTTCCATTGCGGCTTTCTTGGCCGACGTCACCGGCAAGAGCAACCAGGCCCCGTTTATCTTTGACGATCCAATATCCTCGCTGGACCAAAGCTATGAGGAGGCCGTGGTTCAAAGACTGATCGAGTTGTCTCAGGAAAAACAGGTCATAGTCTTTACTCACCGCCTGTCCTTGCTGGGAACGGTCCGGCATTTTGCCGAGAAAAAGACCATCAAGCCCGATGTGGTGAGCATTCGCTCTGCGGACTGGGGGACCGGAGAGCCCGCTCCCATTCCACTTTCACAGAGCGACATCAAATCCGCCCTGAACACACTCATGAATCAGCGGTATCAGGATGCAAAGAAGGCGAGTGAAAACGGCGAGTTTGAACATGCCGAAATCTTGCTGAAGTCGATATGTAGCGACTTCAGGACATTGGTGGAGCGCTCTATTGAAAATGATCTGCTGTGCGGGGTGGTCCAAAGATTCCAACGACCGGTCCATACGTTGAAGCTCAAGGATCTGGCCAAATTGAAGGACGCGGATTGCAATCTCCTTGATTCGCTCATGACCAAATACTCAGGGTTTGAACACTCGCAACCAACAGAATCACCTGTGGAGCTGCCGAAGCCAGACGATCTGTTGGCCGACATGACTTCATTGAAAAACTGGCGTGAGGAATACGCGAAACGCCCCACCTCAGCGGTGACTGGGTAGCAGTATGAGAGTGCTCCATACATCCGACTGGCATATCGGCCGCACCCTTTACGGCAGAAAACGCTACGAGGAATTCGAGGCTTTTCTGACCTGGCTGGCTGAGACGATTCAGCAGAATGCAATTGATGCATTGCTGGTGGCGGGTGATGTCTTTGACACCAGCGCTCCGAGCAATCGCGCCCAGGAGCTTTATTACCGGTTCCTGTGCCGGGTGGCCGCCTCATCTTGTCGGCATATTGTTGTTGTCGCGGGCAACCACGATTCCCCGTCCTTTCTCAATGCTCCCAAGGAGCTGCTCAAAGCCCTTGATGTGCACGTGGTCGGTAGTAGCACGGAATCCCCGGAAGACGAAGTGCTGGTGCTCCGTAATGAGCAGGACGTTCCTGAATTGATTGTCTGCGCCGTACCTTACCTCCGCGACAGGGATATCCGCGTTGCGGAGGCTGGTGAGAGTGTTGAGGACAAGGAACGAAAGCTGATTGACGGCATCCGCACTCATTACGCCGCCGTCGCCGCCTTGGCCGAGCAGAAGCGCGAGGAACTCGGAGCCAATATTCCCATCGTTGGCACGGGACATCTGTTCACCGCAGGTGGACAAACCGTCGATGGTGATGGCGTGCGCGAACTCTATGTCGGCTCCTTGGCTCACGTGACTGCCGGGATTTTTCCTGCCTGCTTCAACTATCTGGCGCTGGGGCACCTCCACGTCCCGCAAAAGGTGAACGGCCTTGAGACCATTCGGTACAGCGGCTCTCCTCTGCCCATGGGGTTCGGAGAGGCAAAACAGCAGAAGAGCGTTTGCCAGGTTGAGTTCCACAGCACGGCTGCATCGGTACAGCTGATCGACGTACCGGTGTTTCAAAAGCTCGAACGCGTCAAGGGTGACTGGGACGGCATCTCAAGCCGCATCCTTGAATTGACGGCAACGGGCTCCCAAGGCTGGCTCGAAGTCATTTACGACGGCACTGAAGTCATTGGCGACCTGCGTGAACGCCTGGAGGCAGCGATTTCCGGCACCCAAATGGAAATTCTCCGGATAAAGAACAACCGCATCATTGAACGTGTTCTGAGACAAATCCATGAAGAGGAAACGCTCGACGACCTGAACGTGAACGACGTGTTCGAACGATGCCTCGCCATCCATGACGTGTCCGAAGAGCAGCGGCCAGAGCTGCTTCGGGCCTATCAGGAAACGGTCTCGTCTCTCTATGAAGACGACGTGCAGGCGGAATAGAGAGGCTGTCCATGAGAATCCTGCAGGTACGCTTCAAGAATCTGAACTCACTGGTCGGCGAATGGCAAATCGACCTGATGCATCCGGCCTTCGCGTCTGACGGCATCTTCGCCATCACCGGCCCCACCGGCGCGGGGAAGACCACCATCCTCGATGCTATTTGCCTCGCCCTTTATGGGCGGACGCCTCGCCTGAACAAGGTCACCAAGAGCGGAAACGAAATCATGTCCCGCCAGACCGGCGAATGTTTTGCCGAGGTGACCTTCGAAACCCAGACCGGGCGTTACCGCTGTCACTGGAGCCAACACCGGGCGCGCAAGAAGCCGGATGGCGAACTCCAGGCCCCGAAGCACGAAATTGCCAATGCCGATTCCGGCGAGATTTTCGAATCCAAGATCAGAGGTGTAGCCGACCAGATCGAGTCCGCTACCGGCATGGACTTTGACCGTTTTACCCGCTCCATGTTGCTGGCCCAGGGCGGCTTTGCCGCGTTCCTTCAGGCGGCACCGGATGATCGGGCTCCGATCCTGGAGCAGATAACGGGCACAGAGATCTACAGCCAGATATCCATCCGTGTCCATGAGCGCCAACGTGAGGAGCGGGAAAAACTGAACCTGCTCCAGGCTGAAACGGCAGGTATCGTGATTCTTGACCCGGAGCAGGAACAAGAGATCGGGCAGGCACTCGAAGCAAAGCAGAAGGAAGAGACAGACCTTTCCGCCAGGGCCGTTGAAACCGGGAAGGCCATTGCCTGGCTCACCACCATCGATGGACTGAAGAAGGAAATCATCAACCTGGCCGATGAAGCGAGCAAGCTGCAGGGCGATATCGAGGCATTCAAACCGGACCGTGAAAAGCTGGGCCGGGCTTTGAGCGCCGCTTCACTGGACGGCGCATACGCAACGCTCACTGCTACCCGCAAACAACAGGCGGATGACAGTGCAGGCTTGAAAGCCGAGGAAGAGGCTCTTCCTGGACTGGAATCCTCTGCCAAGGAACAGGCCGAGGCACTGAAATCGACTGAGCAACAAACCGCTCGGGCCAAAGAAGAGCTGAAAGCCGCCGCGCCTACATTGCAGAAGGTTCGCTCCCTCGATCAGAAACTTTCCGATCAGAAAAAAGCTGTATCGGAAGAGGATGAGGGCTGCAAGAAGGCTACGGCAAAAATTGATGCAGACAAAAAAGCCCGGCTCGAAGAGCAGGACAAACGCTCCAAGGCTCATGAGACGCTGGATCTTGTGGACGGCTATCTCAAGGAGCATGCACAGGATGAATGGCTGATAAGTGGTCTGGCTGGCGTTGAAGAACAGATCGGCGGCCTGCTCTCCAAACAAAATGAAATCGTTCAAAAAGAGGCTGCTCAAGAAGCGGCCAATACGACTCTGGAACTGGCGACAAAGTCACTCGACGACTGTCAGAAGCAATCCGGCATTCGGAAGGAGGAACTGGAGGACGCCTTAAAACAGCTTCAGCAGAGCAAAGATGCATTGAGCCAGTTGCTGGGAGACCGCTTGTTGCGGGAATATCGCACCGAGAAGGAAACCCTGCTGCGAGAAATGGCCTTCCTGACCAAAATTGCGGAGCTTGAAGATCACCGGGCAAAACTGGAAGACGGCAAGCCCTGTCCTCTTTGCGGCGCAACCGAACACCCCTTCGCGGAAGGGAATGTACCCGTCCCCGATGAAACCGAACGGAAGATCGATTCCCTGGCCAGCCTGATCAGCAAAGCCGAGGATCAGGAAGCCGCCATCAAGAAACTCGAAGAAGCTGAAAACCTAGCCCGTAAGAACCTGACGGAGGCTGAGAAGCTGGAGTCAGCAGCGGCTAATGACAAGAAGGCTGCCGAGAAAGCCCTGGCCGAGGTGAAGGACGGCCTGGTGAAACTCCGTGCCGATTTTGCCGAACGCAGGCAGTCTGTCTCTGCCAAGCTCCAGCCGCTTGGTATTGCGGACATCCCTGAAACCGACATTTCATCACTGATCGAAACCCTCAAGGCGCGGCTGAAGGCGTGGCAGGCCCAGGTCAAGAAAAAGGCGGACATCGAAAAACAAATTTCCGACATCGACAGCGAGGTGAAGCGGCTGGATGCGGTTATCGAAACTCAAAGCACCGCCCTGACCGAAAAGCTGGAACGCCTGGAGACCTTGAAAAAGGTACTCGTCGCTGGAAGTGATGAGCGCAATGCACTGTACGGCGACAAGAATCCGGACGATGAGGAGCGCCGTTTAAACAAGGCGATTTCGGATGCCGAAGGTGCCGAAAAACAAGCCAGAGACCGGCACAATGAGCTCCAACAAAAATGGAATACCGCGAAGGCCCATGTCGAATCTCTGAAGAAACGCATCGATCAACGAGAGCCGGAACTGAGAAGGCTTGAAACAGTATTCTCCGCAGCGCTCGCGCCTGTTGGCTTTTCAAACGAAGAACAGTTCCTGGCGGCCATAATACCCTCTGAAGCTCGGGCGGAGCTGACAGCCACGGCCAAGGATCTGGATGAGCGTCAAACGGATCTGAAGGCCAGACAGAAGGATCGGGAAACGCGCCTGGCTACGGAAATGGCCCGCAAGGTCACCGACAAGTCGCTGGAAGAGCTCGAGCCCCAATTCAAAGAGCAAGAGGAGGCCCTGAAAGAGCTACGGGACATCATTGCCGGTCTCAAGCACAAGTTGAGTGAAAATGCGGCCGCTAAAGAGCTGATAAAGGAAAAGCAGGCAGCTATCGAGGCCCAGAAAAAAGAGTGCCGCAGGTGGGAAAACCTGCACGAATTGATCGGCTCCGCAGACGGAAAGAAGTACCGCAATTTTGCCCAGGGGCTGACCTTCGAAATGATGATTGGTCACGCCAACCGGCAATTGCAGAAAATGACCGACCGCTACTTGCTGGCCCGAGACGATGCTCAGCCCCTTGAGCTCAACGTGGTCGACAACTATCAGGCTGGAGAGATTCGGTCCACGAAGAATCTTTCCGGCGGCGAGAGCTTTATCGTCAGCCTGTCCCTGGCGCTTGGGTTGTCCCATATGGCCAGCAAGAATGTCCGTGTGGATTCGCTGTTCCTGGATGAAGGCTTCGGCACCCTGGACGAGGAAGCCCTCGACACCGCCCTGGAAACCCTCGCGGGCCTGCAGCAGGACGGCAAACTGATCGGCGTCATTTCGCACGTGCCCGCCTTGAAGGAGCGGATCAGCACGCAGATCCAGGTAACGCCTCAAACCGGTGGCAGAAGCCAGATATCCGGGCCTGGATGCGGCAGCGTCGTCCCAGTTTAGCGGAGCTGGAATTTCGAGAAGATGGTTAATAACAAG
This sequence comes from Desulfobulbus rhabdoformis, assembly GCF_016919065.1. Lineage (GTDB taxonomy): Bacteria > Desulfobacterota > Desulfobulbia > Desulfobulbales > Desulfobulbaceae > Desulfobulbus > Desulfobulbus rhabdoformis. Next base: position 13,052 of record NZ_JAFFQA010000032.1, on the reverse strand, counting down.
GAGACAAGATGAGCAAGAAAATCAGTGGTGCCGAATATCCTCTCTCGAAAATATTCAGCTCCGACTTTGATTATGTCATACCGTCGTATCAGAGGCCGTATGCGTGGACAGTGGACCAGGCGTCCGAGCTGTTTGACGACCTATATGATTTTTACGTCCGCGAGAAGGAAGACACTTATTTCCTCGGCAGCATTGTTCTGATCAAAGAAGAAGGAAAGCCTTACTCTGAGGTCATTGATGGTCAGCAGAGATTAACGACGCTGACGATTCTCCTCTCATCGATAACGTCAAATCTTTCGGGCGATCTGAGGAGTGACTTCGAGAACTACATAAGGGAGCCAGGACGTGCCTCCCAGGGACTGAAGCCTAAACCGAGGCTTTCTCTCCGAGAAAGAGACCGTGAGTTTTTTACGAAACACGTTCAGTCTCTTGATTTTGATACCCTGCTCGGCCTTGATCCTGCTGGTCTCGACAACGAATCTCAGAAGAATATTCAGTCGAACAGTCGCCTGTTGCTGGACAGACTTAAAAATACCTTCGGCAGTGACGCCGACAAGCTATGTGCTTTTGGCGCGTTTCTGGTTCAACGGTGCTTTTTGGTGGCGGTTTCAACGCCAAGCCAGCAATCCGCCTTCAGGGTGTTCTCAGTGCTGAACAACCGAGGCCTAGATTTGCTCCCTTCCGATATTGTTAAGGCTGATGTTATTGGGCGAATTCCCCCGGCGCGTCAGGATGAGTTCACTGAAAAATGGGAGGAACTCGAAGTTCAAACCGGCAGGAATGGTTTCAATGACCTGTTTGGACACATCCGGATGATTTATGCTCGGGAAAAGGCCAAGCGTGCGCTACTTGAGGAGTTCAAGGAGCATGTGCTGAGCGTGGTTGCCACGCCGGAAGACCTGATTGAAAAAGTCCTGGAGCCCTACGCCGATTCATACCTCATCGCAAAATCACAGCAATATGTGTCCACGAAAAATGCTGAGGACGTGAATCGTCTTCTGAAATGGCTGAATCGCATCGATAACTCCGATTGGCTGCCGCCAGCGATCCTCTTCCTTTCACAGGAGAAAGATCACCCGGAATACGTTTTGTGGTTCTTTACAAAGTTGGAGCGCCTGGCGGCCTATCTGCACATCTGCGCAAAAAACGTGAATCAACGCATCGAACGTTATGCAGAGGTTATTGCTTCCCTGCAAGCCCCGCATTCAAAGGATGCACCTGCTGTCAGCGTCGAACTGACCAAGGCTGAAATCGATGAGATGAAACAAGCCCTTGATGGCAAGATCTATGAGTTGACGGCTCGCCGCCGCAATTACCTTATCCTGCGCTTGGATTCATTCCTGTCAGATGGAGCCGCAACCTATGATCCAACCCTACTGACTATCGAGCACGTTCTCCCGCAAACCGTCAGCGACGGGAGCGAATGGGCGAAGTTATGGCCCGATCCAGACGGGCGGAAGAACTGGGTACATCGCATAGCGAACCTTGTACCCCTTACACAGAAGCGGAACTCGAAAGCACAAAACTTTGATTTCGACACCAAGAAGACAGCGTACTTTGGCGGGAAGCGAGGGGTGTCGTCATACGTTCTGACGACGCAGGTTCTTAAAACCGCTGAATGGACACCATCTGTTGTCGATCAACGGCAAAAAGACCTGCTTGAAGTTCTTGTTGACCGCTGGGAACTCGCTTGAGGGGCTAATATTTCGTATGACACTGGCCTTCATCGCTGTATTTTTTGGCTTGGCGCTCCTCGTTTGGAGCGCCGACCGTTTTGTGGAGGGCTCGGCCTCTACCGCTCGCCATTTCGGCATGCCGCCGCTCTTGATCGGCATGGTGATTGTCGGGTTCGGTACCTCCGCGCCGGAGATGGTGGTATCGGCACTGGCCGCCTCGCAGGGTAACCCGGGTATCGCGCTGGGTAACGCCTACGGCTCAAACATCACCAACATCGCCCTGATCCTGGGGATCACGGCGCTGATCAGCCCCATCGCCGTACATTCGCAGGTGCTGCGCAAGGAACTGCCCATCCTGACGGCGGTGACCGCCCTGGCGGCATGGCAACTCTGGGATGGCGAGATCACCCGGCTTGATGCCATCGTGCTGCTTGCCGTGTTCGGCGGTTTAATGGCCTGGACCATCTGGCAAGGGATGCAAAAGAAAGAGGATGCGCTGGGAAGCGAGATGGAGCAGGAGTTGGACGTCCGCACCATGCCGATCCGCCGTGCGGTCTTCTGGTTGGTAGTGGGGTTGGCGCTGCTCATCGTCAGCTCTCGTATCCTGGTCTGGGGCGCGGTGGAAATTGCTCACGGATTCGGGGTCAGTGACCTGATCATCGGCCTGACCATCGTTGCGGTCGGCACCTCTCTGCCGGAGTTGGCCTCGTCAATCATTGCAGCCAGGAAGGGCGAACACGATATCGCTCTCGGCAATATCCTGGGCTCCAACCTGTTCAACACCCTGGCGGTTGTGGGGATCGCCGGTACGATTCATCCGCTGGCCGTAGGGCCGGAAGTCTTCAACCGGGACATGCTGGTGATGGCCGCACTGACCCTGTCGCTGTTCGTGATCGGCTATGGATTCCGGGGACCGGGGCGTATCAACCGCATCGAGGGCGCGGTGCTGCTGGTCTGTTACGTGGGCTATACGGCCTACCTGATCAGCACGGTTTTCGGCGGGCAGGCATAGGCCAATTCGATTCCCGTTTTGGGAACCGAACCGGCGTCCGAAAACTGGATTCGAAGTTGTTGCTGCTCGACGCCAGGTATCCGGTTTTACTGCAAACCCGTAACCCTCGTCCGGTGCCGGGAAATCAGGGGAGAAATTCGTTTCTCTGGTCGGGTTGTCGGGAAGTTGTTGTGTGAAATGACTTCGGCGTTTATTATCAGGGAGTTACGAGGAGCGCGGGCTTTGAGACTGATTTGCGGTAGGTCGGCGTTCCCTCCACCATTTAGAAAAGACAAACCCGTCTCTCTGGGGTCATTCTCCGGGGTGACGGGTTTTCTTTTTCCCCTTGTTTCTAAAGGGTTTGCGCCTGTTTCACATCTTTCCGAAGCACCTCTCCGCACCATCGATTCTCCCCATCTTCCAGCCTTTCTTTCTCTGTTTGGCCCCTGATTCTCTGTTTTCTCCGGACCAAGTCCGAAGCTCGTCCGGAAAGCTACATCCCTGATTGATAAGGGTTTGCGGCTGATTGCCATTTTGGGCGGTTGTCTTAGGTCATCGTTCGATGCCGCAACCGGACGTTTTTTTCGAAATCGCCCGCCTCGGCCATGAAAAGAAGCGCGGTCAACTCCGGCTTCCTGCCCCCTAAAGAAGAAAAGCCGACGCTGATGGTCGGCTCTCTGGGGCGGTCTCCGGTCCGGTCGTCAGTCGGTGGCGAAGCCGAACTGGCGGCGCTGCTCGGCCCAGTCCTCGGGAAAGGTCTGGGTCAGCTTGGCCAGCGATAACCCGTTTGGTTCCTCGCCGTTGATCAGGGCTTCGACGATGTCGGGGGCCAGGGTCGTCAGCTTGAGAATGCGGGCCACATACGAGCCATCGACGTCGAGGGTACGGGCAAGCTCGCTGATGGACTTGATCTGCCCGGATTCGAGGATGTCGGCCCAGGAAAAGGCCCTTCCCAGCGCCTGGAGGACGGCGGACTGCACCGGCTCCTGCGCCCCGGGGATATCCCCATCCAGGGCCTGGGGAGCGATGACCGTCTTGCGGCCGCGCATGCGCCGGATCAGCATCGGGATGTGGATCTGCAGGTTGCCGTTGTCGGCTACGGTAATGGTCGGCTTCATTTTCATCGGCTTGCCCTCCGTTCAGTGACTTCGCATGCCAGACCGGCCAGTTCGGCGATGAGCGTTGTCAATCCGTTGGTGCGCAGCTCCATGTCGATTCCGGTCTCGCGGATCTCCACCTTGTCCACCAGGAGGCGGATGAGGCGATTCCGCTCCACCGGGAAAAGGTCTTCCCAGAAGCCCTCGACATTCTGGAAGGCCTCCGACACATCCTGTTCCGTGATGCTGTTCCCCTGGTAAGCTCTGCAGCGCTCGCTCACATGGGTCAGTTGTTTCGAGAGCTCGACTGCCTGGCGGTTGACCGTCGTCAGCATCTCGGCCTTGCCCGGATGATCGCTGCCAGGTTTCATCAGTTCGAGTGCCTGCTCCCGCGCCTGCGACAGCTCCATCTCGAGTTGGGCTTTCTGCTTGAACAGCCGCTCCCGCTCCGCCTGCTCTATGTCCCGGGCCGCGAAGTAGGTCTTGGCTACCAGTGTCGGCGTGCGGAACACCGCGCTCAATTGCTCGATTACCGCCTGCTCGATGTCCCCGGCGGGAATCCGTTTGAGGGGGCACCGGCTCACGGTCCGCTTGCTGTCCTTCTGACAGATGTAATAGGTGTAGTGGCGGCCGTTCTTGCGGGCGTAGGTCGGTCCCATCGAGCATCCGCAGTGGCCGCAGCGGATGACGCCTTTCAGCGGGGCGACCATTTTGGTTCTTGCCATGGAAACCTTGACCGGTTTGTTGTCCTCCAGGATGGCCTGCACCTTGTCCCAGGTCGCCCGGTCGATGATCCCTTCGTGCTCACCGGGGTAGCTGCGATCCTTGTGGGCAATCTCGCCGATATAGACCCGGTTGTTCAGCAGCCGGTAGATGTGGCCTGTATTCCATTCTGAGCCCTCGCGAACCTTGCCTTTCTTGGTGGTCCAGGCTTTTGTGCGGTATCCCTGTTCGTTCAATTCCTGGCCCAGCTTCTTGGCCGAGCCGATCTGGATGAATCGGCGGAAGATGTACTGCACCGTCCTGGCTTCATCCGGGTTGACCAGCAGCTTCTTGTTGTTCCGGTCGACGTCGTATCCAAGAATGGGTACGCCGCCGCAGTATTTCCCCCGGCGCTTGGCGGCCGCCACCTTGTCCCGGATGCGTTCGGCAATGACCTCCCGCTCGTACTGGGCGAAGGTGATCAGGATGCCGAGAAACATTCGGCCGGTGGGGTCGGTGGTGCTGAAGTGCTGGGTGACCGAGACGAAGCTGACACCCTTCTCGTTGAAGAGGTCGATCATCTTCATGAAGTCCAGCAGCGAGCGGGACAGCCGGTCGACCTTGTAGACCACGATCACGTCAATCTTCCCGGCATCGATGTCCGCCAGCAGGCGACGCAGCCCCGGGCGCTCCATGTTTCCACCCGAGAATCCACCATCGTCGTAGCGATCCGGCAGAGCCGTCCAGCCACGCATCCTCTGGGCTTCGATATAGTGTTCCGCCGATTCCCGTTGCGCATCCAACGAGTTGAACTCCTGTTCGAGACCTTCCTCGTGGCTCTTGCGGGTGTAGATGGCACAGCGCAGGGTCTTGTTTTTGCCCGGCGCGACATTGCTGTTATCAAGCATCCGAACCTCCCTCGGCTTTTCTGCCGTAAACCTTCTTCAGTCCGAAAAAGACCTTGCCGTTCCACCTGGTCCCGGTGATCTCCCTGGCCACCGCGCTGAGCGACCGGAAGGTGCGGCCTTCGAACTCGTAGCCATCGGCAAGGACGATCACCTCATAGCGCCGGTCGTTCCAGACCCGCACCAGTCTGGTCCCGGGCAGGATCGCTTCGTTCGATTTCCGCTCTTCTGGGATGCGTCGATTGACAGTGGCGACCGGGTCCTCCTTGGCGGCCTGCTGGAGATGGACCTTGGCCTGTTCGGACAGCCCGCCGTAGAAAAGCTCCTGGATGCGATAGGCCAGCCGCTTGATGAGGAATTGTTTCTTGTACTGGGGTGGCTCTTCTCCGTAGAGGTCGAGCCATTTTTCCCGGAGCTGTTCCAGGGACATGGATTGCAGCAGGGCCATCTGCCGAAGGACTGAGTTTCGGGTTCGGTCCTGATTCTTGCCGCCGGTGGCGGCGTTCTGTAACTCATTCATTTTCAACTCCTTATTTTGGTTTCCGGACGAGTTGTCATGAATGAATGCTCTGTTCCGGCAATGAATCAAGTCCTTCTCCGAGCACAGGGGAAGAATCTTCGAAAACCTCTAACTCATTGCCCACACATGCATTTTTTGCCTTTCGGCGCAGGATCGCCGTGGCCAGAATGGAGGCGGCTGACTGGAGCCTCGCCTCACCCGACAAGCGGCCGGGTTTGCCGTTTTCGCCAAGGTCATCCGTCCCCGGCCCATCATTCATTTCCTGGACATCCAACATCGAACACCTCCGGTGGGACCGGGGGACTGGATGGTGTGGATGCCAGAAAACGGTGGCGGTCGGGATGCGCGTTCGATGGCACCCACAACCGCCTCAGCTCCGCCTCTGGTCGGTTATCTGGTTTCTAACTGTTCGTCCGGCTTCAAACCGGCTTTCTTCAGGCATTACCTACCGAGGGGCTCATGGAAGTGTCGGAAATCAGGTGTGAGATTATTTCTCAAAAGTGGTTGACATCGTCAACCAATAGAGCTATATTACCGTTCGACATTGCATAAAGGTTCGACAAGGGCCTTAAGGCGATTCACTCAAATGGAGGTTACATGACGCAAAGCACGATTTCGGATATAAGCAGAGCATTAATCGAGATTGCTTGGCATTTTGGCCCCAAGGGTTTGAATGGCGAATGCTGCGAAAACCTTACCATGCCGGAATTCATAGCACTGGACAAAATCTCCACCACATCTCAATGCGCCGTACAAGATGTCGGTTATTCGCTTGGCTTTACAAAAAGCGGTGCAACCAGAATTGTTAACCGGCTTGAAAAGAAAGGATATGTCCAGAAGATTAAATCCCATGAAGATGCAAGGATCTGCTGCGTGGAAATAACAAAGTCCGGAGAACGTGTCCTGTCGTCCGCGAATACACGTTACATGGAGCAATTTCATACCATTGCCGCAAAGATGCCGGAGCACTCAGTGGCAGACACCGTTAATATGCTCAAGGCAATGGCAACTGCCCTGAAGGGCTGATTTTTTTGCGCTTAAAGTTGACGATGTCAACCATAATGGAGAATTTTGGAATGAACAACCTGATCAGTACCATTCAATATTTTTTGATCATCACCGCAGAATTGACGGTGCTTTTTTTGGGCATCAGCACGATTGTTGCTTTGGTATTAACGTATATACCGCAAGAAAAACTCAGACAGTGGCTCTCGCGTCGGGGGATATGGGGCAACTTTTTGGGTGCCGTGGTTGGATCGCTCACCCCCTTTTGCGCATGCTCAACTATACCAATGACGCTTGGCATGCTGAATGCCGGGGCACCATTTGGGCCGGTTATGTCATTTGTCATCGCTTCACCTCTGCTCAACCCCATCATTATCAGTATGGTCTGGGCACTGATGGGGATAAAAGCGTGCTTACTCTATTTCGGAGTCACTTTTGGGGGGTCGATGCTATTCGGCGTTATTCTCGAAAAAATCGGTGGGGCGAACTACGTTAAAAAGGTCAGGGTCAAACCGAGTTGTTGTGGCGCACCCGGTGAATCCGAAAACCCCTTAAACTTTTCGGCTAAGTTAAAAGCGTCATTTATCTCCGCCTGGGGCGATTTTAGAGCGGTCCTCATTTATCTTCTTGTCGGTGTCGCAATCGGTGCTGGGATTTACGGATACATTCCTCAAGACTTCGTGACAAACATAGCCGGTCCAGACAACCCATTTGCTATTCCTATCGCGGCCAGTATTGGCGTCCCGCTTTACATCAGGGCCGAAACAGCCATCCCGATTGGGTTGGCCTTGTCGCAAAAAGGCATGAGCATGGGAGCGGTTATCGCTCTAATTATCGGCGGCGCAGGCATGGCGATACCCGAAATGGCTATGCTGGCAAGTATTTTTAGAAAACGTTTGGTTGGCGCAATCGTCATTGTCATCTGGACAACAGCAGTTGTGGGCGGATACGTATTCAACACAATCCTCTAATTTTTAAGGAGAAAACCATGCAAGACGAAAAAAAGACCAGCTTTTTCAAAAAAATCTTCGGACAAAAATCCTCTTGTTGCTCTCTGGAGCTTGAAGAAGTCGATTCAAATGAAGATAAAATTTCGCCTCCAAAAAAAACTGCGGCGAATTGCTGTTGTTGTTCACCGACGGATATTGATGTAAAAAAGGATAAAGACAACAAGGAGTAACGATAAAACGACAGGAGTATTTGATGGCAACTTTCAACCTACGCCGCTTTTCGAAGCCGGAAATGCTCCGGCGAATCGACAGGAAGCATCTCATTGCCTTTCTGGAGCCTCATGCCGCCTATTTTTCAGCTCGCGGCGTAGAGTTGCCACCAGTCCAGCAGGAAGATGGCCTGGACTACAACGCGCTCAGTCACATTTTGCTGACCCCGGACGGCTCAACTCCAGACGACCTTGCAGAGGCGTTGTTCTATGTAAATGAAGTTTCGACTCCTGAAGGATTCGACTCCATTCAGGATGAGATCGCTGGAACGGACATCGACGTGGAAATTGGGGAGAACGCCGCACCGGCAGACTTGGCTATACAGGTCTGGATGGCTGATCGGGAAATCATCGAGAAGGTACACGCCGAACAGTTCTTCATGAACGTCAGGTCCTTCGAGTATTTCAAGACCAAGAAAAACCCGCTGCCAGATTTCGTGCTGCCATCGGAGGAAACCCTCGCGGCCCTTGAAGCCGATCTTGACGAATGGTTTTCTAAGAAGCGTCGGGGCAAGTATTCCAAGGTGTTCGTTTATCCGAAAGAAGGCCACACATGGTTCCTCGTGCGCCACGGGAAGCCCTATGCTCGTGAGGCGGTCATTGAGGCCGGTGAGTCCACCAGTCAGTACTTCCGCCCTGAAAAATTCGACGTGCTTACCTACAACCCCGTCATTGGGGAGATCCGCATGAACGCCGAAACCAAGGGCGAGAAGGAGCTCTACCGGAAGAAATTCGGGCTGCATCTGTTCGGCAACGAAGAGTTCTTTAGCGAGCGCAGCCGATTCGACCTCGAGCCACTACGGCAGATCGGGGAAGAAGCGCTTCTTTGTGACGACGTGGAAGGCATTGAATACGTCAGACTGAAAGAGGTTCAGTTTTTTTGGGGTGGCGCACACAAGGATATAGAAATCCGGCGATCCGAGGACATGTTCGCTTCTCTCCGAGATCGGGATAAGACCCTTCCCGCTGGAGGCAAGATCGTCAAGGCGAGCTTCCAGATCAAATTCGACGGTTCCAAGACGCCCAGGTCGGTCACCTTGAGTTCAGGTAACCGAGCGCAATTCAAGCGGGATGGTGATGCCGAGGTTATCGAGCGCTGGCTCGGACTCAGGGGCTTTATTGTCGGAGCCGGAGGGGCCTCGGATGAGTGACCCCTTCTGGGCATACCTGGAGACATTGCCTGGAAAGTCGGCGGCGCTGTTCGATTGGGATAAGGCGCTCTCCGGTTGGGACCGGTATCCATTGTTTCGGGACAATTTTCTTCAACTGACCAAGAATCACGCGACCGCTGTGGATTGCCCGACGGAATGTGGCCTGGGATGCCCACGTAGTGTGATCACCCATGCGAAGACCGACATCCGAGCCGTCTGCATCGAAAAAGAACACGCGGCCATCCAACTCTCTCCACGGCAGACGCTGATCTACCGGCTCAAGCAGTCAGCCATCAATGGCGCTATCTGCACGGCCATGGGAATTGAACACCGAGAGGCAAAACTCGATGGCCTGCCCCACACATGGAGACTGGGCGATTTCATACCCACGGCTGGGATGGACTTCCCCGTTGTGCTGACAATGCAGGACAGCAAGGACGCGCTGGTAGAGGTCGTCCGATCATTATGCCTTTCGACCCCCAAACCCTTTGTTGTAATAGCGCCCACGCGCCTTCATCTGAGTCCTGCAGTTGAAACACTGCTGGCGCAGAAAGACAGCCTTTTCGTCGCGCTGAACGAAGATCTGTACCTGGGTGATGCGCCACGACTCCTGACCTGTCGGGACAAGACTGAGATATTCGCTCCCCTTATCGATCAGGTGCCTGGGCCGGATTCAGGCGGCACAGTGTTTTTCATGACACCGCCGGGCACCACATGGCCACAAATCAAGATTCAGTTCCGCGATGGCCATACCGTCACAATATGGGCGGGAGACCAGAGCGGTCGATACACCTATACGCAAATGGGAATGGCGAGCAGGAAGAATGGCAATCCAACCGAGCAATGGAAATTGCTTGAGGGGTTTGCCAACTCCAGTGGCGAGATCGACTGGCACAGCCGATACGCCTCGGACAAACTGAAGAAACAAAAGCAAGAGTTGTCGAAGCACCTGCGTGAATTCTTCCGGCTCGATGATGATCCCATCGAATGGGTCAAGGATACAAAGACCTACCGATGCAAGTTCCGCATCCTCCCGGAAGGTGCCGAGGTCTACTGACCACCCTTAATATCCAAGCGAAATTAAAGCCCCGATTCAGGATTCTGGATCGGGGCTTTTTGCGTCTTGGAGGCCCGCCCGGTGAAATTTCACTGGGGCCGGGCAAAAAAAGTTAAAAAAATTTTCCTCTGTAAACCCACCACCAATCAGAGCCTTACGGGCTTTCCTCCTCCTTGAGCCAGGGCGTTTTTCGGGGTCGTAACGAAAATTCGCCAAAGCAGGGTGACAGGTCTGGTGAACACAAAGAGTTCACGACCGCCACCCGGGAAATTCATGCCGGACCTGTCTCCCGGTCGGTCCAGAAATGAAGGAGGTTCGGCATGAACCAGACAAGTAAAGCACATCTCACCCCACCGAAGCGGCGACTCATCGAGTTGATGCAGGACATCAACTTCGGCCGCATCACCAACATTCCGGTCCGCGACGGCGAGCCGGAACTCACCCCTGACACGGTCATCGAGCGCGAGATCAAGCTGGGCGGACAGAGCGGTCCCAGGCCTGAGCGCGACCAAGATGACTTCATCCTCAAGCAAGAGGTCGTGACGCTGCTGGAGCACCTCGCGCAGATGGGCAGCGGAAAAGTCTGCCTGCTCGAGATCAAGCACGGTCTGCCGTTCCTGATGCGCATCGAGGAACGGGCAGCCTGAACACGTAACGACCTGAACCCTTAGACACTGGACAACAAGCTGGACGCATGGCGGAGGCTGTTGTGGGTGTCGCCGAGCCGAATACGGCAATTGGCGGCGTACCTGCGACCCCTTCGCCCACGCGACAGCTTTGTCCTGTGATCTGGCCCGTGCTGACACCCACGCGGAACTCCTCCTCGCTCCGAGGAGGCCCCGATGGTTTCTCAGAATTCTTACGACGGCATCGACAAGTATGCCGCCGACCTCATTCGGCACAAAGCACGTCAACTCGTAGGCAAGGCCGGATTCACCGAGGACGACAGACCCGACCTCGAACAGGAACTGATGATCGATCTGCTGCAGCGGATGCGGCATTTCAATCCCGCCAAGGCCAAGAAGACCACCTTCATGGCCCGGATCGTCGAACGTCACATCTCCACCATCCTGGAGGCCCGGTTCGCCCAATGTCGGGACTGGCGGCTCTGCCAAACCTCACTCAACGAACCCCTCGACAACGGCGAAGGCGACACCACCGAGCGAATCGACTTCCTGGACAGCGAGGGCTCTCTGGGAAGCGGCACCCGTGAGACAAGGGAGCGCCTCGCCCATGAGATCCGCATGGACCTCGACCGGGCCATCGCCTCGCTGCCGGAAGAACTCCGGGATCTGTGCGTACGCCTGCACGACAGCACTATGGCCGAAATCGCTCGCGAGATGGGCATTCCCAGAACCACCCTCTACGACCGGCTGAGCAAGCTGCGGGACGCGTTCAGCGAGGCTGGCCTTACCGACTACCTGTGATCTCCGACGCATCGACTCCGGCTCCGGTAAGTAAGCACCGTGCCGCATGGTGCGGCTATCCGGGGCCTCGGAAATCAGAACCTGAACAAAAGAGGAGTTCAACCATGACTCAAGACACCTACAAGTACCGTTTTGACGAGTCGGTCCCGGCCCAGGAACTGGAAGACACTTTCATGCTGGCGATGCTGGCCGTCGAAAGCCTGCATGGCCGTTCCCGTGTGCGGATGGAGAGCCGGTTCAATCTGGACAAGGCCCGCCGTACCTGCGTGATCGACGCCTCCACCGATGTCGGCAGCGACCTCGCCCGCATCTTCACCGGCTTCGCCACCAAGGAATACGGCGAACGCTCGGTCCTGATCGAACGAACCCAACCGTCGGGTTGCGCCTGCGCCTCCAAGCATCGCGCAGCGCCAGCCGCCGCCGAAGCGGGGGTGGCGGTATGAGCGAGCTGATGACCACCACCTATTCCATGTGGCGGCTGTTCCGCAACTGCCGCATGGCCTGCAAATGGCGCTATATCGACGAGCTGGTGCCACTCGAGCGCGACCCCAATCTGGCCTTCGGCTCGGTCATCCACGACTGTCTGGAATGTTGGCACGGCGAGCGGGATCTGGCCAAGGTCCTCGACCACATCGACCGGACCTATCCGAACCGGGCGCAGGACGACCATCAACAGGCCGACTGGCATCTCGCCAGGGCCATGATGAGTGCCTATGCGGAACACTACCCGGCCGAAGACTTCGAGGTCGTCGCGCTCGAAAAGACCTTCGAAGGCCCCATCGTCAACCCGGCGACCGGCGCGACTTCGCGCAGTTTCATTCTCGCCGGGAAGGTGGACGGCATCGTCCGTCAGGATGGCCAGTATTTCCTGCTGGAACACAAAACCGCCTCGCAGATCGACGCCAGCTACCTGGAGCGGCTGTGGACCGATTTCCAGATCATCCTCTATGCCTGGTACCTGGAGCAGACCCTCGGCATCACGGTCAGCGGCATCATCTACAACGTCCTGGTCAAGGCCAAGCTGCGCCAGGGCAAGGGTGAGACCGAGGCCGAATTCGAGGCCCGCCGGGCGGAGCTGATCGCCAAGTCGAAAACCGGCAAAAGCAGTGCCAAGCGCAAGCTGCCGGAGGACGACGACACCTTCCAGCAGCGGCTCCAGGAGAAGTACCTCGAGACGGGCATGTTCCACCGCGAGGTGCTCTACATCTCCCGCGACCAGTTCGAGGAACTGCGGGCGGAGCTGTGGGAACTCTCCAAGGCCATGCTCGACGCCCGTCGGCGCGACACCTTCTACCGCAACAC
>NZ_JAFFQA010000031.1 GCF_016919065.1 Desulfobulbus rhabdoformis | reverse complement strand
ACATGGTCCTTGCAGCCAGCGGGCTGAGAAGGCGCTGAAAATATGCCTTAAACTCCACAGAAAAACCCAAAAGTCTCTTCAGCACCATTCACATTGGCGGTCCAGGGGACAAAATGGGATTTGCTGTGTCTGGATAGACTTCAATGCCTGGTGCTAAATGATCGAAGAAGCCCATTCGATTCAGGTAGCCCATTACTCCAAATTCTCCTTCTTCAAAATTGAGTAATACTCTTTTACAGCACGTATCTAGTTGATTAAACAATGATAGCAGGCGAACAGCTGCATCAATCATTATTTTACATCCAGCTGGAAAGCGATAATGAACTTGCTGTGCATCGAGCCTATGTACGTCTGGGCCTGATCTTAGTGTGCTTTCAAGAGTGGAGCTGCTGATCCATTTTGCCGGAAAATCAATTGTTGCTGTCTGCGTCATTGCACTATGACCGTTATTTTTGCGTTTCCATAGAAATATAGACGCAATATTTTTCGTCCTTGATCGTCTGTTAAGATCTGGTATTTAAACACCTCTTGGTTGTCACCGAAAAAATTAGAACTACCGAATGCGACATCAGAGGCTTGTGAAAGCTCATGTATTTTATCATTTGACTCTCTATATCTCGGTTCAATCGCCAGCAGCATGAACTCAGGCTGGATACTGATAGCTGAAGTAAGCTTTTCACCGAAATGGCTATAATGTATAGCTCATACTAACTTATCTATTGAGTTTTTAAACCTCTCATATTCAATCTGAACAGCAAAGCTGCTAGCAATTTCTCCCGTTACAGTATCTTGTGTTATGACTGGCATGGGTGTTTGCGAAAACCTTTGAATCAGACTTGGGTTTCTTTCGATGCCTCTCATTATGGCTCCAAAGAAGTGATTCTGTGCGATCTGATTGCTTACGATATTTATTACGAGCACGTATAACAGATACTCATCGTCTGTTGATGTTTCTTGGTTATGTGCTTCGCATGATGGTACAGTTATCAAATTCCTTCGCAGATTGGTGCCTGCTGGCAAATCACGGTTTTTGGGAAAGAGGCATTTTGGGGGAGCGTGTTCAACGCTTGTTGCTTCGTTGTCGCACATATAACATGTGGTCATCGTTGTAGTATCCGTTATGATTTCTGTTGTATTTACATATTGTTAGCGTGAATTATAGTTATGAATTTTTCGAGTGCCATGGTTTAAAAACCGACAATATACTCAATATGTCTGTTGAAAGCCGATATGCTCCAAAGAATATTTTTGCTTGATTTTTGTACATCTGAATGTAACTATATAATCAATATTCCACTTGTTTTATACAAGTAATCCCTCTTCGCAGGGAAATAGCTGGGCGCTCTTGTTTCCTGTTACTCGCAGAAACGGTGCATTTCAACAGATCGCCCTTGGAACACCCCCAAACGCCTTGTCTATCTGTAAAAGACAGTTTCATCGCACAAGCGGACTTCTCTGTTTACGATTTGATTTGGCGTAACCACTACAGCAGATTTCTTATTAGAATAACTGCTCCTTTTTTGATCCCCGATTCAATGTCCGGCAACTGAACTACACCACGATTTTCGTGCGTGATTTTCTTTGTCGTTGCCCGGCATGCAGTTTGTCACTCACCACACCCTATCAACGGGAGAGCATACATTCTCCCGACAGGGGACATGTTGTCTCTCTCACATCACCGGAGGAAACAACAATGTCTGAAAGCAAGAATCTTACAAAGCAGGTTGAAGAGATCAACACAGAGCTTCGCGGTTTTGGCCGAGCGGCTGTGCAAGAGATCAAAATGATGAAGGACGGGAAGGTAGTAGGCCAGATTCGATATGGCTACAAACCCCAGTATGTCTTTGATGCCGTCAATAAAATCCTTTTGCCGGAAAACTGGCGATACGAGGTGGTAAGCAAAGAGATCTTTGATTCGCAGGTGGTTGCCGAGGTCCGGCTCTTTATCCGCGTGAATGATTCGGAGTGGATCTGCAAAGGATCCCAGACCGGTCAGATGCAGATCGTCAAAGGTAATGTCGGCGATTCATATAAAGGGGCAATCACGGATGCTATTCAAAAATGTTTGTCTCTGCTCTCGATCGGGACTGATGCGTACAGAGGATTGCTTCGTGATGTCTATCTTGGAAGTGATCGTCCAACTGCGCCCACGCCTAAGCAACAACAAGAGCAATCCAGCAAAGCATCCACTAATCTCCAAGCCGATCTCGATAAAAGTGATGCAGATCTGCCCAAGATTGCCGGTATCAGTTATCAGCGCAAGGATGGCATCGTTGTCGCTGTCGGCAACTCGTTTGATAAAAAGGACCTGCTGAAATCAGCCGGTTTCAAATGGGATAAGGCTGATAAGAACTGGTACAAAGAGGTTGTGCTTCATTAGCGCGTAACCCATCTCACTTTTTATCTCACCCAATGAGGGAGGACATTGTTTCCCCTCGTGGGGTCCGTGTGTTCTCCCTTTACCTTAGGGAGGAAATGACACATGGATATCAAAACCACACTGCTGACAAGTCTGCGTAAGCTGGCAAAACAGCATACCGAAGAGACTCTGGGAGATCGCAGCAATTACCTTGGTGCATCCGATATCGGATATTGTCCAAGAAAAGTGATCCTGGAGAAAATCAACCCAACCGAGCATGACCTGGCCACTCTTCTGCGTTTCGAGCGGGGGCACATGGCCGAGGAGATCGTTGCCAACGCTTTTGCCGCTGCCGGTTACACCAATTTCGAGCGACAGGTTGAAGTGGAAGCCGCAGGCAGTGTGCCAATCAAGGCTCATATCGACTTCGTCTTCACCTCTGAAATCCATAAGATAAAATCCGTCCTGGAGACGAAGAGCACAAGCAATATTCCCGAGGGGCCCTACGGTTCATGGGAGTCTCAGCTCTATATTCAGATGGGCGTATTAGCGGAAAAGTACCCTGATTACACAATCCGAGGTGCGTTCATAGCGTTGGATTTGGCCAACGGAGAGGCAGAGTTTTTTAACGGCTATTCACCTCAGAAGGCCATTTTTGACGGACTGCTCAACAAGGCTGAAGCTATCTGGGCTGACTATCAGGCAATGCTTTGCGGCAAAGAAGTAGAGCTTGATACTGATCCAGGACCCCTTTGTGGCTTCTGCAACCACTTGATAAGCTGCCCCATGTTCGAGGCTGATGAGGTCCCGCACCTGGCAGCAAGCGTTAATGAGTTACAGGAACTGCAGTCTCATGAAAAGGCATTCAAAGATAAGGTTGGTTCCTGCAAGCAAAAGATTTTTGCCATTGTCCAGAAACGAGGGGCAATCAAATCGGGCGGTTGCGTTCTCAGGGCGGCAAGCAGGAAAAGGAAGCATCTCGTTACCAGTCGCCTTGATCACTTTTTGAGAGAACATGGCAGCTCCATCGACGATTTTCAGGAAGATCGGTCTTTCTCCTTTCTGGAGATAAAGAAAACAAACTCTGCCTCGGTATAAAGGCAAACAACACAATCCCAGCTCGAGGAAATCATTTTCCCATGGTGGGAAGCTGCATTTCTCCAGAGTTTTATCAATGTTCTATCAAAGGAGAATGACATGAACAAGACAATGATAATCGGAAACTTAGGCAACGACCCCGAATTGCATTACACCAAAAACAGCGCTGCGCCTGTGACAACGTTATCCATTGCAACAACCGAGCGGTGGAAAGATGCTGATGGTAACAAACAGGAACAGACAGATTGGCATCGTGTCGTTGCCTGGGGAGGGTTGGCCATCGTGTGCGGTGAACATCTCCATAAAGGCGACAAAGTCTACATTGAGGGACGACTTCGTACACGGAAATGGGACGATCAGGAAGGCATCACCCGTTACACCACTGTAATTATCGCCAGGGAAATGGAGATGCTCGGTGGTAATGGTGACAGGAATACTGGCACTCCGCCGAATAGTGATACCGCCGAACCACCCTTGCCTGACGATGTCCCCTTCTAATCGATAAACACCAACAACCATTCACCTGACCAGGGGAATCCTTTCCCTGGCTGGGGCATTGGTTTCTCTGGTCCCAGAGGAGGAAACCAATGCTCTTTGTAAAAGATCAGGATGGTGAGTACCATCCCGCGCCGAAAAAATTGGTTCTCACCGAAGCGAATAAGCTCATGGGCTACCAATTGCGACGTGGTGCCTCGATTCTCTCTTCAGAATGCGCCAAGGCGGTTATCGGCTGTAAGCTCCGTGGCAAACAGTGCGAGGTGTTCGCCTGTCTGTTTCTGGACTCCAAACATCGAGTCCTCGCATTCAAGGAGATGTTCACAGGTACAATCAACAATACAACGGTCCATCCAAGAGAGATAGTCAAAGAGGCACTGCAACTCAATGCCGAGGCAATAATCCTGGCCCACAATCACCCTTCAGGTGCAAGTGAACCAAGCACTCAGGATATTTCCCTGACGACTATCCTGACCAATATTTTGAAAGTCATAGACGTGCGGATCCTCGATCACCTGGTAGTTGGTGATGAAGTGACCGCGTTCTCCGATCTGGGACTTTTGCCGAAAGAATAAACTCACATCCCATAACAAGGGGCAGACATGTCCCTTGAGGGGAGTGGCCTGCCCTTTGCTAGACAACAAAACTCAAGGAGGCAGGTATGAACGAACTCAACAATCTAACCGACGACCAAATAATTTCTCTCGCACCGGCAGCAGGATCTCTCACGCCCATTGGCACCGTTTCGTCACGGTATTCATTTGTACCGACCTTGACGGCGGTCGATTTGTTGCGCGAAGCCGGATGGCTTCCGATCCATGCGGAGCAAAGCATAGTACGCAAAACTGAGCGGGAAGGGTACCAGCGGCACCTCATCCGTTTTGCCAAGAATGGCTTGTCATTTGACGGCGAACGGGTTGATCTGGTCCTCTATAATTCCCACGATTGTGGCTGTGCTTTCAAGCTGATAGCTTCAGTCTGGCGGCAGATATGCGGCAACGGATTGATGGTTGCCTCGGAGTTTGCCAACTTCAGCCATAAGCATATCGGTTTCAGCCCGGATGCTTTTATCCAATCAGCTGGTGAGATTGCCTCTGCAGCCGGCATCATTGCCGAGCGGGTCGACGAGATGAAGGTCATTGAGATGACTCCGGATGAGCGAGGGGTTTTTGCCCAGGCAGCCCATGGCCTGATTTATGATGAGCCCAAGCAGGCGCCAGTGCTACCCCATCAATTGCTTGAAGAACGGCGCTACGACGACAAGGGGAAAGACCTCTGGACAACATTCAACGTGATCCAGGAAAATGCCATGCGTGGCGGCCTCAAAGGCATAACCAGAGGCGGCGACGGACGAATCAGGAGAACAACCACACGACCAGTCAAAGCACTTGATCGAAATATCAAACTGAACCAGGCTCTTTGGTTCCTGACGGAAAAGATGGCTGAGCTGAAGAACGTCGAGGAGGATCTTTCGACTGTATCGGCTTAATCAGCCATTTACCAATACATTAGCCGTCTCCTTTGGGGGACGGCTTTTTTTTTGTTCTCTTTTCGCAGAGTGTCGGAAAGTAGAATGCAGTGATGACATGAAAAGAAATAACAAAACCCACATTAAAAATATGGTTTACTAAAATTTTATACAATTTCCTTGGATTCAGAATTGACAAAAAGTCTAGAAAAACATAGTATGGTTGTGTGTTATCCTTGATGAATTCAAATTGAATGGATATGAAGCACGAAACATTTTTCCGCAAACATCCGGTGTTCACAGCCGAAGAGTTCAATGATCATCTCGCAAGTTTTGGGAAAACAGGCCCCAGGACCCGGGAATCCCTGCTGAATTATCATAGGAATACCGGGCATGTCATTCTCATCCGGAGAGGATTGTATGCGGTTGTTCCGATAGGGGCCGATCCGGATTCGTATCCTGTTGATCCGTTCCTTGTGGCTGCCAAACTCACGGCCGATGCTGTACTATCATACCACACGGCTTTGGAAGTACACGGTTACGCCTACTCCATACGTGAGCATCTGACGTATTCATCAGCCCGCCCGGTTTCCCCTGTTACGTTTCGGTCCCATGTTTTTCGAGGTGTCAGGTTCCCCCAACAACTTTGCCGTGCAGGAAAAGTAGATCTTGGTGTTACCGCCGTTGATCGAGTGGGTCTTACGGTCAGAGCCACTTCCCTTGAGCGAACATTGGTGGATGTCTTGGATCGCCCTGCTCTTTCAGGCAGCTGGGAAGAAATCTGGCGTTCCCTGGAGGCGATTGAGTTCTTTGATCTCGACAAAGTGGTCGAATATGCCCTTTTACTCGGTAATGCGACAACGATAGCAAAGGTTGGCTTTTTCCTGGATCAGCATCGCGAAGCGTTGATGGTTGAACAGAGTCATCTGGGTCCGCTTCGTGACCATCGCCCCAGGCAACCACATTATCTAGATAGCTCCAACAGAAAATCGGGGAAGGTAGTTGCAGATTGGAACCTGGTGGTCCCTGTTGATTTACTCGACCGGACTTGGGGAGAAGTTCTATGAAAATATCTTATGAGACACTGATAGCTCAAGCGGAAGCAACAGGGTTCAGGGCGGATGTGCTTGAAAAGGTTGCCCACCTGCTGGGATTGCTCGAAGCTCTTGGTGGCCATCCTTTTTTAAAAGGTAAACTGGCGCTTAAAGGTGGAACGGCGCTGAACCTTTTTGTATTCAATGTCCCGCGACTATCTGTTGATATTGATTTGAATTACGTGGGGGCAGAGGACCGTGAAACAATGCTCGCCGAACGGCCCAGGGTAGAGCAGGCAGTTCAGGCAGTATTTGCACGAGAAGGATTCACGGTGAGGCGCATGCCGGAAGAGCACGCTGGCGGTAAATGGTCCCTGCGTTACCAGAGTGCTGCAGGCCAAGGCGGCAACCTTGAAGTGGACCTCAACTTCATGTACCGAGTCCCATTGTGGCCTGTAACGTTGTTCGACTCGTATCCGGTAGGGACCTGGCAGGCCAACCGGATACCGGTAATTGATATCCATGAATTGGCGGCGGGAAAGCTGGCAGCGTTACTCGCACGAAGACAGGCACGGGACCTGTTTGACAGCCACCGTATTTTCCATAGGGAAAATCTCGACTCTGACCGACTGCGCACAGCTTTTGTCGTTTACGGTGCTATGAACCGCAAGGACTGGCGAAAGGTTTCCATCGAGGATGTGAACTTTGAAAGCGGGGAACTTGCTCGACAGTTAATCCCGACCTTACGTGTTATAGAATTTGCAGAAAAAGAATCTATCGACCAATATGGTGCTAGTCTTGTTGAGGAATGTCGACAGGCCTTGTCTGTTGTCCTGCCTTTCACTGAAAATGAGAAAGCGTTTCTCGATTTGTTGCTTGATAAAGGCGAGATTGATTCAACAATACTGACCTCCGATTTGGACCTGCAACAACGCATTCAAAAGCAGCCTCTTCTGGAATGGAAAGCTGTCAATGTTAGAAAACATAAAAGGATATAAAGATTACTGAAAATGTCTTCTCCGTATATCTGCAATGACAAGAGACAAAGAAACCCTGTCAACTAACTGGAAGAAAAAAGAAACAGCGTGTAAGAAGAAACGAAAAAATAGTTTATAATAATATACAGTTATGGGTATTGTCAGTTTCAAATACCATATTTCCCAGCTATTGGATCTTCAATCATCGACAAGCATCCTCATTTCAGCATGGTCAACATATGAGTGATGCCGCTGGCGAAGCTCTTTATATGCTTGCGACCCAATTTTTTCTGCTCGAATGGCATATCTGCCGTTTCCATTGATCAATCTCCACGCTTTGACTCAACCAGACAGGTTTACTCCGGCTGCCAGGCGCAATCTGCCCAGTGTGCTTCGTAGCGTTTCACAAAGTCTTTCATCTCTCGGATGTTGGAGGCAGGCTCGCGGCAAGCTCGGGCGCAGGTAGAAACGACATCCCGGTAGAACTCCGGAGCGACAGTATTGATTCCGCCATAATTCATAAGCAACTCTGGAAGGCGCTCTGTGATTTTTGCTCCGCGAGGTGCCATCACAATGCTCGGGGGCTCTCCATAGGTGTTGATCACCACGTATCTCCAGCTTGGATCGGCGGCTCCCTGACGAGGGACAATCTCACAGGGACATGCATCTCCACCGCCGGAAATGCCTTCATAGACTTTTTTGAGGGCCAGTGATTTCTGGGCCACCAGCACATAAGGTCCGGCCTCGACATACCTGCCCATGCTTTCGTCGTATTCGATTCCGAGCAAGGCCTCCAGATCAAAACGTGCATGCCGGTCAAGAGATGCCTTCGCCGAGGTGAACCATTGAAGTTCCCTTAGGGTGATCCCTGCACACTTGGCAATCTCTACAGGTGGATTGGGCCAGCACGCCACGAGGTTCTTGGCGATCTCGGCCGCGTTGTCATAGTCACTGCCGGCCCAGAAATCATCATCCTCGACGATATCCTCCTGTGCCTTTTCCCCTGTCAGCAGCCAGGTACTGCAATCAAACCCATTGTGGTTGAAATAACGGGGCTGGTCTGGCGGCAGAGATGTCTCCCAGGATGACAGCCATGGACCGGGTTCCCAGTCGAGTCCACCGGTCACCGTTGACACCGGAACTTTTGTCGGTAAGGTCAGCCACTGCTGGATTCTGTCTTCAACCTCGCGGCTATTGATGCCTCTGTGGCTATCTCTGACACGGAAATCGTGGTCAACTTGAGCGTACCGGCAAAGGGCCTGGATGGACCCGGTAAGAGTCCGGTCATTTCCGTCTTGCTTCCTCAGTAGCCACCGGCTGGAATCCTGGGCTGAGCGCAGGGAAGCTGGAAGCGATTTTTCCTTGGCACCAGCTAGCTCGACCCGGACACCGATTTTTGCCATTTCCTCAACCAGTTCAGGGCTGGCTGTCGCGAGGTGTCGGTTGATCCGCAGGATGTCTGGTCGGCCACGCAAGCCCTCACCGTTACGCCACGCCTCCAGAAGAACATTCCGGAAGGACCTGGGCTGATCGACTGGAGTGAAGGTCATCCACCGGATGGGCAGCCCGGCAACGGTGATTCCATATAGTATGAGGGGGCTGAGCCCGTACCGCTCTGCGTCTTTGATCTTGATCGGGTCCCCCACCGACACAATGCCATGTTCCGGATGATGGAAAAGGAACTTGGCTATCGCAACGTAGAAATGATGCTCTCTTGGTGATGGTTGTGTCTGTTGATTCATGGCCCCTGCCTACTTGTGAAAATTACCCACAGAAATTTGCAGTATGTACATCAGCCACGAATCGGTCCGGAGGAGAATAGCCCTGAGCTGCTCATCGGTCAGCGCAGTCTCCAACTCGTGAACCCGATTGAACAGCTCGATCATCTTCACCAGTGCCCGGGTATCGTGCATCAGAAAGTCGGTCAGCGGATCGTTGTTCAGCTCCCGGCAAACATAAAGAACCCTAGCTCGACGAGTTGGCTTGCCCTCATGTAGAAGGTCCTTCTGATTGGACACATCCGGAATCCATGCAGCGACGAGATCATCGGGTGCCAATCGCCTGAGAAGATGGTTCCACAGCTCCCTGAGCGAGCTCAGAATGTGTCTTGCCCGGTCAGTATTGTTACTATACAGGGCATCCCGAGCGCCGATATACGGCCGAGCGAGCCCCGGATCGACCTGCTGCAAAAGAGCGATGCAGCCAGATGTTTCCAGCTCGGCTTCAGCGACAAGTTGAATTTCCGTTTCTGCATCTTCCTCATCCCGTTCATCCCAGGGGCGAAGGGTCTCGAGCGCGAAGCTGGTGGCGTAGATCTCACGAGTGGCCCCCGGCAAAACGAAGGCGGGCAGGCGCGTGATGTCCGAGATCTCCCGCAGTGACTCGGCCAAACTCCCATACGAGGCTGCCACATGGGCAATTGAACTCTCCAGTCCAGAGATAACCGGCATCTCGATCTGGAAACGCCCCCTTATCGCCTCGAAATCGATGCCCGCCATGATCCGTTCCGTGGCGAAAAGTCGTAGGGAGGTATCACACAGGGCCAGCTGGGCGGATGCCTGAAGCTGGGAAATGTGCGAGAAGTCGTGCTGGATGGGCTTGATCGTATCAAGCCATGACTGATGTGCAGCCGAAAGGCTCTCGGCAATGCGGCTTGTCGCGGTGGCTTGCTTTATCAAATCCTGCCAGTGTTGATTGGCACTGACTATTTCCTGTATGCGGGCCGCTGCTCCAGATATTTCGAGGGCGCGACTGATTTCCAACTGCTGACGACGGATCGGTTCCAGCGTGAGCTCCATCTGCTCGATCACGCTCAGATAGGACGGCTTGGCCAGCCTGTTAATGGCCTCCATGTCCTGATGGAGCTTGGCGAGAGCAGATTTGGTGGACTTCAGATCGTCGGACATAATATCCATACTTTGCTATTCGTCCTGGGGTTGGAGACGAGCACTGCTTTTTTAAAGTTTGAGCAGACTGGGCCAGTCTCAAAAGCCTCTCTTGAAATCATCGGCGCTGATATCTCCAACGGTTAACCACCTCTTGGATCTGTATGTCTGGGGTTGCATCATTTTGCCAACCCTTGTCGAAATCGATGTCATTTGATTTCGGTAGCTGTTCAGGCTTCAAATCCCGGATAAGAATACGCGAAGGCAGCATTGCAGCCTGCCCAACAAAAATCGCTTCCTGCCTGCGCAGGCCAGATAGCATCTTAGTTAGACCGGACATCGAATCTGGCAGTATGGATCGAACGTGCTCTCTGTCGGCGTCATTTGTGATTCTCAGGACAATCCAGCTATTACACTGTGAAAGAACTGTTGCTTCCACTTCGCTCGGGCGCTGGGATACCAATAAGAGCCCAACGCCATATTTTCGCCCTTCCTTGGCGATGCGCCTGATTGCCTCTTGAGCGGCCTCATATTGCGCTTCACCCCGATTCGGAACGTAGCGATGAGCCTCCTCGCAAACCAATAGGACCGGGTCAGATTCGCGCTCTGGTTGGGTCTGCCATATCTTCAGATTGAATAGGGTTCTTGCAATAACCGCACTTGATACACCGGCGACTTCGTTGGGAACTCCAGACAGATCGACAATGCGTGGCTGAGGGCCGTCCCCAGTGAGTTGTTTGATGACTTCAGGGAATGGATCGTTACCGCCATCATTCCATTCCGCCATCATGAATCGGAGTCGGGCATCGGTCATCAAAACTTCGAGCTTTTGAAGAATCGAGTTATGAGAGTCCTGTTTGCTAGCCTGTGGAGGTTTGTCCGTGTCGATTTTAGCCTTTAGTGTCGACAATTTGTATGGAACCGGCGAGTCAACGGTAATGCTATTGGCATCTAGACCAAGCTTTTGTGCCCCCTCTTCACGGGCAGCCATAAGGGCGCTCTTGACGATATTGGCTTGAGAGGTCGCAACAAATTCAGTCTTTCCTATCAACAAGGCAACTGTCTCTTGGAAATTCAAGAGCCAGTATGGAAGGGTTAATGATCCATCATCAGAGGAAAGTTTTGCGTGATCCGCAAAAGCAGTCCCGTATTCACCATGAGGATCGAGGATAATTATTCTTGGCTTCCATTTCTCGTATGAGTTTTTTTCTCCTCTCTCAAGGATGCTGTGGATGACGGCGGCAACCGTCCCAGATTTGCCCGCACCTGTGGAGCCGAGAACGGCTGTGTGTTTACCGAGTAGTTCGTTCAAATCGGCAAGGCAAGGAGTCCCCCCGGAGCCGACATGCTGCCCAAGCTGTACAACGGCACCTTTTGCTTTACCGTAAATAAACCGCAATTCAGCTTTTGGGGTCAGATAAACAGTTTGTTGTGGGAGAGGGTATGTGGAAACCCCTCGCTCAAAGCGGAGTTCCCATTCACCAGATGACCCATGGACCCATTCGCCTTCGCCGAATAGGTCGGCTTCGACAATTCTTTCATCAGAGGATGACGCTGGTACCAGTCCCCGCTCTGCCTGGAATTCGGACTTCATCCTAAGTCGGCCAATCAACGCGTAGACGAGTCGGCGTCCGAAGTGAATTCTGATGATGGAACCAAATTGCCCTATGGGATAGGTTTCCCCTGCATACACCCGCGAAAGTTCAGAAAGGGTTGGATTCAGCTCGGCTACAAGGCGAGAGCCATCAACCTCGATTATCTGACCTATTGCCAGGTTTTCAATTGGCTCATTGGGATTACGAGTCGACATGCTCATCTTTCACCTCCAAGCAGGCGGGTCAGATTTTCAAACTTCCACCAAAGTAAGTCAGCGTCGGATGGCGTCTTATTGCTGCCATGAAAGAAACCGCGATTTGCGAAAATGAGTATCTGCTCGGTGATGATGGGATCATCATGCCAGTTCTTTAGTTGGCCTTGTGGCTCATTATCAGAGGTAAACACAACGACCGTAAGGCGACCTTCAGATTCGCGCAGCGCCCTGTCAATCTCGAGGTTGATGTGAGAATCTCCAAAGCGATACCCGCATGT
This sequence comes from Desulfobulbus rhabdoformis, assembly GCF_016919065.1. Lineage (GTDB taxonomy): Bacteria > Desulfobacterota > Desulfobulbia > Desulfobulbales > Desulfobulbaceae > Desulfobulbus > Desulfobulbus rhabdoformis. Next base: position 46,978 of record NZ_JAFFQA010000031.1, on the reverse strand, counting down.
AATGAGAATTTTCTGTGACCCAGGAACAGCCCTTAATGCTCTTCTCCCATGTTCGGCCAGCTGAGCGTAAGGGTCTCTTTGAGTTTCGCGGTATTTGGTTGACGCAGGCCAAATGAGGATTCTTTTGTCACCCTCTGATTGCACATTAACATTACCGGCAACACGGCGAGGAAGCGGGTCGCCATCAAACTCGCACCAGTTTATGGAGCCGTGCAATTTGAAAATCCTCGACGAAAGCCCATCACGCTCAAAGACTGAAGGGTTCCACCATCCGGTGACGCCTCCATCCAAACCATCTGAGAAAGAGATTCTCTCAAGCGCAAGTGCATCTTCAAGAAGCGTGTCGTAGTTAAGGCAGAGATAATCCACGCAACCAAGGCCGTCTGTTTTACCCGGTCGAATTGGGCGGTGAACCGCTTTTACAAATTTCCGGTGAACCGCCACATCAATCTTCTTGTCGCCGCACTCAATGATGTCAGAAATAGTGCGCTTGATCTTTTCTGCAGATTCTCTCAATTGCTGTCCGGAATACTGCTTCTCTTTTATAAAGACTTGGTTATCGGTCGCGCCTCGCTCAGCCCTTCTCTCAGCGATAGCCAGCAAGTCAATAATTTCACTTAGGTAATCCTCAATGTTGGGACCGCTCGCGCCAGTAAAGCTGTCCTGAATTCCCTTGAGAATAACTGCGGTGTCAGCATCGAGCATACCACTATCCAGCACCTTAGATGTAAGCTCCTCCATTAATGGGAGACCAGCGCATTTGCTACAGCCAGCACCAATCAGAAACACTCTGCCATGCTGGGCCATAAGCGCGTCCAGGCCCTCCAGAGCTTCACTAAATGGAGCAGCCCATATTGTTGCAAGATTGTCAGGTGCGCTCATGGGGAGTCCTCCCTATTTTTAATTTCATGCTGGCCTTCCGTTGAATAGATTCCCAAAGAAAATTTCAGAACCTGCAAAAGCTGCTCTCGGATTTCCTTTTCCGTCGCTCCCATATCAACGGTGGCAAATCGAATCTCATGGTTCTGGATCACGACGTCCTCGTTAACCATATCGCCCGCCGATGGATGAAGGAGCTGACCCGAGGTGTTTTCAGCGAGGAGAGCCCCATTACCACCCCTTCTCAGTAGTACTGCCGGATATATCCGAACGCCTTGTCGAACAGATCCTGGTCCTTGACCTGGTACTTGACGTAAATCACTTTGCGCAGGGCCTTCTGGACCTCGCGCTCTCCGGCCTTGGTGTTTTGCCAGCCTGGGAACCGAACCAGGCGCACGATCTCGTCGATATCGGTCACGATTCTCTCAACCACCATCGGTGTCTTGCCGTTCTTCACCTCGGCGAACAGCTCGGTCAGGGCCGCTTTGGCCTTGGCTTGTTCATCGACCGGGTCCACCTGTTTTTCGGCCTGGACGACTTCCTTGGCCAGGGTCAGCAGTTCCTTGAGGAAGTCGAGGCTGTGGAGCAGGCCCTGTTCGTGCCGTTCTTTGAGCTTTTCGAGGCGTTCGCCCAGGGCTACAAACTTCGGATTGTCCTTGTGCTTGCGCAGGCGGGCGATGAGCTTGATCTCGATTTCCTTGGATTTCTTATCCGGGTCCTTGGCATCGAGCAGCCCTTCGAGGACCTCGGCGTCCATCACCAGGGTGTCCAGATCGTCGCGCACCGTCTCCAGATGCACGTTCTCATGCACCAGCTCGATGGTCTTGGCCCCCAGGGCGTGCCAGAGCAGCTTACCGTTGCCGCTCGGCGGCTTCACCGACTCATACACCTTGGTCAGCCATTTATAGTCTTTTTCGTAAAGGCCGAGACAGGGATCGGGGGACAGCGCCTCCCACAGACGGGAGAGCACCGAGTATTCCGTGGCGAACTTGTCCCGAGTCTCGTTATCCGGCAGGCAGTCCTGCGCCGCGATCAGCCCCTCGTAGCCGCCGACGGTGCGGTCCACGCCCGGGAAGAACGCCAGGCATCTCGCCACCACGCCGGGCAGCTCTTTCTTGAGATCATCCAGATTGGTGATGACCTTCTGCACCGCCTTTTCATCGAAATCGAGGGCCGTAGCCACATCATCGAAGATGCCCAGGTAATCCACGATCAGGCCGTGGGTCTTACCGGGGTAGACACGGTTGGTGCGGCAGATGGCCTGCAACAGGTTGTGATCCTTCATCGGCTTATCGAGGTACATCACCTGCAGAATGGGCGCATCGAAGCCGGTCAGCAGCTTGGAGGTCACAATCAGGAACTTGAGCGGGTCGTTCGGATCGCGGAAGCGGTCGAGGATCTTTTCCTCCTCGTCCTTGGCTAGCTTCCATTCCGCGTACTCGTCGGACTTACCGCCCTGGGTGTGCATGACGATGGCGCTGGCCTCCGCACCGACCAGCTCGTCCATGGCCTTCTTGTAAAGCACGCAGCACTCACGGTCGAAGGTCACCACCTGGGCTTTGAAACCGTTCGGCTCTACCTTCTCCTGGAAGTGCTTGAAGATGTGCTGGCAGATGGCGTTCACACGGGCCGGGGCCTTGATCAGCACCGCCATCTTGGCGGCCCGCTTGGCCAGGTCGTCACGATCCAACTCGCTCAGCTCATCGGTCATCTGCGAGTAGGCTTCGTCGATGGCGTCCTTGTTGATATGTAGTTTCACGTCCACCGCCTCGAAGTGCAGCGGTAGCGTCGCCTTGTCCCGGATCGAGTCCTGGAACGAGTAACGGCTCATATAGCCCTGCTCATCCTCGTCCGCGCCGAAGGCCCAGAAGGTGTTGCGGTCCCGCTTGTTGATCGGCGTACCGGTCAGGCCAAAGAGAAAGGCGTTGGGCAATGCGTCGCGCATCTTGCGCCCCAGATCGCCTTCTTGGGTGCGATGCGCCTCGTCCACCATCACGATGATGTTCGAGCGCTCGTTCAGGCGGCCGTCCGCCTCACCGAACTTGTGAATGGTGGTGATGATGATCTTGCGGGTATCGGCCGCCAGCAGGCTTTGCAGCTCCTGCCGGGTGGCCGCGCCGATCAGGTTCGGAATATCGGCGGCATTGAAGGTGGCGGTGATCTGGGTGTCCAGGTCGATGCGGTCCACCACGATCATCACCGTGGGGTTGCCGAGCTTGCGGTGCATCCGCAGCTTCTGCGCCGCGAACACCATCAGCAGCGATTTGCCCGAACCCTGGAAATGCCAGATCAGGCCCTTCTTGGGATAGCCTTTGACCACGCGGGCGACCATCAGGTTCGCGCCTTCGTACTGCTGATAGCGGCAGATGATCTTGATGCGCCGGTGCTTCTTGTCGGTGGCGAACAGGGTGAAGTTCTGCAGAATGTCCAGCACCACATGAGGGCGCAGCATGGAGCGGATGGAGCGCTGCACGTCCGCAAGCGTCCCCTCGGCCTTGTTCTCACCTTCGTGCCAGGGTCCCCATATATCGATGGGCATGCGCACCGAGCCGTAGCGATAGCACTTGCCCTCGGTGGCAAAGGAGAGGACGTTGGGCACGAACATCTGCGGCACGCTCTGTTGGTAGCCGCCCACGATATCGCTGGCCCCGTCCACCCAGGTCACCGCCGGGCGCACCGGCGTCTTGGCCTCGCCGACCACCAGCGGGATTCCATTGACCACCATGATGATGTCGAAGCGGCGGCCGCCTTCCTTGACCGGGTAAACCCACTGGTTGGTGACCACGTAATCGTTGTTGCTGAGATTCTCGAAGTCGATCAGGCGTACCGGCGTGTGTTCGCCGCGCTCGCCGAAGGGCATGGACTTCTCGCCCCGCAGCCATTCGGCGAACAGTTCGTTGGCCCGCACCAGGCCTTCGCTCTGCACCGACAGCGGAATGGTCCGCAGGCGGTAGAGCACCTCGTCGGCACGGTCGGGCTGGGCCTTGATTTCCGGGTTCAGGCGGATAAGGGCGTCGCGCACCATCGACTCCACCAGCACGTCGGAGTGCTGGCGGGCCAGCTTTTCCGCAGACACGTAGCGCCATTTGAGGTTGGATATTTGAAGGGTGAGGTGTGAATCAAGATAGTCAAGTTGCGGTTCCGCCACGCACCATTGATCATCGGTGTTGGTTAGTGTATCCAACACTAGTTGTTCAACCGTATTCTCCTCGTTGAAATAGGTCATTTCTTTTTGGTTCCTGCCAATGAGGCAAGTTTTTTAGTCTTCAATCTTGTCAGAATGTCATCACTTCCCAACCTCGCTTCGGTGATTTTGTGTGCAGCAAATTCCCGCCATTCAATAACCCCCGGTGACCGGAAAGAGTCCCAAAGCACCCGCATTGTTGTCAGGCATTCTTCAGAAAACTTTTTGAAGTCTTCAACGCTGATGTAAAAAACATCTCCCGTATGTGGTTCAGCTGCAAAGTGTAATTTGTCTGAAGACGAACAAAATACCACCGAGAAATTCACTCCTGGGTGTTCGGCTGCCAAAGTATCCGGATGTGCCTTGGCCTGTAGTGTTTTTTCCTTGGAAACAATAGGGTTATCACCGGTTGCAGTGTAGTCCTCAAAGACAACGCCCTGTCGCCCAAAGATCCACCAAGGGTCAGGATCACCGGATCGCTCAGTGTTCCCCGATTCAAAACCCAGTAGTCGACCAAGATTAACCTGCGCTTCTTCAAACGGTTTCGATTCCGAACTTGAAAGCCCCTCTCTGATAACTTGGAAATATTTTTCAATTTTTGTGCTGCCAGACTTTCCGAATCGTTCGAGGATTCCTTCTATACGCTCTATGCGTTCTCCATAGATGACATCGACAGATATTTCCTGTGTCTGGCTGGAAAGCAGTTTTTGAATCTGTTTAAGCCATGGCAATGTGTTGGCGCATGAAAAGGCTGCCAAAAAATGTTCTTGTGCTACCGATGTTTGATCCGATTGGTAGGCGGCTGAGCCAGCAAGGTAATTCCAAAGAGCAGAATATCCCTTCAGTTCGTGTCCACCGGCAAGATTGGCAAGTACATCTTTTGCCGAGGAGAGTGCACCGTCAAAATCGCCAGACCAAAGGGCATCATGAAATTTCACTTCATGGGCAACCGAGTTGCCCAGCGGACTTGCGGAAGGTATCGGCAATTGGGTCAGCTCATCTCTTGTTTCCAATATATGGTTATCAGCCGATTTCCACTCTGGCCCGTGGGCAACAAATATGTCTATGTTGTCCCCCAATTCAGAAGGATTATCGACTCTTGACTGATCAACACCAAAATTGACTTCGGCCTGAAGCTCCGGATGCAGGGTCTCTCTCTTTTCCGGCATATGGAAATACTGATGCACCTTATCGCCGATAATAACTACAAGTGCGTAGTCGGTTGAAGACCGTGTGCATCTTCCTACCGCCTGGGTAATTCTGGTACGGATGCGAACCTGGAAGAGGACAGATGCACCCAATCGACTGATGATGAACCGCTCCTGCAGATTTGTTGATTCAGGAAGGCCATAGATAATCAAGTATCTGCATTCGTCTCCGATCAGATCGATTCCGTCATACCTGTTCGCCAGAACGGCTATGGCTGAACTGGCTTGAGTAAAAGATTTCTTCGATGCCTCTAGTTGTGCGGCGTCAAAGAGTGTATGACTCTCAGTCGCAGGAAGTGACCTAATGGCTTCTTTTACTTTGTCGGCGTCGCGGTTACTTGGGGTGAGGAGGAGTGCCCTTTCGAATTTCGTAACCCAGGAAATAGCGAGATTCAATGAAGTCGCTTCGTCCCACATCCTCATAGGGAATACGAAAAAACGTCGGCCGATTCCCTGTTTATCCCATCCTTCAGGAGCAGGTATCCGTTCGATTCTTTTACGGCCGAAAATCCTTTCCAGGTCCCCACCTTCACCTAGAGTTGCAGACATATAAATGCGCTGCCGTGCGTCTTGAAAGGGTGCGAAACTCTTGGTAGGTGCAATAAGTGGGCGAATGAGAATTGAATTGCTGGTGTAATAGAGATGGCAGGCGTGAAGGTGATCTCTGATCATACGCCATCTATAACCGTATTCCTCCGGACTTTCATCATCTGAGGAGGCATTATCCATTGCAACCGTCAGCGCTGTCCTGCATTTGAGTAAATAAGGGGTCGGAACCTTGTTGACGAACGATGTGTCAAGCGATCCGTCATTGCCCTGATCGTAGCGGAGCTGGTCATTTTCTGTGGTGAAAGGAGCGATTATCTGCCAGATTGCATCAAATGTTGTTTCGTCCTGATAGCGCCTGATTTCCAAAGACCAGAAACTCGACACATAATTCTCGGCGGCGTGCGCATCGTCAAAAATGAAGGTATGTACGTCGCTGAAAAAAGGGTTCGTGTTGAATAAAGCGCTATAGGTCGCAACACCTATGGATTCGCAATTGTTGAAGGCGGTTTTGTCTGCCCCAGGGTATCGGTGTTTGGAGCCCGAAAAATCAAGTGCGTTGATTCCATATTTTTCTTTGGCTTGTTCGACAACCTGATGGACAAGCTGCTTAGTTGGGCATAGCAGAACACATCTTTCCCGTTTTGTTCTTCTGCGCCATTCTGCAATGAGAAGACCAACCAGGGTTTTACCGCTGCCAGTGGGCAGTTCAAGTGCTATGTCACGTTTGTCAACATGATCAATGTATCTACGAAGCATGTCTGCCTGCTGCGCAAGAAGTCCTTCAACAGTGCGATCTCTTAAATCACGGAATAACGATTCTGGATCTTTGATGGAGACTGAAGATTTTTGAGGGATTTTAAATGCCATGGAGTAAGTCTCCTTGGTTCGTGTTGGATGCGTCACCGTCACTGGCGAGCTCTTTGGCGACCATGTTCGAAGTCACGCCGCCGCAGAGCGTGTCGGGAACTAGCTGTTCGACAGTGTTTTCTTCGTTAAACATGGGCGGCTCCTACTTTTGCATTCCTCAGACTGCGCAACATCTGCTGAGACGCGGCGATATGCTCCGAAATTTCAACCAGCTTGGTGCGAAAAGTTTCGAAGACAGTCACTACCATCTCCTGCTTTGCAGACGATGGTTTAGGTATTTGCATCCCGTACAAGACATCCGTTGCAAGCCGCTTGGTGCCGTGTGTGCTCTCTTCTGTAGCTTGCAAAATTCTTGCGGAATTGTCTTTGAACCAATGAAATACGTATTCAGCCGAAAAATCAGAATTGGGGATAATGCCTTTCATATCCTGATTGAACGTAACCTCCCTGCCGGTGACCGCGACCGGGAATGTGTGGGCAAGAATCATCCCACGAACAACTATCAGAATGCTTTCCGAGGGCAGGATGGTTACCCGCCCATTCAAGGCTGTATCAGTAAGTTTCTCCTCGGAATCGGATATGACGTCCTTCTTCATATCCTTCGGACTGACCCACGGGAAATCGCCATTCCAGAAATCACTTCGGCTGCGTGATGGAGTTCCACCACTAACCCATCGGCCAACATCTTTTAGGAAGACACATTCCTCGGTTTGAGAAAGCTCCTGAAGAATCTGGCTCCTCGTTGAACTCAGGGCTGATTCAGACTGCCGATAAGCTTCGGTCCACTTTTCCAGCGCTTCATCCGCTACCCATAGGATCTCGGCAATGCGCTTCTGTTCATCAAGCGGCGGAAGCGGGAATTCCTGCACTTTCAGGGTCTTCCAGTTGATCGTCGGTGAGAGCGAACCCACCGATATTTCGATGGCCCGCTCCATGAACATGTCGGATTGCAGGAAGAACGGCAAAAACTCCGGCAGAATCATCTTGGGTTTTGCACGGACGACCATGGCATGAGCCGAGCAGATACCATCAAACTCGGCCACAGCAAGCTTGCGTTGATACGCACGGCGGCGGCCGAAAATCACATCGCCCTTCTTGAAGGCCAGTTTCTGTCCGGTGACATCGGAAGGATGCCCCCACTGGCGCAGATGAATCGTACTGGGATCGAGGTGTTCCAGCCCGACATAGATGTCTGTTTTGGCATCGGCAGGGTCAACTCGCACGGCAACGTTCTGCGCGATTTCATCAAACTTGACCACCCTCCATCCAGACTTCAGCTTTGTCATGCCTCACCTCCGTGTCGATATTCCGGCTTCGGAACTCTGACACATTGATCCAGCTTTCTATGAAGCATGGAAATCAAGGTAAGATAATCAGCCGCGTCGACCTCTCCCTGCCAAAGTATTTTGGGGCCGTGCGCTAGCGGGTTGCGGATAGCAGCTGCACATCCCTTCAGCAGCTGTGCAAAGCCTTTGTGCTCTGATTTTTCTGTTTCGGTCTGGAGTGTATTGAATGCGAGGAATGGCTTTTCTACCGAGAAGACTCTGTCAATCAGGTTGGCACCATCTGCTTCTACACCGGAAAGATCACGAATTCTTTGGAACAACCCCTTGCAAGCTTCAAAAACGGCATGGAAATAGTTTTCCTGCATCAGTTCCGGCTGGCAGTATTTGTAGACTTCAGAATGAGTATTTCGGGGAGCCAACTTGTTTCGAACTCCCTGGGCTCGCACCTCTGCTTCATCCAGTGTTTTCGCTTGAGATGTAAATCTGAACTGGCCGTCCTTGCCATACTGAAGGCCATGAAGAATTAATACCGCGTTGAGTTCACCACGATGATGTTCAAACTCATCTCGTTTTCGAACAAATCGACTTGGGACAAGATAGGAGCGGACAAAGGCAAGAATCTGGTTTGCACTTTTTGTCGTGGCCTGGCTTTTCAAAAATACTGAATTCAGCCTTCGCCACTTGGTGGATTCACCAGAGTCATCGACAAGTCCACTCGTCTGCAAGTACCGACTGATGTCTGTTCCTGATCCAGCTTCGCCAAGTACTTTGGCAATGGCTTCGACTGTACCGGGGGGAAATGGGGGGGATGCGCTCATTCTTCCATCCCCTCCAGCAAGGCGGCGATCTCTTCCGGCTGGGGCAGTTGCCCCTTCAACTCTCTGGGTAATGTCTTGGTGATTTCATAAGTAGCCACGCCGATAGGCTTGCGGGCGTCGTGCAGGGCATATTCAACGATGGTGCGATTCTTGTCCTTACAGAGAATGATGCCGATAGAGGGGTTCTCGTCTTCTTGCCGAACCTGCCGGTCGAGCGCAGTCAGGTAGAACTGCATCTTGCCGACGAACTCCGGCTTGAATTTGCCGATCTTCAGCTCGATGACCACCAGACATCTTAACCGCCGGTGAAACAGCAGCAAGTCGATAAAGAACTCTTCACCATCAACCTCCAGCCGGTACTGGCTGCCCATAAAGGAAAACATGCCGCCCATAGCCCGCAGGAAATCCTCGATTCTGGCAATCAGTTCCCTTTCCAACTCTCGCTCGCTGTGCTCCTCGCCCAGTTCCAGAAAATCGAAAGTGTATTCATCCTTTACTGCCAACTTGGCCTGGGCGCGCAGTTCCGGCGTCAGCGCCTGGTCGAAATTAGTCTGGCCGATCAGGGATTTTTCATAACTCTGGTTGTCTATCTGATGAATAAGGACATTCTTGGACCACCCGAACTTGCGGGTCATGCGGATATAGAATTCACGTTCCAACGGATCTTTGCATCGCTGAAAAATCACCAGGTTATGAGTCCAGCCAATTTGTGCAACCAGTGGTTGCACTCGCTTGTCGTCATGGTAAAGAAGGTAAAACTCCCTCATGTAGAAGACATTGCGCCGGGAAAAACCGCTGATCCCTGGGAATTCCGTCTGCAGATCATTGGACAACTGTTCGGCTATGGCGGTGCCGTGGTCGGCGTCTTTCTGCCGCTCTACGATCATCCGTCCGATATCCCAATACAGCCCGACCAGCGCGGTATTGACTGCTTTCAGTGCAGTGTATTGTGCAGAACGAACGCGCTCTTTTACCTTGGCGAGAAGGTGAGCATAGTCCGAGCCAGGATTATTTGGTTTCAGTTCTCTCATCTCCCGTCCTCCTTAAGAAACCTTTGTTCCTGTGCGGTCAGACGATGAAAAAGTCGTTCATGTACCAACTTCCAACCTGTTTTCAAGGAGTGTTTATTCATCGCGCGACTCCTTGCTCATGGGCGTCTGTAGGTGTCAATTGTTTATCTCGCATCCATACAAGTGCATTATGCCAACGATCTACAGGTATTCGCTTCTTGCTTTCATGCCAGTTGCATAGTACTTCCTGGACTATTTGATCATCGGTTGGTGTGATTCCCTGATCCAGAAAATCATGCCAGGCGCTGAAGAGGGTTGCCAAAATTTCACATTGCTCCGTGGTAGCGGTTCGCAGTAGCTCCACTATGTCATGGATATGTTTTCTCTCGCTGGGAAAATACTGTTCAAAATATCCTTCATGGCCACCGTACTTTTCTCCTTTTCGGTATTCGATCCGTTTTCCGTTTTTCGTTATGATAAACCACTTGTTCTTTGTAAAGGTCATGTCCGTTGACCGTCTGGCTTTCGGATCATAGGGGCCGGCAGCTTGGCGAAGATGGTGATGTTCCAGGGCTTCACTCAAACCGAGCATTTTTTCACAGAGAAAAACGATCTTTTCGTGCTTAACGGAGCCAAAGGTGGGCTCCATGTGTAGTTTGGAGGTAATCTCCGCCGCCAAAACCGCTCGTTTGAAGGCGGGTTGCACGACTTTTTCCTTGTGAGATGTGGCCTTGGTTGCTGCATTGCTTGGCGCAGTGGTTTTTGAAGAAATTCCTTCCAGTATCCCAAACAGTGAGTCCATTGATTCCCGCAAGGCCTTCGAGCTTTTCTGCCAATCGATAATGGTCTGTTTCAAGCTGACGGTTTCCCTGCTTTCCTGACCATTGCTGTTATTCGTCCTCACATAAAGCGGGATGCTGAGGTTGCTGACTTTCTCCCGAATCTCGTCATTGCTGACCACCCGGGCAAAGCCGTCCTCGTCACCGAATGCCTGGTGGGCGGCGACAATGCGCTGGATATGATCGTCAGTCAGGGAGCTCTGCGCCCGCTCGCGGGTCACCTCGTTCACGGCGTTGATGAAAAGCACCTTATTCCTGCGTTCCTTGGGCTTGTTCATCCGGCAGATGACGACGCAGGCTTCCATGGGCGAGTTGTAAAAGAGGTTGGGACCGAGGCCCAGCACACACTCGATCACGTCGTGGGCTACCAGCTTCCCACGCATGGCCAGTTCTTCATTGCGGAAGAGGACGCCATGCGGAAACAGGATGGCGCAGCGGCCGCTCTTGGCCTTCATGCTCTTGATGATGTGCTGCCAGAAGGCATAGTCGGCGCGGCCCTGGGGCGGGGTGCCGTAGATGTTTCGGCCCCACGGATCGGCGGACCAGGCATCACGATCCCACTGCTTGATGGAGTACGGCGGATTGGCCAGGACCACATCGAACTGCATGAGTCGGTCGCCTTCGACAAAGGCGGGGTTGGCCAGGGTGTCACCCCGGACGATGCGGAAGTCCTCGATGCCGTGCAGGAACAGGTTCATCCGGCCGATGGCCGAGGTGAGCAGGTTGCGCTCCTGGCCGAACAGCCGCAGGTTCCGCCACTCCTTGTTCTGCCGCTTCAGATGGGCGACGGCGGAGAGCAGCATGCCCGCTGACCCGCAGGTGGGGTCATAGATCGACTCACCCGGTTTGGGTTCGAGCATCTCGGTCATCAGGTGGACCACGGTGCGGTTGGTATAGAACTCCGCAGCGGTATGGCCGGAATCGTCGGCGAATTTCTTGATCAGAAACTCGTAGCCCACGCCCAGCTCATCCTCCGGGCAGTTGGAGAGTGAAAGCGTCTGCGAGCTGAAATGCTCGATCAACTCGCGCAGCATGCGGTCCGGCAGGCGGTCCTTGTTGGTCAACTGGGCGTCACCGAAGACACCGTACAGAGTGTCGGGATTGGCCGTCTCAATGGCCCGCAGGGCGTCCTGGATGGCCTTGCCCACGTTCTTGACCTTGGTTCGGGTGGCTTTCCAGTTAGCGTCTTCCGGGATCTGGAAGCGGTGCTGCTCGGGAAGCGCGGCGTATTCCTGATCGCCGCCGGATTCCTCCAGCGCACCGGTCAGCTCCTCGTCGTACACATCGCACAAGCGTTTGTAGAACAGTAGCGGGAAGATGAACTGCTTGTAGTCCCCGGCGTCGATGTAGCCGCGCAGCAAGGTGGCCGCGCCCCAAAGGTAGGATTCAAGTTGGGATTGAGAAATGTGTTTATTCTTCTTCATCGCACTACCACTTCCCATTCAGAGATGTCCGTTGGAATATCGACGCCATCTAGGGAGTCCCAGTCGTAATCGCCGGTTGCCTGCATGTAGACGTCATCGGCGGCCGCCATGGCCGAGTGATAAGAGCCGAGTAGGTCATCCTTGAACCAAAGCCCCCAACGGCCGTTGGCTTGCGGTTTGATGAGGAAGCGGCCGATGGGTGATCTGTACTGATGGACTTTCACAGCAGACCCTCCCGGATTAGCAGCGCCTTCAACCGATCCTCGGCCGCATATGCCGCCTGCAGCGATTCCTTGAGGTTGGTGATGGCCTGATCGATGGTCATGGATTCTTCCTCGATCACCGGCTCTACGTAGCGGGGGATGTTCAGGTTGAAATCGTTCTCGCGGATCTCGTCGAGCGTGACCACCCGGCCGATCCCTTCCACATCCTGATAGCCCTCGTACCAGCGATGGATGTTGTCCACGTGTTCCGGCAGCAGCTCGTTCTGGGAGCGGCCGGTCTTGAACTCCTTGGAGGCGTCGATGAACAGCACCTTCTGGCGGTGCGCCTTGGGCTTGCTGTCGCGGAAGACCAGGACGCAGGGCGCGAGACCGGTGCCGTAGAAAATGTTCTGGCCGAGGCCGATCACCGCTTCGAGGATGTCCATCTCCAGCAGCTTTCGGCGGATCTCGCCTTCCTTGGACATGCGGAACAGCACGCCATGGGGAAGTACCACGGCCATGCGGCCGGTCTTGCGGGCCATGGATTTGATCATGTGCTGGACCCAGGCGAAGTCGCCGGACTTGGCTGGCGGCAGCCCGGCAAAGTTGCGGCCGTAGGGGTCGTTGATCCAGACGTCATCTCCCCACTTTTCCAGGGAAAAGGGAGGATTGGCGATGACGCAGTCAAAGTTGGCGAGGCTGTCGCCTGAATAAAAGGCGGGCAAGCGCAGGGTGTCGCCGCGTTCGATATGGAAATCTTCCGCGCCGTGGAGAAAGAGGTTCATCCGGGCGATGGAGGATGTGGTCAGGTTCTTTTCCTGGCCGTAGAGCTTGCCCAGCATGAGGTTCTCGTCGCCGCCATGCTCTTTGACATGATGTAGCGCCTCAAGGAGCATGCCGCCGGTCCCGCAGGCCGGGTCATAGATGGTTTCCCCGGCTTTAGGCGCAAGGATGCGAACCATCAGCGCGACCACGGAGCGAGGGGTATAGAATTCACCGGCTTTCTTGTTGGTCAGGTCGGCAAATTTCTTGATCAGGTATTCGTATGCCTGGCCGAGAATGTCCGCCTTGCAGTGCTCATTGCCCAGGTTGAGCGACGAGAAGTGTTCGATCAGGTCCTTGAGCAGCGCGTCCGAAAGGCGGTCTTTATTGGTCCACTGGGCATCGCCGAAGATGCCGTGCAGGGTGTCCGGGTTGGCCTGCTCGATACAGCGCATGGCCTTCTGGAGCGCATGGCCGATATTGGCGCTTTTGGCCCGGACATCCTTCCAGTGGCAGCCCTCCGGAACCTGGAAACGGTGGTTCTCGGGGAACTGGGCAAATTCCACGTCGCCGTCGGACTCTTCCAGTGCCACGGCATACTCCTCGTCATAAACGTCGGAGAGCCGCTTGAAGAACAGCAGCGGGAAGATGTAGGTCTTGAAATCGGCCGCGTCGACAGGACCACGCAGGATATTGGCCGCCTCCCAGAGATGCCCGGAGAGCGTCCCGATATCCAGATCGACTGAATTGTTATTTCCGTTCTTCCTGCTCATTCAGCTTGATCCTGTCTGCTCTTGTCCGCCGCGCCGCCAGCCTTCACCCACTCGTCAACCTCGTCTTTCTTGAACTTCCAAAGACGGCCCATGCGATGAGCTGGCATGCCATGATTGTTGATCCACTTGTACACTGTATCGTTACTGACACCGAGGTACTTGCATATCTCGGTAATTGATAACCAGCGATCTTCTATCTCTTTCATTTTCATGTACCACGGGCGTTTTGTTTGCTTTTCACGTTCGCCAAGGGAGAGACGCGAGAAACTGGACGCTTCTTTATCAGATTGAAATTTTGATTAATATACAAAAAGCTTATATACTAAGTCAAACGATCTTTGCCGATCTTAGCCGATTATCTTCTGTCACGACTGATGACATACGCTGAAGGCGAGCAAAGTACTGCAGATTATTGTTATGCTGGTCATCTCGTGTCATTTGAAATGGCACACTTAAGATCTTGAACTGTTTACAGTTTGTAGCTCATGATATATTGTGAAATAACCTGAAAATCGTAAATAACCGAGAAGTGCAATGGGTGGTACGATCTGGTTCTAGCAGGAGGGAGTTGTGACTTTTGGGATGATAAGTATAATTGTTGGAGTGATTCTCTTGGTCTTACTTAAGATCCTTTTTAAGGATGAAGAAAGATCTCCGCTTAAAGGATTCCATGGAATCGAGCATGATGAGGTATTTAAAGAAGACTTAGACTATGACCCAAGCTGGACAGTTCTTTCTTCAAATACTCATCATTCCGATGATGATTGATACAACACTTCGGTAATCCATCTTTCCATGTGAAGATGGGTTACTTTTTCTCAAACACACTGCCTTTCCAAAAATCTTTATCGTTTGTTGGCGGGGTAGAAGCTGTGTCGCCATGAATGATTCTGCCTGATGGTAATACAATTCCACCCTCATGTTTTTCTGGCTGCACTAAGTTACCTTCATAGTAAAACGATTGGTTTCGGTACAGATCATGGGTTGGCCTAGGCGGGGTACCATGATTTAAGCCGGCGACATCTTTCGCCAGTTCTCCCGCTGTTGTGTGGATACCACCACTACCAGATTCTTCTGTGCGATTTCTGCTACGAATATCTTGGGCTGGATCAGTGACGGAAGCTGCATTGGGGGTGTCCATTGGAATGTCTGATTGTGGCTTTGTGAGAGCGCCATCTTTGATTCCATAAGTTTTTGATCCGGCAACGCTTGCTGCCATTCCAATGTCATGCTTAAAACCTTGGTCTTGGACTCGATCTCTTGTGCCGGCGATGGTATTGCCCACTGTATTTGCGCTGCTTCCCCAACCATAGCCATTGCCACTGACAAAGCCGGAAACAATGGCATTCATATTATCCACGCCCTGACTTCCCTGTTGGGTCAGGAAGTGATTGAAGTCGCTAATGGTTCGCCGAATGTTTTCCGGTGATTCACTTCCATAGCGCTCAGTGGCGTAATTCCTGATGAGGGCTGTGGTGAGATCTGCTCCGTATGACTCAGTTGAGCTTTGCATTTCCCTTGCATCGCTCAGATATGAATAGGCTTCAGTAGCTCCAACCTGTTTTGCGAGCTTTGTCATATAATCGAGGCTTTTGGAATCCTGTAATGTTTGCTGGAGAGATTCTGAACGTACTTTTGCTGCTGTGTTTTCAAATGCTTTGGCCGTTTCTTCGGACACGTTGAAGCTGACCTTTTCATTGTTCTGACCAACCACTGTGAGCTGACCACCAGCGCTAAAAATCTTCCTAAAACCTGCTCCTACAGTACTGGAAAATTGCGTCCTTATATTTTCCTCCATAGTATTGACAAAACTAGACTTATCGTTGATTGCTCTTTGCCAATTCTCACGCATTGCATTATCGAGCCTGCTTGTAAAACCATGGGCTTCACTGCTGGTCAGGCTGGCCCTTTTTGCCGCATCCATAGCCAGTTGCCAGTTCTGACTTTTACCGAGACTGTTTGACGCAGCGACAATCTGTTGCTGTTGGGCCATGGCTCCAACGGTCACAGGATTCAGTCCATTGACAGCTGCGTGGGTGGTGTGGTGAGTTCCAGAACTGTCGACCGAGTAAGCGGCTCGACCCTCTGCCATGGTGTCGAGGGCGACACCGTTGCCATCTGCACCGGTGGTAGTGATAGTGGTGGAGCCATCCGAATTGACGGTTTCAGATTTTGTTCTGGTGGTGTTGCCGTCCGGACCGGTTGAGACTTCGACAGGGCCTGAGCCGGTACCCGCACTCACCCTTGCCGAAGCCATCATTGTGGCCATTTCACTATCTGATGTTCCCGGGGGAATCTGCCCAGATTCCTGCAGGGAATTTTTCGCGTTCACGGCAGCGGTATATCCACCAACCGAGCGGTGGGTGCTCCAGGCCTGTGCCGCTGCCATGTTTGAAAAACGGTGCTCCGGCATACCGGCGAGTAGCCCAGCCGCACGCACCTGTTGGTTCATGGCTGCCGACGTTCCTTCCGGGGTGAGCAGCTGGCCGGCCTGCGCTCCTGCAGACTGCACGATTCTACTGAGGTTGCCGGCAAGCATAGCTAGGGCATGACCGCCGAAGCGGATAAGCATCATTGAGAAAAAACTTGCCAGCATGATACCCGCTGAGCGAATTACGCCAAACATTGACAGCAATTTGATGGAGATGGTTGGAAATGCAGCCATGGCATAGACACCAAGGTTGGATTGGCGCATGTCCTCAAAGGCGTAGGATGCATAATCCATGGCAGCTCCATGGATAACGGCATCGGTAATCCCCCAGGTGGTGAGAAAGACGAAAAAGCCGAACATCACCGACAACGCCTTGCCGACAACAGGGGTAAAGAGGAAGAGGACCAGAAATGGAATAACACCGATGGCAATGGCGGTCATGACTGCCCGGATGATTGGGATCCACTCGTTCATGGTGAGGCCGATGCCCAGGCCAGTGGAGGTGATCTTGCGGTTGCTCTCCATGAGCATGGATGTTTCGTAGTCATCCTGGAAATAAAAGTTGTAGAGGATTTCGGCGATCTGGCGTTGCTGGATGATCTTTTCCGGAGTCGTTGCGGTACCTGTGGTGAAATTCAGGGTACTGGTGAGCAGTGTTTTACAGGTGTTCAGTTCAACAGCATTGGCTGGATCAAAATATGCTTTGCTGCAGACCTTCTTTATGGCCTCATCGTAATTGGTGGGATTGGCGTAAATGGGCTGCAAGCTGTTCCAGGCAGCCGTGCAGGTGACATTGGTCCCTTCCGGGTGAACGGCATCATAATAGACGGTATAGACGGCTGGATTGACCGCTGCACCCAGGTCGCCCAGAAAGTCCGAGGTGTTGTTGCGCAGATCATCGAGTGAAAGTGTGGAGCCTGGACGTAATAACTCAAAGGTCACGCAATCCTTCACATAGCGGATCATGCTGGTTCTGGCATAGTTGTTCTTGGGAGCTGATCCCTTGACCGACTCCAGAGCCTTGAAACCAATGCCACCAGCGGTCGCGCTAAACTGGGCGTCGGGAGCGGCGGCTGTATCGATGATATCGACCATCCCTCTTTCGATCTTGTTGAGAAAGCCGGCGGTGAATACGACCGCATCCGGAACCTGCCCGATGGTCTGGAACCTGTTCAATACCGGGTCATAGACTGTGATATTGCCTTTGGGTACAAAGAGAGCCAGATAGAGGGCCGCGCCGAACACCACCGGAACAGCCCACACCAAGGGAATGACCTTCGCTCCGGTGGCGGCACGTGCCAGCCAGGCGCTGACCCCGGCGATAAGGCCAAGCACCATGATGACAAAGAGCAAGCCCTGGTACCCAGAATCGCTGAAAATGAGGGCTATCTTGGTGAAGGCCTGGGTTATGGGGTTGAATCCGCCGTAGGTATAGTATTCCATGTCCAGGGCAAAGACCGGTCCCGCCGAAAGCAGGAACAGGCAGATAGCCGCTGATGTGATAATGGGGAGTCTGATTCTCTTCATAGGCCTGTTACATCTGCAGTCTCGCCGCGACGTCTTTCCCATAACGCCGAGTAATCTCGGCGGTTATCTGGTGCTCGACCTTCTGCATATGTTCGAGGTAATCCATAATCGTCGACATTTCTTTTGCCGAGGCGACATAGCTGGCCCGGGCGGCATCCTGGAGCCGCCTGATTCGCGTCTGCATAAGTGATATATTCTGGTCGGCATGTTCGGCAAAGACGACAGCCGCACAATTTTCCGATGGTTGGCCGGTGGCGGCCTCTGCCTGTTTTTCGAGCATTTCTCTTGCCTTCCAGGCGATGGTCTCGGCTCGTACATACAGATCCGACAACATTTGCAGGGCGTAGGCATTGGCGGTGATATCGGCAAGCCCGGCTACGGCTGCCTCTTTCATGCCTGACCCCACTGCGGTTTTGAGGATGGGTAGGGCTGAAAGGGGGCTTGCGGCGAGAAATGTCTCTTCAGCCCCGCTGAGCACACCTTTGTTCTCGATTTTATCAGCAATCGAGGTCAGAATATTCTGGACGTATTGGCGTAAGTCACGGTTGGTGTCGGTAATTTGGCTGCAGGTACCACCAGCGTTTTTTGCGAACACCTCACCACTGGTAAATGCCTTGATATCGTCCGGGTTGTTCTCCGAGCATGGTGGTTCATAGGAAATCTTGTAGGCATTGGCCGAGCCCTCGAGGTTGACGTCGCCAACCAGGCCGCGAATAAGATTGGTGTAATCGGAAGGCAGGCTGATCTTGCTGCCGACATTGTCGAGAAGGGATCCACCCGAGAGAAAAGTCGCTGTTATGTCACTGTTGCAGCCACTGGTTACCCTTGAGACATCTGCAGGTTGCGGAACGTTGTTGTTGGCTTGATCCTCAGTGGTAATGATGTCCCACATCTCGGATACACCCTGGCTCAGCTTGTTTTCCTTTATGGAGGTGCCGAGCTTTTCCTTCATCACCTCACTGGAGTGGAAACCGTTTTCATCCATGACCACTCCGACCAGCTCCTTTGCCGCCGCGCATTCATCGAGCTGCATCGAGTTGAGCTTATCGGAGATTGCCTCAAAGTTTTTGATGGTATTAGCGCATTGTTCGCACAGTGTTTTCAGGCCAAGGTCAAAGGCCACTGCGGCCGCACCGGAGAGAATCCCCTGGAGCTTATCCACCAGGTAGTCGGTATTCATGAAGGAGAAACCGCCCATGAACACATCGATCCCACCGCAACCGCTCTTGATGCGCGGTGGTTCGATCGTTATCGGATAAGAAACACTGTTTGGCCAGCGGGCGTTGAAACTGCCTCCGGAGTAGTAACCTCGTTGTTGTCCGGAGAGGTAATTGGGGGAAGTGGTGGTTTTTTGATCAAGCCAGTCGTCAACCCAGGCGGATGACGCAACGAAGGGATGCAGTAAAAGCGATATTGTCAAAGCTAATGCGAGGAGGGCTACTCTGCGTTTTTCCATGGCTGTTTTCCTTTATCCAGGATTGATGCGGGATCGAACGCTGAACCTTTTTGAAAGTCGTACATCAGGAAGGTGTCTCCCCGAGTGTTTCCCTGCAGGAGGCGGATAGCCCGGTAGAGTTTTCTTTCCAGCTCTGACATTGCGATGACGCCGCTCGCTACGGTCATGTAGTTATCCTGTCCTTTTTTGATAAGGAGCAGGGTTGGGGTAATGGTGATGTTGAATCGTGATGCGCTGTTGATATTCCTGCTGATATCCACTGTCTTGATCTGCCAGCCGTATTTGTCGACGAAATACTCAAGTATCCCTGCCTGCTTTTCACAAAAACTGCAGCCGGGACTGACGAAAAACAGCAAGGCATGATCGTTGCCGGCGCGATTGATTGTCTGGGATATTTCATCCTGCTGCATGCTGACTCTGGCGGTGACTCCTGGTCCCGTCGTCGGATACACATGATTGACATTGAACAGTTCACCATATTTCTGGGTGACGTACATGGTAGCATTGGTGTAGGCGAGGGCTTTGCGTCGGGCTATATCCTGCATGGTTAGGTATTCCAGAATGTTTTGCTCGGATGGGGTTTGAACCGCTTTTTTCTGCAGAACATTCAGGAGCTCTTGAAAATCGTCCGGGTACATATTCCACAGCTCTTCAATAGAATATGAATCGAGATTTGAAGCTATATTTGGCTTATTTACGGATAAATCCGGTGGCCTTTTCGTTTCCTCGTGTTCTGTTGACGGATTTTCGTACCAGAACCAGCCATGCTTGGTGTCGTTGTAAAATCTGTTCTGCTGTTCGGGCATCGTTTCGAGACCCGCAGCTATTGTGTTGCCAGCCATGATCGACAAACACACTGACCATAGCAGGAGAAAATCACCAAATCGGCAAAGCTTTATAGAGAATGTCGTCCGCATCGACAAAACCGAAGTATTTGGAATCAAAACTGCGTGGATTTGATCCGACCATGAAGTATTTGTTCTCTGGTACCGGTCCGGAAAACTCAAAAAGCGGCAGAGAATTGCCTTTGCTGTCTGTTTGTAGCGCGACTCCCAGCAGCCGTTGGTTACAGAGGTAGCTTCGCTTGAGAACGGTTGAAAGAAGGTCTCCTGGGCTGCAGCCGACCTTTTTGATCATGCGGTCATTATCCGGATCCAACCCTTTCTGGACAAAGCTTGTACCCTCATGTCTGAACACCAGGTAATCCCCAATCTTGATCTCGTGGTTTGGCCTGGTGAGGAAAAATATCCGATGCTCCAGCGATGGGCTGGTGGAAACAATGATCCGCTCTGGCAGCCAGGCTCCTACCAGAAGCGAAGCCAGAACGACAACAGCCAGGGTCTTTTCCCGGCTGTTCAGCCTGAAATTTTTCGTTTTGGTCTTTGCCTCTTGCTGTTGGTAACTCTTATTTGATTTGGATCTCGTTTCCATTTCTCAGCACCACATCTTTCAAAACGATGACATGATTCGGGTGGCTCGTAGCCTCACTGTTTAGAATCTGTTCAACGGTATCAAGCTTCATTGTCCACTGCTGTTCGGTTAGTTCACCGGCTGCCAGGAGTGCCTTTTGGGTGCGCAGATATCCCTTCAAATCCAGGATCTTGATCTTTTGGGCAAACATCCTGTCATAACCAATCACCGTGGCAGCAGAAAGTATCAGGGCAAGAATGATCACCTCGAGATAGCCGGGGCCGGTATGTGTCTGTTTCTCAGGTTGTCTACTGGTCTCTTCGCTCACAGTGTGCCCCGTATTTTCTTGATCAGATTGGTCATGCTGGTGCTTCCCACTTCCCGGTTAATTCGTTCCAGGAGAAAATCGAGCCCGACATCCCCCTGGATCATGAAAGCGTTGCCGCCATGTTCATAGACAACGGCCGGTACCTTGGTGATGCCGTACCTGGTGAACAGGGATGGTTGTAAATGGATTGGTACTTTATACCGCTCGCAAGGTTTTTCCGTTCGAGGGCAATCCAGCTCTTTTTTCAAAATCCTACTGAAATACGATTGACCTTTATGAACCCTCGCAACAGTCATTCCTTCGACCATACCGCGCATTACCAGTGAAACATTGGGGTCAGCGGCTTTATCAATGGTTGCGATATAGGAATGAACCGTCTCGTCCGGCACCGAGCTGGAGATGAAGAGAAAAATTTTTTCACCAGCTGCCAGGCTTCCCTGCGGTTTCGCCTGTTCCGCTTCCGTCTGTTGGATCTTTCGTTTCCATGGAGCGGTATATTGACCAAAGACTTCATCTTCCAAGCGCCGCTGCTCACATTGGACACGTTCCTGAAACTCAGGGGAGTGGAAGAACCGCGAAGTTTCCTCTGCCGCTTTCAACCCCGCTTCACCGTATTTGTTGACCGGCAGGGTCATCTTTTCCGCATCAGCTCTTGCCTTTTTCATGAGCAAAGACACATCGCTTTCGTTCAAATCCTGGGCATGGCTTGGCCAGGGAAATGAGCAGAGGATGAAGCTTGCAAAAATCAGTTGTCGCAGCAGGTACAGCATCGTTGCTTCCTGTAAACAACCCAGAGAAATTCATCGTTTGAGCCTTTCGCCCCATGGTAGGGGATGTTGAGGCCGGAGTCGTAAAATTTAGCTGCTTTCCCTACGGGATAGGCTGGAGAACGGTCGTCCGGTCTGACAACATGCATCTTGTAATGACTCTTGATTTACACAGGCGTATAGTCGCATCCGCACAGGTTATCCGCAGGATCGCAGATCATGAAAAGCCGGTTGAGTTTATAGAGCAGTCGTGAGGCGACCGCGTTGTTGGCCTGGACGATATTGTCGTTGTCCACATGGCCGGTCATCGGGTAGGCGGAGCCGCTGCTGCCGATACACCAGGGCATAAAGTCGAGGGGGTAGCCAAGGTTGACCGCAGTTGCATCGGCCATACAGGCCATTTGCATGGTCTTGTTAGCGTAGAGTGCCGCTTCAGGCGTGATGACGGCGGACAGTTCGTCATTCTGCCACATGGAGTCGTACTCGCTCCACCACATGCCGTAGTCTTTATGTTTGCAAAATCCATACATCATCGGGAAGAGATAGGCGTGCCCCTGGGCAAAGGTCGATTCATTGGCTATATCCACTGAATCGGAACTTTTGTTCTTTCCGCCAAGTTCATCTATGAGTGATGATCCTGTTTGTTTCCCCAGGTAAGCGGAATAGTTGGCCATGGAAACGGTGCCTTCCACCAGGAAAGGCTCCCAGTATTCCCATATTTCCCCTTCTTCATAGTAAATAGGTGGCGGTCTCGGGCAGATGCAAATGCCCTCGAATCTCAGCTCGATTTCTTCCCAATGGACGTCAGAGGCTATATTGAAAGCATCACCGGACTTTGCAGCCCATGCAGGTATTGGGATCGAGAACAATAAAAAGAAGAGGAAAATGGATTTATCTAGCCGCATCGTTTTCCTCTTCTGGTACGTGAAATTCACGTACCTGCAGCATAGTGTCTTTTTGCAGGATAAGAGATGGTGCCGCTGCCAGCTGCAACCTCTCTGCAATCTCGTCCGTCAGATAAAACACCGAACGTTTGAGCTGCTCGATCGCTTTATAGGCATAGCCGCCAGCGAGTAGAAGGCGAACCCGGCGATCGTTGGCATAAGGTGTTTGCCAGAACCACTTGATCTGAGAGGGATCATCCCAGTCAATAACCAGCAACCCGCCTGGGAACGAGACATAATCGAGGGGGTTGAAGGTGAACCCCCTGGGGTAGATGATCTTTCCATTGCCGTCGACCAAGTCGTGGTCAAGGGTATAGGTTGTATCGACTAGAAATGTCCTGTCTTCTGTTGCCCGGGGTAGATGGTGAAGATCCTCGGGTTGATATGTCTTTACTCGTTCCAGGAATTCATCTTCCTCAATATGGTTTTGTTCTGCCCGTTGTTGCAGCTCCGCTGCTATATCCGGTTCCACCACCTGATACACGTCGCCAATCACGCCAAGATTTGTGACCACACCAAAGGCAGGGCAGGCACCGAAAACGACAAAAATGGTTGGGAAAAGAAAAGAGATTTTACAGTTCACCCTGCCGCCTCAGATTAACCATTTCCTGGATTGCTTCATGGTAGGTTTTGCCATGAGTAACCATTTGCTCGATCCTTGCTATTTCACTGGCTTTGGAAGTGTAGATGAAATAGGCATAATCGTTGACCACAAGCCGGGCCACGCCTACCCCAAACGGGGTGTCAAAGAAAAGTTCTGAATATTTGGGTGGATTGGATTTGACGCTTTTCAAAAGCTTGAGGGTGAAGTTGTCATAGTCGATCAACCCTTTCTTTTGGGCCTGGTCAAAGTCGGACGATTCCAGGTAGATCTTGAATGCCGAATTGGAGTTGATGACGTTGCCGACTTCCCCGAAATTTTCCAGGTCGAGCAGGGATTGGGTGATGACCATGAAACTGCCGTTGTATTTCCGAGCCCGGCGGTAGCCCTCGTTGATGACCGGGGCGATCATGGCACCCTTGTCGAGAAACTGCCAGGCCTCGTCAAAGATGATGAGTCGCGGCCGGGAGCGGTCGGAAAGATAGAGATCCTGGGTAACGCCATTGATGATCAGAAGGGTCACGACCCGATACAGGTCCGGTTGAACCTTCAGGTTCTCCAGCTCAAGTACCACAAATTCATCTCGACGGATGTCAAAGGTGCTTGGCCCGACGAAGAATTTACCGTGAAAGCCGTGGCTGGTGAATTCACGGATATTGAAGGCCATTTTTCTGGCAACTTCGATAAGCTTGCTGTTGTCGGCCATTTCATCCAGATCCGATCCCGGCGCATTGGGGAACTTCATAAGAAATTCATAGACGGTGTCAGCGTCAGCCTCCTGCCCCTTTTGTTGCCAGGCCCAGCGCACCGCGTTGCGGATCAGGTTCACTTCAGTGTCGTTGCATTTCTCCCGATCAGAGTTGGAATAGGCCATCTGCGCAAAGACTGCGGCGACACTTTTCAGCTCTTCGTCGGGCTCCCGTATATGGGTAAAGGGATTGAGACAGACATCTATGTTGGGACCAAAATCGAGGTACTTGGCACCAAGCATATTGGCGATTTTTTTGTATGAGCCGCCGATGTCGATGATTCGTACCAGGGCACCGCACGCATAGTAGTTGAAAGCAATGAAGTTGACCTGGAACGATTTGCCTGATCCTGAGGTGGCACAGCAAAAGACGTTCTGGTTGGTGGCGTGGGGATCAAAAAAATCAAGAGACACCAGCTGTCCCTTTCTGCCGGTGAAAATCAGCTTTGGCTCGCCTCCGGAACCTGCAAAATCACCTTGAACAGGGAGAAGCGGGGTAATCGATGGCACAGGGGCGATAAAGTCCCGCTCCAGGTTTTCAATGTTTTTGCCGGTGGTATAGAGGCCGAACGGAAGCGAGGAGAGGAACAGGATTTTGAGGATCATGTTGTCCTGCTGCATTACATAGCCGTTATTTTCCCACAAGCGCCTTACCCTGGTGCAGGAATCCTTGGCCTGTTCGAGGTCGTCACTCCATACCCAGAATATGGGTAATATCTTAACGAACTTTTCCCCCCGTTCGAGGTCGTCGGTCGCGGCCAGATACTCCTCCTGTTTGCGCCGAAGAGTTGGGGAGAGAGAGCCAACGGCCTGCTGGTTGAGGGTCAGATTGCATTTGGCATGGAGTTTCATCTCCAGTCCTGCCTCAAAAACGATATTAAAACCATATAGGAAATCGGTCTTTATCTGGTCGGCATCGGATATAACTCCCCATATCCCACCAAAGAGTGAATTGGTTTGCAGTGGGTCGATATTGATCGGGATCACTTTCGGTGTTGTGCAGCAGAAATAGTGCTTTCCGATCTGCATGTGACCTGACTCTTCACGGATTACAGTTTCGCTGTTGATGATCTGCTTGCGGATGGGAATGGTTGGATTGTAAGTTTGAAAGTTCTGTTCCGGATACTCCTTAGGATAGTTGTTGAAAAGCCTGCGGCTCCATTCCAGCAATGCTTCTGGGTGCATATGGCGAGGGGAGATGAGTGCAGCCTTCAGGGTTTCATGTATTTGACGTTTGATATCAAGCAGAGGAGCGCTTTTCTCTTTCCTGGTAAAATCTTCAGACGTTTTTAGCTCCTGAGAGTCGGCAGGCATCTTGACTGCAACAAACAGCCTGAAGTTGCGAACCGGGATGTTGGAGCAGGCTTTCAGGCCCTGCTTACCCTCCACAAGGAAAGACACTACGGCGTTAGTATTGGTACTGACAATGGTCTCGGATCTCGTTCGATTATCCTGGTAGCGTGCAAGGATCGGTTCTATATGGGAATCTGCATGAAAGAGAAGCTGGATAACACTATCTTTTGGCAAACCTGCACGAAACAAGCCTTCGAGCGCGGTTATAGTCTTTGGACCCGCATAGATCACCGGGGAGCACTCCCACAGAAATCCAATGCTTCCATCCTGGTTCAGGTATATTTCCAGCTCTGGGTCGTATGCCAGGTAATTGAGATAGGAAGAGAACGGCGATCGGCTGGTCATCCTGGCCAGGTCACTATGTTTCAAATACTCCCTTGGGCCAAGGAGAGCCCGCTGCAGGAACCCGGAAAGCATAGGCTATCGCTCCTCGAGATCGGTGAGAACCCATTGCGAGTCCTCAATCTTGAGATAGACGTAGCGGCTCATGAATAGTTCTTGATCCTCCCCTTTATAAGGGAGCAGGAGAACCCTGAGAATTTTTGGCGGCTGTAGAAGAGGCTTTGTTTCTTCTTTAAGAAGCTCGCTAACTATTTTGTAACGGTTTTCTTGTAGCTCTTGCTGGGCTGTTTCTGCAGGATCTTGGGTAACCGCTGCTTCTGTCTTCGGATACCGGGCTTTTTGGTAAGCAGTGGGTGTGTCGATACATTCTCCAGCATCATCCTTTGCGCGACATATGAAATCCTCATTATAGGGATTGAGCACAGGGCCACAGCCTGCGAGGAGTAGCACAAAGAGGAGAAAGAGATATCCGACAATTTGGTTCAATTTGTTCACAGGTCATTCCCAAGATTCGAATTATCACACCAACGGGGAGTGCAAGGATCATCTTTTTTCTTACTATCTATTTTCTCAGGGGATGACTTGTGAAATGGATCGGAAATAGCGGAGAAAGCATTGAAGGGATCAGAGGGCTGGTTTTGAGTGCAAAAGAGCCGCTATGTCAAAGTTGATAACAGGCGAAAAGCAATTAAAATTAACATGATATAGTATAACACTCACACTGAGCAGTGTGGCATTTGGGTAGTTTTGAGCGGCAATCGCGTTCTAATTTGATTTACTTCCAGAGGTATTCTCGAGGCAGGTGATGCATGCCAAGAAAGAGGCTCCACTAAAAGAAAATACCTGGACCAATATGATATTGGACCAGATATTTTCAACTTGGTAAGGAGTTTACTTGAGTGTTATCCCAGCGTCCTCGGCAGCATCAGCGGCATGATTGACAAAGATATCGGCAAAATTGTCATTTTCGCCAAGTCCTTCAGTTACAACAATAACTTCAAAGCCGTTTTTCTCTAGAATAGATTTCCATGAATCATCTTCGGGGCCGGCCATGTCATTAATTGTATGATCACCGGCAACCACCATAAACGGTTTAAGAATTACCCTTTTGATCCCATACAGTTTCAAGGTTTCAATAACATCTTCAATGCCAGGATATCCCTCCACATTTCCGATAGCGGTTACAACATCGGGATATATCTTCCGCATCTTGGCCGCCAGCTCTAGATATATCCCTCCATTACCGGGAAAAAATTCATTGCCATGCCCCATGTAAAGAAGCCCTGCTTTTTCGTTGATTGCACGTTTAACATCCGGCTCCATTATCTCTGCAACTGCATTAATGTCTTCGGCATAGGGGTGTTTTAAGCCATATGTACCCAGTGCTGGTCTACCTAGAACCACTTTATAAAAAGGTTTATACTTAGCCTTTTTTAAGGTGCCCATGTTCATCAGTGCATCTACGTATGTGTGTAGGTCAAGAAATTCCTCTCCCATTGAAATATGTGTTGGCTGTATGACTATGGTGTCATAGCCATTGTTCTGCAAATCTGCAATTGTGGCAAGTGGCGTCTTTACGTGGAGGATATCTGTAGGTATTTCAGGGTGAGCTTTAATATATTCTGCATCTTCAGCCCGGTGCTGCCATTTTTTTCGGATAATATTTGAAGTGAATGCTATCCGCACTGTTGTGTCCGGATATTTGGTGATGATTTTAGAGCGGATATTGAGCAATCCTTGTAGCGCGGGCTCCACTGTGGTGCCAAACATTGCGAGAACAATGGCATTTTTATGTGTTACTTCGTAGGCACCGCTTGCGTGACAATGTGTTGTCACAGCCAGAAACATAACGACAACCGCGAAAAAAAATGACTTCAACTTCATAATAACCTCCTTCTTTTCACGGTCTGGAAAACAAAAATCCCAGACCAATTAAATAATTGATCCAGGATATCCCTATCGTCTCCCAGATTACTCTTAGTCCGTTTCTTTACCGGAGAACACGAACAGAAATTCAGGTAGGTCTTCTGACTCTCGGATCTTTCTCCTTCCACACCTTCCCATTCCTAAAGGAACAGTGGCTTTACCGTGGAATTTGTCCCCGATTACAGCGGCGGGCCCGTCCCGGATTTCCACCGGGTTCCCTTTTCAGCTTGTTGCCAAGCACCTGAAAGTACAATGAATATAAATGAAATACAACCTAACGTCAATATGTTGATTAACCTCAACCGTTAGACAGCTGGTTCAACGATTCTTGTCGAAAAGAACAGAGGAGGGGGATGAACGATATCTTTTGGGTTGACACACGAATTTGGATTTTGTAACTACATTGTAATACGAATTCTAAAAAAGTGTTACCTGGGTGCTTTGTTATGTTTTCTTATATGCAGAAGCATACCAGATAACGATCATTAATTTTGCTAGGAGGGACAACCAAATGCATATGGCCGACGCGCTTTTATCGCCTGCTGTTGGTGGCGCTATGTGGGTAGCAACAGCTGGAACAATTTTCTATTGCTCCAAAAAAGTCAAAGAAGATCTTGATGACCGTAAAATTCCTCTAATGGGGGTTCTCGGTGCTTTTATCTTTGCTGCCCAGATGATTAATTTCACCATTCCTGCCACGGGTTCCTCCGGGCATTTGGGCGGAGGTTTGCTACTTGCTATTTTACTTGGCCCGCACGCGGCATTTTTGACGATAGCTTCAGTACTGATGGTGCAGGCATTGTTCTTTGCAGATGGTGGTTTGTTGGCGTTAGGCTGTAATGTCTTCAACCTTGGTGTCTTTCCATGTTTTATCGCATATCCATTTATCTATAAACCAATTGCCGGAATAAACCCGACACCACTGAGAATTACCATAGGGGCAACGCTTGGAGCAGTCATTGGTTTGCAACTGGGGGCCGCAGGAGTTGTTTTGCAGACGGTTTCTTCTGGTATATCGGAACTGCCATTTAATGCATTTATTTCTGTAATGCTGCCGATACATCTCGCCATTGGTCTTGTGGAGGGGCTTGTTACGGCCGCAGTAGTCTCTTTTATCTGGAAGTCACGGCCCGAATTACTTGAGCTGACTGCTGACACTCGACCCTTGGGAGACATATCTTTAACAAAAGTTATTGGCGCTCTTGGAGTAGCCGCAGTTATTACCGGAGGGGCTCTTTCCTGGTTTGCATCTTCCTCTCCTGATGGGTTGGAGTGGTCGATGTTTAAGGTTTCCGGGCACGAAGAATTGGAGGCGCCGGAAAAGGGGATACATCATACTCTTGCTGTTTTGCAGGAAAAAACATCCTTCTTGCCAGATTACAGCTTCAAAGCAGGTGACCCTGAAGCCGAAGGCTTGGCGGAAACCGGGTCTTGGCCGGCCGTTGACAGTGGCACGACAATTTCCGGGCTGGTAGGGGGGGTGATGACTCTAGCCCTTGCACTGTCAATAGGTTTTCTCTTTAGAAAACGCAGCAAGACAGCTTGATAGGCGTTTTTAAAATGGTAGGGGAGAATGAATGACTCTCCTGCCATTTTTTATGCATTAGATAGAATTAGAGATAAATTTGCATGGCTAAAATTGATACCGCATTTTTTGATCTCACCAAATTAGAGGAGATGGCGAACAATGACACGGTCATTCACCGAATTGATCCACGCGTAAAAGTTTTAGTTGCCTCAATTTTTGTATTGTGCGTTGTTTCATTCCATAAATACACAATTTCCGCTATCTTACCTTTTGGTCTTTTTCTCATCATTGTCATTAACCTGGCGGAAATCCCGACTCCTTTTCTGTTGAAAAAAATAGTACTGGTATCGCCGTTTGCTATCATGGTCGGTATCTTTAACCCTTGGTTCGATCAGCAACCGATTATGGTTCTGGGAGCAATTACCATAACGGGGGGGTGGGTTTCCTTTGTGTCAATATTGTTGCGGTTTTGTCTCTGTGTCGGTGCTGTGTTAGTCTTGATAGCTTCTACAGGTTTTAATACTATCTGCTTCGCCATGGTGAAGCTAGGAATGCCAAAGATCTTTGCAGTACAATTGCTGATGCTTTACCGGTATATTTTTGTTTTGCTCGAGGAAGGGCTGCGTATGTACCAGGCTATGACCCTACGCACCTTTGATGGACGAGCGATAGCCATGAGAATCTATATGCATCTGGCAGGTCAGCTACTTCTGAGAACTCTTGATAGAGCTCAACGGATTCACCTGGCGATGCTTTGCCGCGGATTTGATGGAAATATCCGGGTTTGCCAGACATTACGAATGGCCAAGCTGGACCTCTTTTTTTTTGCAGTATGTTTTGCAATTCTTCTACTTATGCGCTGCTATAATATCCCTGCGATGTTTGGGCGATTGATTACTGGAATAACCTAATGAGCCATCATATCGTCGAAGTTCAAGATCTCAGCTATACTTATGCAGATGGCACAAAGGCAGTAGACGGGATCTCATTTCGTATTCACCATGGTGAATCGGTAGCCGTTGTTGGGGCCAATGGTGCAGGGAAGTCGACTTTGCTATTGCACCTGAATGGATATCTGACCCCCCAGAACGGTAAGGTAAGAATAGGCGATTTTCCGCTGACCCGGAAGACAATTAAGAACATTCGAAAAACGGTCGGAATGGTTTTTCAAAATTCTGACGACCAGCTTTTTATGCCGACAGTCTACGATGATGTCGCCTTTGGCCCGCTGAATTTGGGACTGGCAGTAGAAGAAGTAGAAGAAAGAGTTATAGAGGCGCTATCCAGAACAAATTCAGAACATCTCAAAGACCGTCCGCCATATAAACTCTCTGGTGGAGAAAAACGCGCGGTTGCCATTGCAACTGTACTTGCTATGAGTCCGGATATTCTTGTCATGGATGAACCAACCTCAAACCTTGACCCCAGAGCTCGTCGTTCTCTTATTGACCTTTTATCTGGTTTTCATCATACCAAGATTATCGCTACTCATGATCTCGATATGGTACTTGACCTCTGTGAGCGCACCATCGTTATCCTGGAAGGTAAAATAATGGCTGATGGCCCAACGGTGGAAATTTTTCAGAACACGGCTCTTTTGGCAACATGTCACCTTGAAAAACCTCTCAGAATGCAGCCTTCTCCAGTAATAGGCCCTAAAGTGCAATAGCTAGATATACTCAATTTAAGAGGAGGCGAAGAAGGAGAGTTTCTTATCTGGGCCCGATATATCTGTTATTTCAATTTTCACTTTGTCTTGTCGAGTTCAGTTACCGTTTAACCGACAATTAGATTTTCGACTGATGGTTCCTGCACTAATTCCGATTAGGGCGTATGTCCGGAAGAGGTACCCTGCTCGTGCTATACTGTAGTTGAAAGACCGCAGTGTGCAAGAGCGACCATTAAAGGAGGTAACCCATGATCCAAACATACGCCCATCAAAAAGAGTTACATGAAGCCCGGTTAAATCTCAAGACAATTGAGACCATGTTTATCAATCTCATTACCGATGGAACCAACTGTTCGCCTTTCGAATCCGAGGTTATTGTTGAAAAGGCTAAAGAAATCTTTGCCATTGGCGATCATGGCGAGGGAAACATCCTGCAGCCTGGTCAGATGATCTGGACAGCGGTGGATATGAATGAACCACCAGGGAAACCATTAGCATCCTGCAAACTGCGAAGAATTATTCTGACCCATATCAAACCTAAGGAGGACACGGAAGTTCGCAGGCTTTACAGCCGTTCTGCCAAGCGCCAGCAACAGATCAACCGGATGGCGGTTGAGGCACAGGAACAACAAGCCCTTCTTTCTCAAGAGGACTTGGCTGAAATCCTTGATACTGATGTCCGAACCATCCGCCGTGATATTCAAGAGCTTCGCAAACAAGGTATTTCGGTTCCCACTCGAGGACAGCAGAAAGACATCGGTCCCGGTGTGACGCACAGAGTTCAGGCAATAAACCTCTTTCTGGCAGAAAAAGAACCTGTCGAAATTGCTCGAGCCATTAAGCATTCCCTGACAGCAGTGGAACGTTATATCGACACCTTCTGCCGAGTCGTTTACTGTCAACGCCGCTTTCGCAATAACCTGAAAACCGCCCTGGTCGTCGGCGTTTCCCTCCACACCGTCAATACCTATCTTGCTCTGCACACCGATGCCTGTGAAGATCGGGCCTATCGGGAAAAAATTGCCGAGATTGAGGCCCGAGGCCGGGTTTACTATAAGAACATTGATTTCAAAAAAAAGCATGGGCCGAGCGGAAGGAGGAACACATGAAATCTTCCATTTCCAGCCTTGAGGCGCAGTTCGGTCCACTGCAGAAAAAGACGTTTGCTTCTGCTCTGTCTCTTTTCTTCGAACAGCAATGCCCGCAGATGGGCGGTCATTTGACTCGACAGGTAATAGTCAACAATATCCAGAAACTGGTTGATGACTTCTATCCGGCAAACACCCATCTGCGCATGGGACAGGTGATGTGGCCTGCAGTTGACGAAAAAGAGCAT
Source organism: Desulfobulbus rhabdoformis (assembly GCF_016919065.1). Lineage (GTDB taxonomy): Bacteria > Desulfobacterota > Desulfobulbia > Desulfobulbales > Desulfobulbaceae > Desulfobulbus > Desulfobulbus rhabdoformis. Next base: position 14,810 of record NZ_JAFFQA010000031.1, on the reverse strand, counting down.
GCTGCCTATGGAAAATCTATGATAAAGACGAAGATCAAGCCGGTCTTCGTTGATATGATCGCCCCTGAGGACATAGAGGCAGCCCTTAAGGGAGAAAGAAAAAAGCAGACCCGTCAACGGGCAACGATCAGACTTTTTCATCAGGCAAAAGAACAGGGCGGGGTTCTAACCGGGGTCGATGTTGCAACCATGATGCGCTTGAGTCCGGCAACCATTTCCAACTATGTACGACAATGGGAAAAAGAACATCAAACTCTTGTGCCACGGCGAGGAACCATCCATGATATGGGACGGTCCGTCACCCATAAACGGCAGATCTGTTACAAGATGATCGTCGAAGGAAAATCGGTTCAGGAAACAGCCAGAGAAACCAACCATTCACCGGAGGCAATAACTCGGTATGTCAAAGATTATAAACGCATTCTTGCCTGTCTTCAGAGGGGACTTACACCGAAAGATACGGCTTTTGTCGCCAAGGTCAGCGAGAATCTTGTGTTTGAATATGTAAACCTGATAGAAGAAAATCAGGTTGCTATCAATGAACAGATAGGGAAAGATGGGAGCATCTTCAATGACATCCCTTTCTAACCTGGCAGGGTAAATAACCCTTCAGGGCATACGCCCTTTTTAAATATTTCTGCAAATTCAAAACCAATTCTCCAAAACCCTTTGAGAATTGTTTAAGTGGTAAATAAATATCCATTTGTGATTATTTTGCCGAGTTTGTCGCCGACTTCGCTGGTGATTTGATCTGTGAATTGTGGAACCCCTTTTTAAACTTACAGCCACCCCATACCTCCTTAAACTACCCCTTACTTTTTCCGCAACACGATCAAGCATTAAGACAAAACATGATCTGCGGATTATGTCAATCTGTAAAACTGAGCCTATCTTTCTGATATTTTTAGATTTGTGAGCTGAGGGCAAATGTCCCCTGATTCTCTTTCGGCCAAATAAAGTTAGCGTTCGATGAAAAAAGAACAGGCTTTAATCTTCCTTTAATCCTGTTCATGTTATTTTGAAATCAAAGGTATAAATTTTACGGAACTGAACATTAACTTTGCATTCGTATTCTACTGCTTCATTTTTTTTATTTATATTGGATTGAACTGACTTTGAATTATTTGGCCACAAACTGCGTCAGGCTCATACTCATAGGGGGAGGTTACTTGCGCCAACTAAAATAGTACATGTTGGGTACGACGCGAGAGGTGTAGTTAGCGGAAGTGAGAAGTAGCACCAATAAGATAATTAATGCCTTTACGAGGCATAGAGGGGATCCTTTCTTCTGTAATCGTCATTTTGGTCGAAAAGAGGTCGTATGTAAGAGAAGGTGTATGAAATACGAAGAAAGTTTTTCGAAAAAACGGCTCTTATTATTAAATCTCTTGGAGCGATTATGAAAACCTTAATGATCACTTTGTTAATGGGGTTTGTCCTTGCTTGTATGGCTTGGCCGGTATTCAGCAGCGAAGATGATTTTGAGCATGGCAAACGAATAGGCGATGGTACGCATCACCCTGCGGGATATCGGAGTAAAATTTACGGTACAGTAGAGAAACTTCCAGATGCTGGACTAGCGGGGATATGGATCGTTAATGGACGAGAATTTGTTGTAACGGAGAGAACCCGCCTAGAGCAAAAACATGGGTTAATTGAGCCCGGTGCTTATGTCGAAATTAGAGGCATAAAATTGGATAACACCTTTACTGTAGAAAAAGTAGAAGTCAAAAGAGCAAAATCGAATGCTTCACACGGAATAACTGAACAGAAAATCACCGGCAAGGTAGAAAAAATACCAAAAGGGAATCTGGGTACCTGGATTATTGGGGGCGAGGAGGTTCTTGTCTTAAAAGACACAATAATAGAAGAAAAAAATGGCAGAGCTACTCTTGGAGCTCTGGTGGAAGTAGTTGGTGTCAAATCGGGAGAGACTTTTCAGGCCGGCCGGATAAAGACACAATAAGCGTTACACTAAAGGGTGAAAGGGCAATGAAGGGTTTGGCCATGACGAAAACGCATATAGAAGGGTGAGGCGTTATGAGAATTCTTGTCATTGAAGATGAGAAAAGACTTGCCGCGATTTTGAAGAAGGGACTGGAGGAGAGCGGTTTTGTCGTCGATGTGGCCCTTGACGGTGAAGATGGACTCTTTATGGCTGGAACCTATCCATACGATGCCGTACTTCTCGATATACTTCTTCCAAAGGTCGATGGTCTTACTGTTCTCAATAAACTCAGGGCAAAAAAGATAGGGGTTCCGGTCCTGATGCTGACGGCAAAGGGAGAGCTTGAGGACAGGGTACGAGGTTTGAACCTCGGGGCTGATGATTACCTTGTAAAGCCATTTGATTTTTCAGAGCTACTGGCACGCTTGAACACCGTTATACGAAGAAGCATGGGTAAGGCGTCTCCCGTCATAGTTATAGATGATCTGTCCTTGGATATGAATGCCAAGACGGTAACCAGGTCGGGAAAGGAGATCAATCTGTCCGCCAAGGAATACAATCTCCTCGAATATCTCGCATTGAACAGTGGCCGGGTGATAGGCAGAACGGAACTGACTGAGCATCTGTATGACACGGATTTCGATTTGGACAGCAATATTATTGATGTCTACGTCAATTACCTTAGAAATAAGATAGATAAGGGCTATGACAGGCAATTGATTGTGACGGTAAGGGGTGCTGGTTATGTCTTGAAGGGGGAGCAATGATCTGGCTGAGATCGATTAAAGGCAGACTCTTTGCGTGGTCTTTCTCTTTCATTGTTACCCTGCTTCTTTCCTTGGGTGTATTTTTATATCATGAAGTTGAACAGATCCTACTGGAATCGGTCGACCAGTCGCTCCACTCAAAAGAACAACTCATCACCGGGCTTTTGCATGAAGAGAACAACAACATAGAAATTGAGCTTTCGGAAATCATGCTCGGTGAATATTCCCTACCGAGATCCGGCCACTACTATAAAGTACTGATGAACGGCCTTCTCCTGGCAGCCTCTCCATCCATGGTGGAGGGTGATTTTGACCTGGCATCCGGGAACATTGCATCCTCTGATGCCGAGAAGAACGAAAAGATCTATATGGCCATAGGGCCAGATAGAGAACCGATTAGAACGCTTCACCATAGTTTTAGCACCTACGGTCAGTCCTTCGATATATTTGTCGCAGAAAGCATCCGGGAATATGTTGAGATGATACATACCTACCGTAACATTTTGATGATAGTTATCCTTGCAAGCATTCTGATCGTTTGCCTTATGAACAGATGGATAATAATACGTTCCCTTTTGCCTCTGGATATCTTCACAGCCTCAATCAGTAGGATCACTCACAGGAGTCTCGATAACAGACTTGTGGTCAGAACTGAAGTTCAGGAGTTGGATGGACTTGCGGAATCGTTCAACGATATGCTGGACAGACTGCAAAGCGCCTTTGAATCCGAAAGGAGACTGGTGTCTGATGCCTCCCATGAACTCAAGACACCAGTGTCGGTGATCAAGGCCCATTGCGACGTACTCCTCCTCAAAGATCGCAGCAAGGAAGAGTATCGTGAAGCTCTTGTGACGATCCAAGACGTCTCCGCCAATATGGGTAGGCTTATAAACGACTTGCTTTCGCTAGCACGGCTCGATGCTGGGGCACTGTCAGCGTCTACTTTAAGAGATGTCTCCTTGAAAGTTTGCGTGGACAATGCTCTCAGGTTGGTTCAACCTCTGGCCGAGCAGAGGACCGTCAGTGTCAACGTATCTTCCTTAAAAGACATTGTACTGCAGGGTGATGGTGAAAGGTTGACGGAAGCGCTACTCAATCTGATCGAGAACGCGGTGAGGTATAACAAAGAGAACGGTGTGGTGGATGTCTCCTACATGCAAAAAAACGGAACAGTGCATGTTATGGTCTCGGATACTGGAATTGGAATCGCCGAAGAAGACAGGAACCGAATATTCGACCGCTTTTACAGGTCTGACGCCGTAAGAAATAGCGATGGAACGGGTCTTGGTCTCAATATTGTTAAGTTAATAGTTGAAGGCCACCATGGAACGATCATGGTGGACAGTATCGTGGGTGAGGGCAGTCGTTTTACGATTACTCTTCCTCTGTCGGTGTCGTGATAAGCCTCTTGAGGACATCTAGCCTGAAATTGTTGATGTTTTGCCCTGCGATCGATTTCTGTTATCCATCGGCGGCTTGCTCGATACGGTTTCCTATAAAAAGATTGAGTCGATTATTATGAGTGAAGGAGCTGATCCTGAAGAAACTGCAAGTCGGCTATTTTCGAAAGCAACGGATAGGGCGGAAAGAAACACACAATGATATTTCTGGAGAAAGAAATGAGCGAAAAAAAACAGATAGTCGTATGGGACATGTTTATACGAGTTTTTCACTGGTCGTTATTGCCGCTCTTCTTTGTGGCATATGTAACTGGAGATGATAAAGGACCTCTTCATCGTTATGTTGGATATGTAGTTTTGTTGCTTGTGATAGCAAGAATATGTTGGGGCTTTTGGGGTACAAAATATGCTCGTTTTAGTGATTTTATATGTTCTCCTGCAAAGGGTATAAACTACCTGAAAGAACTCGTGGGTGGGAAACCAACACACTATATCGGTCACAATCCCGCAGCTTCCTGGATGATTCTTCTGTTGATTACAAACAGTATACTTATCTGTCTGAGTGGATATGCCGCTTATGCAACCAAGGGAGAAAATCCTTCATTTGGACTTGGCAGTACATTATCTATTGTTGAAAATGCCTATGCAGATGATGAAAAAGAAGAGGAAGATGATGACGATGAAGAAAATGAAGGGAGTAATAACGCGGGAAAAGATGCTATTGAGGGCGGCAGTTCGGAAAAGAAAGATAATGATGGCGACAGCATCTGGAGTGACATTCATGAAATGTCAGCACAATTCATGTTGTTTTTGATTTGTCTACATATAGTTGGAGTTGCTGTTTCAAGTAAAATGCATAACGAAAACCTTGTAAAAGGAATCATTACAGGAAAAAAAGACATAAAAAGCGAATAGCTGTCCAATTAGAAGTTTCATCAAGCAAATATCATCTGGCACAAAAAGGAAGGGTAAATACATGAACCAATCAGAGTTACATAAAGCATTTAATAATTTTAAGGCCAATGATCAACTTAAACGAAAGCTCAAAATATTTCTTGGCATTGGTTGTCTCGGTATGCTGCTGTTGGGTGGTCTGATCCTCTGGGTAGGTTTTACGGCCGTTCAGCAGGTGGCACAGATTGGACGCGATGTAAATATCAAGGAGCAGGTGGAAAATCTCACAGGAGGGGTTAGAGATATTCCGGCCGTCGTCAAGGTTGGTTGCTGGGAAAAAGTGCAGAGTCTGATGAATATACAGGTATGGCTTGAAACTCCTCTCAGTGAGAATATCACGAGTTTAAAGGATGCGTGCTTTGCTTCGGATGGAAAATAACAAACCTCTATGAATTTTAATACAAAACAACCGGACTTGTCGCATGGTCTGAGTGAAAATGAGGCTCAAGAAAAATTAGCGCGAGAGGGATTTAACGAACTGCCTTCTTCCAAGCCCCGAAACCTCCTTGCAATCGCCTTGGGGGTTGCCAAGGAGCCGATGTTCTTGCTGCTGGTGGCCTGTGGCACACTCTATCTGATTCTGGGCGATGTGCAGGAAGGCCTCATGCTGTTAGGTTTTGTCTTCGTGGTAATGGGCATAGAGCTTTACCAGGAAAAGAAGACCGAAAAAGCCCTGGATGCCTTGAAGGATCTTGCTAGCCCCAGAGCTCTCGTCCTGCGCGATGGCCAAGAAAAGAGAATAGCCGGCCGGGAAGTGGTAACCGGCGATACCATTATCCTCCAGGAAGGCGACAGGGTGCCTGCCGATGCTACAGTATTCTCTTCGCTTAATCTCCTGGCGGATGAGTCTCTGTTGACCGGAGAATCCGTACCTGTGCGGAAGGCCGAATGGGATCTGCGGCAACAAAAAGTGCATCCAGGTGGCGACGATCTGCCTTTTGTCTATTCCGGTTCTTTGATTGTTCAAGGCAATGGCATGGCAAGGGTGACCGCCATTGGCATGAACACTGAGATAGGCAGCATCGGCAAGGCTCTGGAATCGGTAACCAGCGAAGACACCAAGTTGAAACGGGAGATGGGGGCACTGATTAAAAAACTGGCCATTATCGGTGTCTCTCTCTGTCTGCTGGTAGTCGCGGTGTACACCATGACCCGAGGTGATCTGCTAAAAGGGTTTCTTGCGGGACTGACGCTGGCCATGGCAATGCTGCCCGAGGAATTTCCCGTTGTCCTGGCCGTGTTTCTCGCCCTCGGCGCATGGCGTATGTCGAAGAAAAGTGTTTTGACCAGGAAGCCTGCAGCGATTGAAACCCTCGGCTCTGCGACTGTGCTGTGTTCCGACAAGACAGGGACGATTACCCAGAACAAAATGACTGTAGCCTGGCTCTATAATGGTTCAGAATTTCTCGCTCTAGATGATGCCAGGAGTTTTCCGGAAAACTTCCATGAAATTATCGAATTTGGCATGCTTTCGAGCCAGGCCAATCCTTTTGACCCCATGGAAAAGGCCATCTTAAAGCTCAGCGAGATGCATCTTGATGGGACCGAACATATCCATAGCGAATGGGAAATGTTGAAGGAATATCCTCTCTCTAAGGATCTCCTTGCCATGTCGAGGGTTTTCAGACAGACAGGGACGGACAAAAAGACCATAGCCGTCAAAGGGGCTCCCGAGGCAATCTTTGATCTCTGCCACCTGAGTGAAGAACAGCGGCAGAACCTGGCATCTGCAGTCGAACATCTTGCCGGGAAAGGGTTAAGGGTTCTGGGCGTTGGCAAGGCCGGCATAGACTCTTCCGACTTGCCTGATATCCAGCATGATTTTGATTTCGAATTTGTCGGCCTCATTGGTCTTTCCGACCCGGTCAGGCCAAATGTGTCGGAAGCAGTGGCTGAATGTCATCAGGCTGGAATCAGGGTGATTATGATTACCGGAGACTATCCTGTAACGGCAATGAATATTGCACGGGAAATAGGCTTACAAAACCATGATACCTGCATATCAGGTCAGGAACTGCATGAGATGTCGGAGTCTGATTTGTCTCTGAAAATTCAGCATGTTAATGTTTTTGCCAGGGTCGTACCGGAACAGAAGCTTAAAATTGTTAACGCGCTCAAAAGGAATAATGAGATCGTTGCCATGACGGGAGACGGGGTAAATGATGCCCCTGCCCTGAAAGCAGCGCATATTGGAATTGCCATGGGGGAAAAGGGCACCGATGTGGCCCGGGAAGCCTCCTCTCTGGTGCTGATGGATGACAACTTTGCTTCCATAGTCGGGGCGATTAAAATGGGACGGCGGATTTTTGACAATCTTCAGAAAGCCCTGGGGTACATTTTTGCAATACATGTCCCTATAGCCGGCCTGTCGCTCATTCCAGTTTTTTTCTCAGACCTGCCACTCATTCTCTGGCCTGTCCATATTGTTTTCATGGAATTGATCATTGATCCCGCCTGTTCCATCATTTTCGAGGCGGAAAAGGCAGAAGTGAATGTTATGTCCAGACCACCGGTAAAAATCGATGAACCGTTTTTCGGAGGACGGAAGATTTTCCTTAGTTGCATGCAGGGAATTGGTGTATTAGCCATAGTCCTGACCGTTTACGGACTTGGTTTGTATTTTGGCTATTCAGAAGAAGAGGTCAGGACCTTTTCCTTCATAACCCTGATCTCTTCCAATATTGCTGTGATATTATCCAACCGGTCGTGGACGAGAAATATTCTCCGGATCCTGCTTACTCCTAATCCAACGGTAAAATGGGTCGTTGGCGGTGCAATAATTTTCCTCATTCTGGTGCTGAATATTCCATTTTTTACAGAAATGTTTCTTTTTCAACAGGTGGATCTACTGGAAATAAGCCTCTGCGCTGCCGCAGGGTTATTGAGTATAACGGGATTTGAACTGTACAAGTTGATGGAGAAACGTTTCTGACTACAATACATTAAAGGGGATGGATATGTTAAGGGATGAACGCAACTACCGCCTCGGCAACTTTATTCTTATTGAGCGTATTGGTAGCACCCTTTCCTGGGTCACGCATAGTCCTTTTGGTGGCCAGCGGAGCGGCCGATGCTATATCCTCGGTAATATTCTCGTACTGCTTCCCTGCGATCATGTGGAACCAGGCTACTTAAAGCTTGAATTTCATGGATATTTACGAAAAGTACCTCAATGGACCAAAACTATTTATTACTGTCATGCAACCAGTCTTATGCGAATCGGCTTACTCCAAAGACTCACACGCGAGGAAATCAAGCACATCGCGAATAATAAAATAGGCTATGAAACTATAGTCCTGGTCGAACCAGGCACATACAGGTTGAATAGATATAAAATCACTGTCCACCACAACCTTGCTGTTTCCTGGCAAACAATTGATGGATTGAATAAGACAATCGGCGGGGCATGTTATATTGAATCGGGTATTATTTGGCTTGGCCCTCAGGAAAAAATAGCTGGTGAAGGCCTGAGGAAGGTATTCTTTAACGAACTCAAATTGCTGCCATCGTGGAATAAAACTGCTGTCTGGGGGTACGCACAATCCCTCGAACTATGTGATGAATCTAACGACAGTTAAGCTTCTTATTCTGGCCCTTGGAATTCCGTATCTGAAGAAAGCCTTTCTTTGGATAATTGTCGTCAGTTACAGAGTAATGAAATGAGTGGAAAAGAATACCTGGCAAGCCTTGAAACAGGGTTTGACTTGTTGAAAAACATCTGGAATCGATTTGTCGCGTGGAAAATATGGGCTCAGCTGACAACACTGGCCAGCAAATGCTGGCTGGCTAGGTGGTTTGTATGTATGCAAGCTTATTGCAGTAAAACACAGATTTCGCTCGGCGTTTTTAATTTGCAGTGAACAACTTTGCGATACAATATGCAGCCCGGTGAGCCATGTCTGGTATAGGCCTGACTTTTATAACAACCATTCTTCTCGCCTATATTGTCTGGCGAATGTGCTCAGTCGGGACATTACGTCAAGTAGCCACGAAAAAAGCCATTGTTTACAGTGGTCTTGTCGTCTGGATCACTCTTCTAAGTGGTCGATTTCTTGGACATGGAAGCAGCTCGGCGTGGGCAACATCTGCAGAATTTCTGGGAATCACAATTACAGGCGTACTTTTTCTTATTTTCATCTGCCTTTTTCCCATAGATCTGGTCACTGGTTTTGGCTGCTTTTCTCCTCACTGGGCTCCTCGCCTTCGGGCTTGGGCGATGGTTGGCGGGTGCATACTTTCAGTGGCGGCAACAATTCAGGGAGTTCGCCCCCCTGTAGTATCCCACTATGAAGTGAAATTGCATAACCTGTCAACGAAGCTTGATGGTACGACCCTGGTAGCGCTATCGGATCTCCATCTCGGCTCAACACTTGGTCCCGAATGGCTTGAATCCAGAGTGTCGCAAGTTAATGATATGAAGCCTGATATGATCTTTTTACTTGGAGATATTTGTGAGGGACATGGGGAAAACATCGAAGCCTTTATGCCAGCTTTGCAAAAATTCTCAGCGCCTCTTGGTATATGGTCAGTAAATGGGAACCATGAGAATCATGGCAAAAAACGCGATTTAAATTCTTCTTTCACTCGCGCTAAGATTGTCACCTTGCAGGATGAATGTATCGAGGTCACTCCCGGGTTACTTCTGGCTGGTCGAAATACTATCCACAATCGAAATGAGGCACAAGCTAATCAACCTTGGAATCCGCCCCAAGACCATCCAGCGGGCAGCCTGATATTGCTATCCCATGTTCCCGAGAACTATCAGGATGCCACAGTAGCAGGTGTCGACCTCATGCTGTCCGGACACACTCATAGTGGCCAATTATGGCCTTTCAATCATCTTGTCGCGATAGCACATCCAAAGCTTCAAGGGCGCTACGAGGTAGATGGCATGACCTTGTTGGTAACTCGTGGAGCCGGAACCTGGGGGCCTCGTATGCGCCTCTGGCAACCCAGCGAAATCCTTCATGTCACCCTTCGTTCTGAGTGAAGAATTATTACGCCATATAAATAGTTTTGGTGTTTATATCTTCAAATCGCTATTTCTTATCCCTTTTTTTGCGTTATGTTTTGCAGTGCAGCGATCGAAAAATGTCAAAGCTAATATAAATATCGAAGAACAAGGTATTCTACAAATCTCATAATCTACAGATTCTTGTTCACACAAGTCTATATTTTACTTTCGCCGATTCTAGACAGAAGTTCGTTTATATTGGCTGATTTAAATATTACCACGTCGAAGGTGTGAGTTCTTGAAAGCTAGCCTTGTTGTAGATGACTATGTGTATGCTAAGTGCGCGACAGATTCCGGATACGAGTATGAACTATTGAGCTACAGACACCTACAATGTTTCTCCTTGAGTCTCCCTGATTTCCAACTCTTTTCCTTCGGAAACAACAACGGTGATCTTTTTTGATGCACCTACTTCAATTACTGGAGTCGCTTGTTTGGCGAGGCTCAGGTAAAAATCGTGCAGACTTGCCGCTCCTTCTGATAATCCCCCACCAATCGAATATTTTGCCACTTGACCGGAATCGATGGTCGTTGTTGTTCCGAGAGCTGAAGTTGATTGGGTCGTGGCCGATGATTTAAGCATATCACCCATACCACCAAAGAATCCGGCTACGATAGTTCTGGCAGTTGCTGCACCCATTCTTGAGACGACTCGGCCGGACAAACCTACTTTGCTGTCGGAGTCTGTAACAAAACCTTTGACCTGGGTATCAATAATTGCTTTACCCTCGTTACTCAGACATGAGAGTGAGACGAGCCGCACATCTGCCCGTTCTTTGTCAAGCCTACCGACTGCTTCGGCAATGACGAAGCATCCTGCCAGGTTGGCCTTGATATCATTGGGAAGAACCGCCGGGGTCTGTATTCTGAGAAGGAGTGGCTCGGGGTTGTTGGTTCCTTTCCCTGAGGTAGAAGCATCGAAACCGGTCAATAGCTTTGCCTCCATAAAGGAAGGGGGAAGGTAGACTGTCCTTCCTTTTTTTTTATCGGTGCCGGGTGCTGGCTCTCCGGAAGCGATAGTTGAGTTCGACAATACAGTGATCTCACCGATCAGCTTTGGCTCAAGTTGTGCATGCGTCGGCAGGTTTGCAGGCATGGCTCTTCCTTCAGGTGGCAAAGGCCATGGCTGCTCCTTGGGCAGAGGTTGCGGTAGTGTTGTATGTTGAGTCACCTCTTCGGCAGAGGGGATTTCCGGGAGGGTCTTTTCGGTAAGTTGCTGATCTGTTTTCTTCTGCTCCCGAGCTAATTTTTCTACCGTTTCCTGGAGAGACTCAAGTTGCCGTCTTTGTTCACGGAGCATGGTTTTTTGAATCAAATCTGGTTCCAGCTGGATTTCTCTAGTTTTCTTTTGCCCGAAAAAGCCTTTGGAAGTACCAGGACCAGAAGTGTTGTACCCGGTGGCAACTAGAATAATGAAAACGACACCGATCCCCGCCCAGATAACAACCTTTTTTTGTTTGGGGCCTAGATCGTTGAATCTCTTTTTTAGGCTCATTACTCCCGCTCCTTCTGATCCACTATGAATACCATAGTGGACTGGTTGGGCTCTAAAGTGTGATTATCTACGGCGACAGCAAGAATTGAATTGCTGATGGATGAGGAGAGGAAAAGGTGTTCACTCAAATCAATTGAGACCCCAGATCGGGACGTTGCCTGATATTTTCTCAAACGAAGCCCAACGCCATCAACATCAACAACCTGCAATAGTTGTATTTCTAAATCTGGAGAAAGAGATACCTTCCTGGTTGATTCGCTTATCCTGTAACTAGCTGGGTAGGCACCGTGGTATGCTTCTCTGATGAGCAGAAGTGCCTGTTTCTCAAGAGGCATTTTTTGATAGTGGTCTATATTTTCCTTGAATGTATCACCGCTGGGGGATGCAAGACGGAGTGTTACAGAGGGGATGTCCGCAGGTGTGACGAGCAGGGTATATACTGCATTATTACAGACCACAAACAATTCGCTCTGGGTTTCTGCGTAGACATAGTCAGTCCCGGAATCCTCGATCTTGAATTTGATAAACCCATTATTGCCGGAAAAATGACCAGTCATGGCCTTTTCCTGAGAGAAAATTAAATCGTTCATCGGTCCCGGGCAGACAATCCGGTTAATATCCCTGTTGGAGAGTTCAACTGCTGTTGGTATCTCTGCCTGGATAACCTCGCTTGCCAGGCAGTCGCCAGCTGAAGTTAGAATTAGGACAGCCGCCGCGAGAAATATTTTAACCACGTTCCTGCTCCTGCCGTTGCGTCAATTTTTCTTTGAACGATACGATGTAAAACCTGCCGTCTTGAAGGCGATAGTCGATCAAATAGGTTTTACTGGTATTTTCAAGTAGAGTATCGCCGGCGTACTGTTTGAAATCCCCAAAGATTTCTATAAATCCGTCAGTGACACTGATTTTTTCAAGATAGAAAACAGAACTAACCTGTGATTCTTCAACTCTACTGGCCAAGGAATACCAGGAATCGGAAGCCTGCGGATAAGCCTCCGGAGCAAAATAGGCGAGCAGCTCTTCAAACTGGCCCCGTGCTGTCGGGGGCGAGTAAGTGGCTGCCAGATTGACAATTCTTCTACTAATGTCTCTGATATAAGCGTCATTGGGTTTGCCCTGGATAAACTCGACAGTCCCGGTCATAGTCGGGGGGATCAGTACTACTCGTTGATATTTTACCGCTCGGTAGACCATGGCGGAATTGAACATGACGGTAAGCGCCAGTATGGTGATGGTGAATTTGAGCATCCTGTTTTGGGCAAAAAGGTTGCTTGTTTTCTGAAGGAAAATTTCAGCTTTCATTCATGAAACTCCCTTTGAAAATAATCGGGATAATTTCTCATCTGAATAAAACCAAACATATAGAGGACATGCCTGAGAAAACCTCTGGGTTGTGATCTTTTAGTCCTGGTGTAGAGGTATTGGGTGATGAGAAAAACCAGCCACATGATTTTGCCGTAAAGAAGAGCCAATGTGAGAGTGAAGACACAGAGGATCAACTCGTCTGTCTCGAACCAGAGTACCTGGATCGGTCTCGACAAGTATTGGGGAAATCTGTGGCTGAAATTGTTTTCGCTCAATTGCCTTTTCTCCTGGGTATTCAGCGGCTCTTAACTGATCACTGCCCCGATCGTCTGGACGACTGCATCGGCCTTCAGCAGAAAAGCGCCACCAAGAACGACACCTGCCGCCGGCAAAATCATTTGTCGAATGGCAAGGATTGCCGAAAACACCATACAGGCGACCCCAGCAACGAAGCCGATAGGCCCCAGCAGGATTTGGTTCACCCCGATATCGTAGAGATCATAGGCAAACGAACCTGCCGCCGGCACGGTCATGGCCGTTGCATTGCTCGAAATCATACAAAGGGTTGCAATAATGACGAAAGCTGCAAGATTTCTACCCTGTTTACCCTTTGCAGTCTGTGACAGGACTTTGTCGTTCATCTGTTTTCCTCCTCGTTAAGAAATTAGTATTGTTCCAATGCCATTTGCCTGTGTCGGCTATTGTGTCCTTATCTCAACCCGCCGATTTTTGTATAATTGTTCTGGATCGGTGGTAATGGGATCCGCTTCACCTTTAGCTTGCAAAGCGGTCACACTAAACCCCTTGCTTTCAAGAAAATTGGCGACTGCAACAGCACGTTGCAGTGAAAGCATGAGGTTGAATTGCTCTGAACCGAGTTCACAGGAATATCCCGTGATGAACAGCGGGGTATCCCGCGAAATTCCAAAACGCTGCATACTTGTGAGGAATGTTTTTGCAGCCATGGAGGAAAGAGTTGCGCTACCCAGTTCGAAATGGATCATTGGAAGACGATAATTCTGCGCAGATTTGCTCTTCATTACTGGAGTGTCTGTGATCACAAAGGTGATGCACGTTACCTTCCGAGTAATATTCGATTGGAATTCGAACATTTCCTGGCGAACCTCCATTGCCTTCAGCTCTACCGATGACAAAAAGAGTGCAGTCAATACAGAAAATATGATTTGGCTTTTGTTCTTCATCTCTGTCTTCTTTTTTCCGACTGTGTGACCAACTTATTTTTTCCGCCATTTTTCCAGCTGGGGGCCGATGCGATTTTTGCCGGTAAGGGTAAGTGTCAATAAATGCTGTTTATTACTTATTAGTTTGTGCTCAGTAAGAGATTAACCAGGCTGTTCGTAAGCACGTTTTTTCTCACGATGCTTTGCTACCTGAACGCGGTTTCGTATTTTGTAGAGGCGTTTTATTTGTTGTCTGGTGAGTAAAAAGCAGAAGGTCGTCTGAATTTCTTCAATGAGTGTGTTCATCTCAAGTTTTTGGCCAATTGGGAGGTTGAAGTATCTGCTGGATGCATATCGTTCCCATTTCGCTGGAAGGTCGGCTGTCCTCAGAAAACTGAGACGAGCCTTTAGTGGCAGGCGGCTCAACTGGGCACGTAACAGTTCCCTTTTACCCCAAATTCTTTCTAGGAATTGCAGACAAAGCTGGTCTTCTCTACCGAGTGGATCTTGGATGATACCCTCACGCTGCAGATAGCGAATAATTCGCTTAGGCGTTGTGGTTTGCTTTGCATATTCAGAAATAGGTATCATCGAATTGTTCCTTCAATTTTCTGGATGCTGTAGATTCTCAAGTTCCCGTCCAACATGTTTCTCACGTATAATTACCAGCTATTTTTCCAACGTAGATGGCCGGAAGGATTTCTCCTTCCGGCCATTTTGATCGTAGACAGCAGTCTACCGCACCG
>NZ_JAFFQA010000030.1 GCF_016919065.1 Desulfobulbus rhabdoformis | reverse complement strand
GCAAATGCCGGTTTTTCCCTTCTACTCTCGGATCAATTAAATTTTCGAAATGGGAAATAATGTCTGGCTGCTGTTTTTTCATGCCCCTTCTCCAAGTAAGTGATTTTTGAAGGGTAATATATAGAGGCTATGCGAGTAGAATTGAATAATAAATCGATTTTATTCGTATTTTTTCGCTGGTCGAAAATAATTCGATTCTAAATGGGCCTAGTCAGGACATTTTGATGCGCTTGCCCTGGGGTATTAAATCCTCAAAATTGGGAATGGATAACTGTAACTACCCCAGATGGAAATGAAACAGCTATGGTTACCATATCCTTATCCGATTTGAATTGGGTAGATCCAGATGGAACGGAGACATTCACAACGCACTGGGCTGGATCAATAGATATCTATCACGATGGAACTCTTAATGTCATAATATCCTCCTGTTATGGTGGGGATTTTTATGTTGGAGATTCTACTTTAGTTGTTTATGGAGACGATGGTACTGCACCTGTCCCTGAACCGACCACAATGCTTTTGTTCGGCACGGGATTAGCAGGCCTTACTGCTGTTGCAAGAAGACGTAAATAATAAAATAGAAGAAAAAACTATTGATAAAAGCAAGCAATCATAGTCTTGCTTTTATCAATACAATTCTCACTCCAACTTTCCCATCAAACTATCAGCCATTACCGTTTCACCGAATGCACCCGCACAATATCAGCCCCCTAACTCCCCAAAAAGCCGATACCATACCTGTCGGCCAATCGCGCTCCACCGGCAGAGCTAACAACTCCAAAAAATAACAACAGGGGACAGACCACGTTTTTTGTCTTCACGACAAAGCTCTCACCAACTGCAAGGATTTCCCAGTTTCCCCAACCGAATGAACCCGCACAACATCTGCTCCTGTCCTTTCCACATAAGCAGAAACAATACCCGTCGGCCAATCACGCTCTCCAACTGGTATTTCCAGCAACTCCCCAAAAAATGACTTCCGTGAATGCCCGATCAGCAACTGGCAGCCATGACCCTTAAAGGCAGAAACATTGCGAAGAATCGTTAAGTTATGTTCCAAACTCTTGCCAAAACCGATCCCTGGATCAAGGATAATCCGCGCGCGATCAATCCCCTGCCCTTCCATCCAATCAATCCGTTCCTGAAAAAAGTCATTAATTTCAGCAACCACATCCGTGTACTCTGGGTTCACCTGCATATCTTCAGGGGTACCTTGCATGTGCATGATAATTACCTCTCCATTGAACGACTTGGCTACCTCGATCATATCAGTGTCGTAGCGCAGGGCGGAAATATCGTTGATCATGGTGGCACCGGCCGCGATTGCCTCTCTAGCGACCACGGCTTTCGTCGTGTCAATAGAGACAGGGAGCTCACTCATGGATCGAATTTTCCGAATTGCCGGAACAACTCTTTTCAGCTCCTCTTCTGCGTCAACCGGCTCAGCAAAGGGACGGGTGGATTCTCCTCCAACGTCGATGATGTCGGCGCCTTCGCGGATGAGTTGCTTGATGCGTTTTTCCAAAGTTGCTTCGTTTATATATTTACCGCCGTCGGAGAAGGAATCTGGAGTGACGTTGAGGATACCCATGATTTTCATTATCTTGCTCCATAAAAAAAGGGTTGCACTCATGTTTGAGGGCAACCCATGATATTGATCGTGCAGATCAAACGCCGGAGGATTTATGAAATTCCTCGGCATTTGAGTTACTGCTGTTTGTGGCTGTTTTTTGTGTCGCGGGCATGGCCCGCTCCTACAGGGGCAGAAGGAAGAGGGGCAGCTATCAGACTTCCGCGGTCTCTTCGGTCTCGGGCTCAGAATCACTTACCTCTTCTGCATCGCCACGAAGCTCTGCAATAATCCGCTCCATATCCTCAAGCATGATGGTTTCCTTCTCCAGCAGCTCTTCAGCTATGGCCTTGAGGATATCCATATTTTCCTGCAGCAGCGTGGTGACCTTGTCGTTGGCCTCGATGATGATCTGCTTGACGGCATCATCGATCTTCTGCGCGGTCTCTTCGCTGTAATCGCGGTGTTGGGTGATCTCGCGGCCCAGGAAGATCTGCTCGTCTTTTTTGCCGTAGGCAAGAGGCCCAAGTTCCTCACTCATGCCCCACTCGCAGACCATTTTACGGGCAAGCTCGCTGGCACGCTCGATATCGTTGCCAGCACCGGTGGTGATCTCATCAAAGACCAGCTTCTCTGCAACCCGGCCACCAAAGAGAATGGCAATGGAGTTAAGCAGGAAGCTCTTGGCATGGGTGTATTTCTCATCCATGGGCAACTGCATGGTCAGCCCAAGGGCGCGGCCGCGTGGAATAATCGTCACCTTGTGAATAGGATCGGTACCCGGAAGCAGCTTGGCAATCAGCGCATGGCCAGCCTCATGGTAGGCGGTGATCTCTTTCTCTTTGGGACTGATGATCATGGATTTGCGCTCGGCCCCCATCATCACCTTGTCTTTGGCCCGTTCTAAAAGCTCCGCGTCCACCTCTTCCTTGTTTTCACGGGCCGCCATGAGCGCGGCTTCGTTGACCAGGTTTTCAAGGTCAGCCCCGGAAAAACCGGGGGTGCCACGGGCAATGACTTCCATATCCACATTATCTGCGAGTTTGGTCTTTTTGCCGTAGATCTCAAGGATCTTCTCCCGACCCTTGACATCGGGTGCGGGCACCACTACCTGGCGGTCAAAGCGACCGGGACGAAGCAGTGCCGGATCAAGGACATCCGGCCGGTTGGTTGCTGCAATAATGATAACACCATCGTTGCCTTCAAAACCGTCCATCTCGACCAGCAGCTGATTCAGCGTCTGCTCGCGTTCGTCATGGCCGCCGCCAAGTCCAGCGCCACGATGGCGACCGACCGCATCAATCTCATCGATAAAGATGATACAGGGGGCATTCTTCTTGCCTTGGCTAAAAAGATCGCGCACCCGGGAAGCACCAACACCGACAAACATCTCAACAAAGTCAGAACCGGAGATGGTGAAAAAGGGCACGCCCGCCTCGCCGGCAATGGCGCGGGCCAAGAGCGTCTTACCGGTACCAGGTGACCCGGCAAGCAACACACCTTTGGGGATACGCCCCCCCAGCTTGGTAAACTTTTGCGGATCCCGCAGAAAATCGATAATTTCTTCCAGCTCTTCCTTGGCCTCGTCAATACCGGCCACATCTTTGAAGGTGACCTTGACTTCACCTTCCCCCTGCAGTTTTGCGCGGGTCTTACCGAAGGTCAGGGCCCCGCCTTTACCACCCATCTGCATCTGGCGCATGAAAAAGATCCAGACACCGATCAAGAGGAGCATGGGAAACCAGGAGATAAAAATGGTGAGATACCAGGGGGTCTCATCAGGTTTTTTCACCGAGATATCGACATTCGAGTCCCTCAGCATGGGGATCAGCCCGGCATCACTGGGCGCAACTGTCTTAAAAGGACGCCCGTCCTGTCCCACACCGGAGATTTCCTCTCCTTGAATACTGACCTTGTTGATCGCTCCTTTCTCAACGCTGGACCAAAATTCACTGTAAGTGATGGAGTTACTCTGATGCTGCGGCTTGTTAAAGAGCTGAAAGAGCAAGATCATGGTCAGACCGATGACCAGCCACATACTGAGATTCTTGTAAAAGGTATTCAAATCGTTGGCCTCGTAAAAACCCGGAAGATGAAAATTTGGAATACTTCACAAACAATGACGGACACTACATGAATGTCGCCCTGGCAACGGCTGCCAGGGCGACAATAGGATGACATTGTACAAAAAGAAGCCATGCTCGGGGCTTTTGGCGAGCATGCCATGAATCACCAGGGCCTCTCTCCAAGGTCCCAAGGCAATTCGCTGTTAAATGAAGGAATATCCAATTATTTACGTTTTATTCGTCTATAGATCCCTTACTTTAACATCGATTTTGCTTCAGTCAATGTTCTTTGCGAACTCCTGAATGGTCTTTACGCCGATTTCCCGATCACGTAACGACTCCAGAGCCTTAGTCGTTGCGAGACCACCGGTAATGGTGGTGGTATAGGGAATATGGTAATCCAGTGCTGCCCGACGAATAATGTAACTATCCTCGGTTGTTCGATTGCCCGCAGAGGTGTTCAATATCCACTGGACCTTACCATCCTGAATCTTGTCCAGAATATGCGGTCGTCCCTGGGAGATCTTAAAGACCTCAGAACAATCTATGCCAGCCTCTTTGAGTTTAGCCGCTGTCCCCTTGGTGGCAATAATCTCAAAGCCCAAAGAGCGCAGCTTCTCTACCAGCGGCACCACGGCATCCTTATCCCCGTGGCGCACCGAGACAAAGGCTATTCCTTTTTCCGGAACCCGGGCGTTGGCTGCCATCTGCGATTTTGCCAGGGCAAGGCCAAGGTCGTCATCAATGCCCATAACCTCACCGGTGGATTTCATCTCCGGCCCAAGCAGGGTATCAACGTTTTTAAAACGATCGAAGGGAAAAACCGCCTCTTTGACCGCGTAATGGGAGAATTTTTTCTCCTGAGTGAATTCAAGTTCCTCAAGGCTCATTCCAAGCATAACCTTGGTGGCTATCTTTGCCAGGGGGACACCGGTTGCTTTAGAGACAAAGGGCACGGTTCGAGAGGCACGCGGATTGACCTCAAGCACATAGAGAGTCTCACGCTGCACTGCAAATTGAACGTTCATCAGGCCGATAACACCGAGTTCGATGGCCATGGCCTTGGTCGCCTTGGAGATCTCCTCAAGCATTGCTGCAGGCAAGGTATGGGGCGGCAGTACACAGGCAGAGTCGCCGGAGTGTATACCAGCCTCCTCGATATGCTCCATAATACCGCCGAGTACGGTGGTGGTGCCGTCACAGACAGCGTCCACATCCACCTCGATGGCGTCTTTGAGGAACTGATCAAGCAGGACCGGATGCTCACCGCCACTCATTCCGGGAATGGCCATGAAGTCACGGATGCCCTGCTCGTTGTAGACAATGCGCATGTCTCGACCACCCAGAACATAGGATGGGCGCATGACCACGGGAAAACCGATCTCTTTGGCCACGTCCAGCGCCTCTTCCAGGGTATGAGCGGTACCGTTGGCCGGCTGCCGCAGGCCAAGTTTCTGCAGAAACTGCTGGAACCGTTTTCGATCCTCGGCTCGGTCAATGGCATCGGGTGGCGTGCCAACAATGGGGACCCCGGCCTGGGCAAGGGGCACGGCCAGGTTCAACGGGGTCTGCCCGCCAAACTGAACGATGACGCCATCCGGCTTTTCACGCTCGATGATGTTGAGCACATCCTCGCGGGTCAGCGGCTCGAAGTAGAGTTTGTCTGAGGTGTCGTAATCGGTGGACACGGTTTCCGGGTTGGAGTTGACCATGATCGACTCGACCCCGATCTCGCGCAGAGCAAAGGAGGCGTGAACACAGCAGTAGTCAAACTCGATGCCCTGACCGATACGGTTGGGGCCACCGCCCAAAATCATGATCTTTTTGCGATCAGTACGACTGGACTCGTCTTCCTGCTCGTAGGTGGAGTAGTAATACGGTGTGTAGGACTCAAACTCGGCCGCGCAGGTATCCACCAGTTTATAGGCGGGCTCCAGGCCAAGCTCGATGCGCAGGGAGCGGATATCATCTTCCGAGGTTCCGGTCAGATGTGCCAGCTGCACATCGGAAAAGCCGTACTGTTTAGCCTCGTAGAGAAAATCCTTGTCCAGCCCCACAAAGCCACGACTGCGGATCTCCTCACCTTTCTCCACAATCTGTTTAAAATTATACAAGAACCAGGGATCGATCTTACTCAGCTCAAAGAGTCGCTCAATGGACATGCCCCGGTGCAGTGCCTCAAAGAGATGGTTGAGTCGTTTGGAGTTTGGTTTCACCAAGCCCTCTTCCAGGTCATCCTGATGCATCTCGCTTAAGTCAACCTTACCATCAAAGCCAAAGCCCATGCGTCCAATCTCAAGGGAACGCATCCCCTTCTGAAAGGCCTCTTTGAAGGTTCGGCCAATGGCCATGGTCTCACCAACCGACTTCATGGCTGTGGTCAGCAGGTCTTCGGCCTCTGGAAATTTTTCAAAGGTCCAGCGAGGGATCTTAACCACACAGTAATCAATGGTCGGCTCAAAAGAGGCATAGGTCTCGCGGGTGATGTCGTTTTTGATCTCATCCAGCGTATAGCCGACAGCGAGTTTGGCCGCGATCTTGGCGATGGGAAAACCGGTTGCCTTTGAGGCAAGAGCAGAGGAACGTGAGACGCGTGGATTCATCTCAATGACCATCAGCTCGCCGTCTTCCGGATTGACCGCAAACTGTACGTTTGAACCACCGGTCTCCACACCGATCTCACGAATAATGGCGATGGCGGCATCGCGCATATCCTGGTATTCACGATCGGTCAGGGTCTGGGCTGGCGCCACGGTGATGGAGTCACCGGTGTGCACGCCCATGGCATCCACATTTTCGATAGAGCAGATGATAACGACGTTGTCGTTTTTATCGCGCATCACCTCAAGCTCGTATTCTTTCCAGCCCAGCAGAGAACGCTCGAGCATGACCTCACTGGTCATGGAGAGATCAAGACCGGCGGTTGCCATCTTGTTGAGTTCTTCCCGGTTGTAGGCCACACCGCCACCCGTTCCGCCCAGGGTGAAGCTGGGGCGAACAATGATGGGAAAGCCGATGCGCTCACCTGCTGCCATGGCATCTTCGATGGTGTGTACGATAGCCGACTCAGGCACCTTAAGCCCGATCTTGTGCATGGCATCACGGAACTCTTCACGGCCTTCCGCCTTGTTGATGACGTCGATATTGGCGGCGAGCATCTCGACCCCGTACTTCTCGAGCACGCCCATCTCGGCCACCTTGATAGCGGTATTCAGGCCGGTCTGTCCACCAAGGGTTGGGAGGAGTGCATCCGGACGCTCCCGCTCAATGACCTTGGCCACACATTCGGGGGTGAGTGGCTCCACATAGGTGCGATCGGCCAGGGTGGGATCGGTCATGATGGTAGCCGGGTTGGAGTTGATCAACACCACCTCGTAGCCTTCCTCTTTCAGCGCCTTAACCGCCTGTGCTCCTGAGTAGTCAAACTCGCAGGCCTGGCTGATAATAATCGGCCCGGAGCCGATGATAAGTATCTTCTGTATATCTGTGCGTTTTGGCATTGTCTGTCTTCCTTATCCGCCGAGCGCTCAGCGCGCCTGCTCCATCAGTTGAATGAACCGGTCAAAAAGGTATTCCGCATCGTGCGGGCCTGGGGCATATTCAGGATGGTACTGCACTGAAAATGCGGGATATTCTTTATGGCGCATGCCCTCAAGGCTGCCATCATTGAGGTTGATATGGGTGACCTCGACCGAGTCGGGCAAACTTTCAGGATCAACACAGAACCCATGGTTCTGGGAGGTGATCTCCACCTTACCGGTGAGCAGATCTTTGACCGGCTGATTGCCTCCACGGTGGCCGAACTTCAGTTTGTAGGTTGATCCACCATAGGCCAGGCCAAGCATCTGGTGCCCCAGGCAGATACCAAAGATGGGCAACTTACCAAGCAGTGCCTGAATATTCGCCACAACCCCCTGAACACCGGCGGGATCGCCGGGACCATTGGAGAGAAAAACACCATCGGGTTTGAGTGCGAGCACTTCTTCGGCCGAGGTTGTTGCCGGAACGGCCAGTACCCGGCAGCCCTTGCTGGTCAAGAGGCGTAGCTGGTTATATTTAATACCAAAATCGTAGGCAACCACATTAAATCGACCGTTTTCTGTCTGCGGAAAGGTGTTTCCTTCAACCGGATTTTCTTCCCAGCGGTACATAACGGGGCTGGCAACACGTTCAACCATGTCCCGGCCAACCAGACCGGACCATTCACGGGCACGGCGGACCACCGACTCGGGATCCATATCCTCGGTGGTAATCAGAGCCTTCATGGCGCCGACTGTACGTATTTTTCGGGTGAGCATACGGGTATCGAGCCCTTCAACCCCCAACACCTTATATTTTTTAAGGAACTCTGCTAAATTTTCAGTGGAACGGTAGTTACTGGGGTATCCCTGGTACTCACGTACAAGAAATGCGCGGGGATGCACACCTCGGGATTCCATATCCTCGGGATTGACACCGTAATTACCAATAAGCGGATAGGTCATAGTGACCAGTTGGGCCGTGTACGAAGGGTCGGTGAGCACTTCCTGGTAACCGCTCATGCTGGTGTTGAACACTATCTCCCCCACCGCCTCACCTGGGCCGGTAAAGGATCGCGCGGTCATGACCGTGCCGTCTTCAAGTCCGATTAACGCTTTCATAGTCTACCTAAAGAAAAGAACGAGGTTCCGTTTCCAGCCCTGCCCCGAGTGGAGTGGCCGCTGCAACCGTTTACTGTGTTATGTTGTTGTATGGTAAGCACATACGCCTGAATCGCCAGTTGCCGTAAAAAAATCGTGATGCGTACTTTCATCACGCAGAAACAGCTGGTCCAACGAAGGCATGTTCTGCTATCTCATTTCCCAGCAGATGCTCCTGGACAAGAGCTACCTGACGGGCCACCGAGCCCCGTTGGCTCGCGGTGGTTGCGGCCGCCAAACGGCAGGCCGCATGTAAGCGATCACGGGGCACCGAATCTGCGGTGTTATCGGCCTGCTTACGTACAGGCGTACGCTGCACAGACCGACGCCTAGCATCTCCGGCACCCCGTAACCACTTACAGTTTCGATAATACGAGTTCTTTCAGGGGGTCCCCCTGATCGCTTACGGCCGCATCATACTTAGCGGGATGATTATAGTGATGGCGCAGCAGGGTTATAAGTTCCTGGCCATCCGCCACCTGAAATCCGCCCCCGCTGTCCCGAAGCAACTGGGCGGCATCTGTAAAATCTTTCATATGGAGTCCCGAATAGACAGCTTTGCCCAAGCGGGCGGGCTCCATAATATTATACCCACCACGGTCCACAAGACTGCCACCACAGAAAATATAATCTGCCGCAGCGAACAGATCGGCTAAATCCCCCATGGTGTCGACAAGGACAATGGCATGTTTTCGCGGTGAATATTCAAGCTGCAAGGGGTCTAACTCCAAGCTGAACAAAGCGGTCTCTGTCTTCAGGAGTGATAACCGCCAGGACTCGAACTCCCTGAATCAGTGAACAAATAAATTGACGAATGTGGAGATAACGCTTCAAGGACCGCTCGGAAAGTCGGCCGTTAAGCAGCAGTTTGGGAACACCGGCCCGATTCAGGGCTGTGAGCATCACCGGCCATAATTCTGTTTTCAGGCCGATGGAGAGCGTTGGACGAAAAAACTGCAGGGCACTCCGGACCGCCGGAGGAAAATCAAGAGGCGCCAGCACATAACATACGCGCCCACCCAGTCGAGAAGCTGCTATTTTTCGCCCCTGCGCGGTTGTCGTGGAGAGGACGATCTGCACATCGTGCCTGGTGGCAAGCAATCTGTGTATCAAAATGAGAGCGGCCTGCACCTCACCAACAGATGAGGCGTGAACCCAGAGAAGAGGCGCCTGGTGGAGAGCTGGCCTCAAAGCAGGATTATACAGCCCGTACCGTTGGCAAAGGCCATAGCCGTAGCGGCCATTGAATAATCCGGCCATTGGCAACAACAGTACCAAAAACGCATGCAGCGCATATCCCAAGGTACTGTAGAGCAGATACAGCAAGATTTTCGTTGGCCTCCCGATCGTATTTTTTTTAGAGCGCAAAATTTGTTTATTTAACAAAGTAGCCTAGCAGCCGTCAAGCCTTCTCTAAAGGGATTCGGAAATTCATCCATTTATTCTCCATCCAGCTCCATGGCATCAAGCTCTCAAAGATGCTCCCCTTCCCATCTGCAACTTCGTCTCAAGAGAAAGGGTTGTTTTATTTTCAACCCGTTAGCTCAAGTGTCCTCTTACGTTTGAGGCTGAATACACGAATTGAGGCTGGATACCAGCCCCCCTGTTCCCCCTGTTTTTTATTGACAAGGAGCCAACAGCAAAGTATGCAAGCCTGATTGCCTAAACCACGCCCCCACGCCGAACACGCGCGCCGGGGCTTGCTCATCTTCAACGAACAAGACGTACTAGCCGGAGATTTCCATGACCAGGCTGCTTTCGTTGCTGCTTCTGTCCGTGCTGCTCTTCTGTTGCGGGCAACCAGTGTTTTCTGTTGAGGTACAACCTATAAAAGACGGAATCGAGGCCAAAATCGCTATGAAAGACGGACTCTACGCCAAAATCGCTACCGATAAAGGCGATATTTTAATCAATCTATTCTACACCAAAACACCGCTGACCGTGATTAACTTTGTCGGTCTTGCTGAAGGGACCCTGCAACTCGGCGGCGGAAGCAAGTCTTCAGGCACCCCCTTTTACGATGGGCTAACCTTTCACCGCGTTATAGCCAACTTCATGATACAGGGTGGTTGTCCCCTGGGCACCGGAACCGGTGGCCCCGGCTACACCTTCCCGGACGAGTTTGATCCCGAGTTGACCCATGATGGCCCCGGCGTGCTCTCCATGGCGAACGCTGGTCCAGGCACCAACGGGAGCCAGTTCTTCATCACCCATCTGGCCACCCCGCATCTGGATGGCAAACATACTGTCTTTGGTAAGGTGATTGATGGGCAGGACGTGGTCGACCGCATTGATCGTGGTGATGTTATCAAGTCCATCACCATCATTCGTGAAGGCCGTGATGCAGAGTCCTTCAAAACCGATCAGGCAGCTTTTGATGCCGCTCTCGCCTCCATCAAGGGGCGTGAGGCGGAGGCATTGAAGGCCCAGAAAGAAAAAATCCTCAAGCTGATCAAAGAGCAATGGCCCAAGGCGGTTGAGACCAAGTCCGGCCTGTACTATCAGGTCGAGCAGGAAGGGGCTGGCGATCCTCCACCTGCAGGAACTGAGATCAAGGCCCACTACACAGGTCGTCTTCTGGTGGGTAACCGCAAATTCGACAGCTCGTATGATCGCGGTGAACCCATCGCTTTCCCCGTTGGCACCGGCCGGGTCATTCAGGGTTGGGACGAAGCCCTGAGCCAGATGGCCAAAGGTGAAAAACGCACGCTGATTATTCCACCTGAGCTTGCTTACGGCGAGCGTGGCGCAGGCGGGGTTATCCCCCCCAATGCCTGGCTGGTCTTTGATGTGGAAATGGTTGACTTCTGATCAGCTTTCCAGGTCCACAAGCGCACAATAAAAAAGGCTGCCTCCCATGTGTGGGAGGCAGCCTTTTTTATTGTGCGCTTGTGCCTGCAGGTTAGTATTTCAGTCCCATCCGATCCCTGACCAGATCCATGGTAACCGTCGCTTTTTCCCGGGCCTTCTCCGCGCCCTCTTTCAATATCTGCCGCAGATAATCCTGGTTATCGAGCAACTCTTTTTTCTTGGCGCGGGCAGCGGAAAATTGCTCATTGATCAGCTCAAAAAGATCCTGTTTGAGGTAGCCATAGGCAGCCCCCCCGTTGACATAAAGATCATGCACCTCCTGCATCTTCGCGTTCGAGGCAAAGAGCTTGAGTAATGCATAGAGATTACAGTTGTCAGGATCTTTAGGATCTTCCACCGGGGTGGCGTCGGTCTGTACGCTCATCACCCGTTTACGAAGAGGTTTTTCCTCAAGAAAAATCGGGATGGTATTGTCATAGGATTTAGACATCTTCTGGCCATCAACCCCGGGGACAATGGCGGTGGATTCGCTGATCAACGGTTCCGGCAAGACAAAGGTTTCGCCAAAGGTATTGTTAAAGCGCTGGGCGATATCACGGGCCACCTCGACATGCTGTTTTTGGTCCTTGCCCACGGGGACAATCTCGGACTGATACAATAAAATATCAGCGGCCATCAGCACCGGATAGGCAAAGAGGCCATGACTGGCAGCGATATTCTTGGCCACCTTATCTTTATAGGCATGGCAACGCTCCAGAAGTCCCATGGGAGTCATAGTCGACAACAGCCAAGAGAGTTCGCAAACCTCCGGCACATCGGATTGCACCCAGAAAATGCAACGGTTGGGGTCAAGCCCCAGGGCCAGGAAGTCGGCAGCCGCCTCCAGGGTACCGGTGCGCAGGCGCTCACGATCATGCACCGAGGTCAGCGCATGCAGATCAACAATAAAGACATAAAGCTCTGAATTGTCCATCTGCTGCAACATGGGCTGCATCATTCCAAAATAATTGCCAATATGAAGTTTTCCCGAAGGTTGTATGCCTGAAAGTGTTCGTTTCATTGGTCTCTCTTCTTCTCTTCTGAATATATCGTTGCGGACAACAAGCGAACCGTTAGAGAAAGGTGGTCTGTCCCCTTTGTCCTGGTGGGCTACGGCCGAATCGTTATAGCGCAAATGGCAAAAAAAGGGCAAAAAAAATGGGAGTGCAGCCGTCAGCCGCACTCCCCGCCTTCTCACTGTCGCTCAATCGAGCCGAACAATGTTTGCTTTACTTCACTTCCTCGAAATCGGCATCAACAACATCATCGTCGTCTTTACCGCCTTTCTTGGCCTTGTCGCCAGCAGCGCCTGCACCAGCATCACCGGCCGCTCCGCCCTCGGATTTAGCCTGGGCATACATCAGCTCGGCAAGTTTGTGCGAGGCCTGGGTCAGGGCGTCGGTTGCAGCCTTGATGGCCTCAACATCATCGCCTTCAAGCGCTTTTTTGAGGTTTTCAATCTCACGCTCCACATTGCCCTTGGTCTCGGCATCCACCTTGTCACCAAGCTCGGTCAGGCTCTTGGTGGTCATATGGATCATGGAGTCGCCGTTATTTTTGGCCTCGACCAGTTCTTTGCGTTTTTTATCTTCCTCGGCGTGGAGCTCAGCATCCTTTTTCATCCGCTCGATCTCATCCTCGGAAAGACCGGAAGAGGCGGTGATACGAATGGACTGTTCCTTACCAGTGCCCAGGTCCTTGGCAGAAACATGAAGAATACCGTTGGCATCCAGGTCAAAGGTTACCTCGATCTGGGGAACACCACGCGGCGCTGCCGGAATATCAGCCAACTCAAAACGACCAATGGTTTTATTGTCGTTTGCCATCTCACGCTCACCCTGGAGTACATGGATGGATACTGCAGGCTGGTTGTCAGCAGCGGTGGAGAAGACCTGGCTCTTTTTGGTCGGGACCGTGGTGTTTTTCTCGATCAGTTTGGTCATAACACCACCCAGGGTTTCGATACCCAGGGAAAGCGGTGTAACATCCAGAAGCAGAACGTCTTTCACATCGCCTTTCAGAACACCACCCTGGATCGCCGCCCCGATGGCAACAACCTCATCAGGATTCACGCCCTTATGCGGCTCTTTACCAAAGATGGCTTTTACCTTCTCCTGAACCTTGGGCATACGGGTCATACCACCAACGAGAATAACCTCGTCGATCTCTGAAGCATTCAGTCCGGCATCTTTGAGTGCTGTCACACAGGGAGCCTCACAGCGATCGATCAGATCCTCGACCAGGGTCTCCAGTTTGGCGCGGCTCAGTTTCACATTGAGATGTTTAGGGCCGGATGCATCTGCGGTGATAAAGGGCAGATTGATATCGGTCTCTTTTGCGCTGGACAGCTCTTTCTTAGCTTTCTCCGCCTCTTCTTTCAGGCGTTGAAGAGCCATTTTGTCATTGCGCAGATCAACGCCCTGCTCGCGTTTGAACTCATCGGCGAGCCAGTTCACGATGCGCATATCAAAATCTTCACCACCGAGGAAGGTATCACCGTTGGTTGATTTTACCTCAAAGACACCGTCGCCGATCTCCAGGATGGAAACATCAAAGGTACCACCACCAAGGTCAAAAACAGCGATTTTCTCTTCGCCCTTCTTATCCAGGCCATAGGCAAGAGATGCTGCGGTCGGCTCGTTGATGATACGCTGCACATTGAGACCGGCAATTTTTCCGGCATCTTTGGTTGCCTGACGCTGGGCGTCGTTGAAGTACGCTGGTACGGTAACAACAGCCTCGGTAACGGCCTCGCCCAGGTACTCCTCGGCGGTCTGTTTCATCTTGCCAAGGGTCATTGCCGAAATTTCAGCAGCGGTGTAGGTCTTACCGTCTACCTCGACCACGGCATCACCACCAGTCCCCTCAACGATATTGAACGGGCTGACGTCAATGGATTTTTTGACCTCAGGGTCACTGAACTTACGACCAATCAGCCGCTTGATGGCAAAAAGTGTACGGGTGGGGTTGGTAACGGCCTGACGTTTGGCGGTCTGACCAACCAGACGCTCACCACTATCGTTAAAGGCAACGATAGACGGAGTGGTACGGTTCCCCTCGCTATTCTCAATAACCTTAGGATCACCACCCTCCATAATGGCCACACACGAGTTCGTTGTTCCTAAGTCAATTCCAATAATCTTGCTCATAATGCGTTTCTCCTTCTCTCCTGTATTTATATCTGGCAAAAGCCTAAAAATTTCAGAATTTCAAGTAGTACAATGTGTTCAATCCGCCGCTTGTCAAGCTGCTTTTCCCGGTCCGCTGGAAACAACGACCTGCGCATGACGCAAAACGCGATCCTTGAAGCGATACCCTTTGGCAAACTCACGCAACACATGGTTAGCGGGTACCTCCTCGCTGGCCTCCATGGTGAGGGCATCATGCTCATCGGGATTAAAAGTCATCCCGATGGAGTTGAGGGCTTCCACCTCGTAGCGCTCCAGCGTGGAGTTCAATCCTTTACGCGTCAATTCAATCCCCTCGAGCATGGACTGCAGTTTTTTGGCTACATCCTCGCTGTCGGCATTGCCCTGCTCAAGGGCACGGTCAAGATTGTCAAGCGTCGGGAGCAGATCACGCAGAATATTCTCACCTGCATACTTGAGCAGTTTGCTGCGTTCGCGCTCCATGCGTTTTTTGTAGTTTTCGAACTCTGCAGCAACACGCATCAGCTGATCCTGAGCAGCGCCAAGTTTTTCCTGCAAGGCCTCAGTCTCATCAACCTCTACGCTCTCCTCTGTAATAGCCTCCACATCCTCCAGGTCTTCCGGGGTCTCGTGTTCTTGCGGCTCACCGACAGGATCCTGTTTGTTTGTCTCGTCTATCACGTATGCTCTCCTTTTCTGCTCTTAAAGTTTGTCATTGCTTAGCGGGTATGCGGCGCGGCGAGCACCGTCGGCCTGCTCCGTACCTGTATGGCATCACAGCCTGGCCGGTCAAATCTGAGCCCAACAATAAGTATGGCAAAATCCAGTGTCAAGGGACAGGGTCCCGCTTTTGGGGAAGTTATCACAGATAAAATATCCAAGAAAAACAACAAGAAAAGACTCATTCTCACAAAAAAATCCCCTGTTGCCTTTTGGCGACAGGGGATTAGGAAAAAATAGAGCTCAACACAATGCTTCAGCTGCAGTGACCGCGTCCAACTGAGGAATTGACATAACGGGTAATGGAGTCTGCAATGGTTTCAAATATCTGGACAAACTCGTCTTCTTCCTTTTCAAGCAGAGTGATGCGAAAACCTTGCAGTTCGGTGGCAAAGGACGAAAGCGGAACCACACAGATTCCGGTAGAGGCCAGCAGATAATAGACAAAACGCTTATCCGGCTGAATGTTGGGTCCGGAAACCAGACGTTCGATGATCTCCCGCACCTCATCGATCTCAATGGGCAGGGTCTGCTGATGGTTCAGCACCCACTCCTCAAACACAGCACTCATGTAAAAAGCACCATTTGCCCGATTGACCAACAACCCCTTAACATTTTTTAAAATATTGTAAGCCAGGTTGGAAAAGCGCTCATAGCGTTTGATGCGGCTTTTCAAATGCTCCTGATAGAGGGGATGTGACTTGATCCGTGGCAAAACCATCTGCGGCAGGGTTGTCGAGCAAACCTCCAGCATCTTGGCATTGATGATCGAGTTCACATAGGTGGCAAACATGGGATCACGGCGACGGTTATACACCTCTATCCAACCACAGCGCGAACCTGGCCAGGGCATCTCTTTAGAGATCCCCCGCATGCAGAGCGCCGGCACCTTATCACCAATGACCGTGCAGAGCGGAGCAGAGGTGGTGCCGTTGTAGGTCATGTTCTGGTAAATCTCATCGCAGATGATAAAGAGCTCGTTTTTCTCACAGATTTCGACAATGGCCCGCATGACATCGGCCGGATAGACCGCGCCGGTGGGATTATCCGGATTAAGCATCAGGATACCAGCGACAGCAGGATTATATTTGATATGGTTTTCAATATCCTCAAGATCCGGGTACCAGAGGTGGTTTGGATCAAGAATATAGGTCACCGGCTGGGTACCGGCATGCGCTGCCTCGGCAGAAGAATGGGTGGTATAACTGGGGGTGGGGACAAGAACACGGGCGGTGGGTTTAAGCATCCCGTATACCTTGGAGATGGCATCTCCAAGTCCGTTAAAAAAGATAATATCGTCTGCATCGATCTGCACACCACCACGAGCGTTGGTACACTGGGCCACAAACTCCCGTGTTTCCAAAAGTCCCTTGGTCGGGCTGTACCCATAGCTCTGGTTTTCGTATACAGCCTCGGCGACGATCTCTTTCATCCAGGTAGGAACTTCTTCCCCCTTGGCAATGGGATCACCGATATTCTCCCAGTTTACCTGCACGCCCAAGGATTTTAATGTATCCCCGACGTTGACGATATTGCGGATCTCGTAGGTCAACTCATCCGCGCCGACATGTAAAATATCCGTACGCATTGCTCTAAGATTCTCACCCTTGCAAAGAAGCGCCCCCTCGACACAGGCTGCACAGGAGGGTGTCTTGAATAATTAGATTTTTCAATCAAGGCCAGATAAGCGCAGACTTCGAGGATTGCGCAAAATTTTACCGCAGGCATCTATGTGATATTCCGAGGATAAAATTTTAAGCATGACGAGGTAAGCGCCAGACTCCGCGGGATTGGCAGAAAAAGCAATTATTCAAGATTCCCAGAAGAGCAGCTCGCTGAACTCTCAAGCCCTCTTGCAAGTCAATCTGTGTTGATTGGTTCCCGAAAAAATCTTGTGCCTGCTATGGTGCACGGGGCGGGCGAAAAATACCCGCACCGCATGTACAATCATGCAGATGCTTGCTCAACTCCAAGACATTCAGGAAAATTATCGGCGGGTTCCCCCTTTCACTCTCCGTAGATCCCCGCCCTGTAAGAGAAAAAACAAGCAGGGGTAATACCACAGGGGTGCAGTGGCGTCAACAGGCCATTTCAGGCAGTTGGCAGGAGTTCTGTAATCTTGTTGACACCAAGTGGCAGGGAAAAAAAGCTCCCCTGCCCCTGTTCACAGCCCAGGTTACGCAAGAGTTGTTCCTGTTCAGGGTGTTCAACCCCATCGGCCACAACGCTCACCCCAAGGGTCTGGCAGAAAGGAATCAGCGCGGCAAGCAGTTTCTCGGCCTGGCGATCGAAGCGGCTCTGCTCGACAAGTTCCCGACTCACGAGCACAGACTGTACGGGGAAAGACTGAAGCTGCAAGGGGATGCAACGGCCCTGGCCAAACTCTGTCAAGGCGAAACGTAACCCCAACTGGGCCAGCTGCCGTAAAGAAACCAGAAGCTGAGTGGTGGCCTCGGTCACCACTCGCTCACGCAGTCCCAAAACAAGCATGTCCGCTTTGAAGCCCTGTTCTTTTATCAGAGCGTTCATAGCTGCAAGAAAGTCGGCATCGAGCAACAGACGACTGCTGCAGGGAAGAATCAAGGGTGGGCACTGGCGGCCCTGATCCTGCCAAAACTGGAGATCATCACAGAGGCGCTGAACCAGCCAGTCAGTCAGGGGACCGAGCATATCACATTCGTGACCTGCAGCGACAAAGGCCTCCGGAAGCAGCAAGCCCATGGATGGATGCAGCCAATACGGCTCGGCCAGAAGACCGGCAACCCGATCACCGCCCAAGTGAAACTGGGGCTGGTAGTCGATAAAAAACTCACCTTCTGCAAATGCTCGCTGGAACTCATGGACATTGAGCCGGGGACGACTCCCCTTCTGCGGCAGATCCTGATGAAAAAACTGGTAATTACTCCGCCCTATCTCTTTGGCGGCATAGAGCGCCAGGTCTGCACACTTTATAACCTCGTCTATGGTTTCGGCATCATCGGGATAGGTGGCAATACCTATTGAGGTAGATGCCTGAATCTGATGCTCTTTGGTCTGAACGGGCTTGGCCAGCGCTGCCATTATTTTTTCGGCGACCACACCGGCATCCCCTGGTTCTCGAACATCCTCAAGGACAAAGACAAACTCATCCCCCCCCAACCTGGCCACGGTGTCGGACTGACGGCACTGCCGCTGCAACCGCTTGGCTACCTCCTGGAGCAGGTCATCGCCGACATCATGCCCCAGAGTATCGTTGACGGTTTTAAATTTGTCCAGATCGAGAAAGAGGACAGCCACCCCCGTCCGATGCCTGTCCGCTTTACTCACCGCCTGGTTGAGTCGATCGCGAAAGAGCAGCCTGTTGGGCAGGCCGGTCAGGCTGTCATGATGGGCCAGTTGGTAGAGATGGGAGCGGGACTCGCGTAGCTCCTTTTCGATACGCAGCCGATCAGTGATATCACGGGCCACTTCGATAACACCATACAAGTTTCCCTCATGATCAATCAGCGGTGAGGCCTCAAGCTCGAAGGTGTTCTTCACCCCGTTACCGTGATAGGGGTTATGCACCAGTTTCACCTGCCTCTTTTGCTCCACCACCTGAGCCACCGGACAGGGATAGCGCTGATCATGACAGGGCTGATCGCTGCAACTAAAGATGCGGTAGCACTTTTCTCCCTGGAATATCTCAAGGGACGTGCCCGCATGGACCAGGCGGGCGGCAGACTGGTTGATCAAAAGGACGTTATATTCCAGGTCAATAACCATGACCGGGTCACCAGCGGAGTCTATGACCGTCTGTAAAAAATTCCGCTCATGATTGACCGCATCATGGAGCTGCTGCTGGACAAGGGCAATGGCCTCGTCCTGTTTCTTTTGCAGAGTAATATTCTGATGGGTACCGGTCATACGAACCGGCATGTTATTGCCATCACGCTCCACCACCTGTCCGCGGTCCAGAAACCAACTCCAGTCCCCGTTTTTTTCCTGAACCCTGTACTCGATGCGGTATTCATCAGTCTTTCCGGCCAGGTGTTCATTGAGGACTTGCAGAACCTGTTCCCGGTCGTCCGGGTGGATAAAGCGGCGGGGCAAAGAAGAGCCGGTAGCATCGGCCCGGTAGTCGAGTAATTCCCATTGATCAGGGCTGGTATACATCTCGCCCGTGCTGATGTTCCAATCCCACAGTCCGGCCTGGGAGGCATGCAATGCCAACTCGTAGCGCTCTTCGATACGTTCGAGTTCCTGTTGCCGTCTTTTGCCCGCTTCTTCCTCAAAGAGGTGACGAAGGGCCAGCCCCATTGTTTCGGCGAGCTCCAGAAGAATGGTCTGTTCAACCGAAGAAAGAAAACGGTCACTGGACAGTCTCAGGGTAAGAAAACCATGCAAACTTGGGGAACAGGAAAGGGGGATGGTCATGCCATGCTGCTCAGCCACTGCGTTTTTTGCACACAGGCCGCAGCTGCATTCTTCGCAGACAACTATTCTGGCCTCTTCACTTTCCATGGCCCTGCGGCCGCAATCGGGCAACTCACCTTTTTGCAAAGATTCAACCAAAGGTTGCAGCACAGACTCCAACCCTGTTTCTGCGGTGATAATGCCGCCTGAGTCTTGATCAAGCAACACGAGAAGCACCGCTTGCCCAGCCCCCGGCCCGGCAAGCAGATCGCAAATTCCTTGGAGCAAATTGGCGAGATCGCGCTCCTGAAGAAGAAAACGGCTCACGTCATATGCAGCTTCCAGCAAAGTCGGCGTGTGTTGCATCAAGAATGTTCGCTCGTTGGAAAAAGGAGAAAGGGAAAAAGAAATTATGACGACAAACGCAACCTCACTCAGCGGAGAAATAGCCGGAGAGTGTTGCTAACACTGTGTTTATCTTTCAAGTTATATTATAAGTTTTGATCTTGTTCAAGAGCGTCTTGCGCGTTATTTGCAATCGCCTTGCCGCTTCGCTCCGATTCCCGCCGGTTTCCTCCAAGGTCTTGATGATGAGCATCTTTTCAGCTTCTTTAAGCGTGGAGGGCGCCTCGACCTCCTGGGGCTCGTTCATCCCGGCCCAGCGGCTGATAGCAAGGGGAAGTGCACTCAAATCAAGATACTCACCACGCATGAGAATTGCCCCACGTTCCATAGAATGCTCCAATTCCCGCACATTGCCCGGCCAGGGATAGCGATTGAGCACATCCATGCACTCCGGAGTCACTCCGTTGATGGTGCGGCCGTTGCGGGCGGCAAACTTATCAAGAAAATAGTTTACCAACAGAGGGATATCCCCGTGCCGTTCGCGCAGGGGAGGCACCTCCAGTTCGACCACATTGAGCCGGTAATAGAGATCTTCGCGAAACCGGCCGGCCGCCACCTCCTCTTCAAGGTCACGGTTGGTGGCACAGAGGATGCGGGCATCGACCTTGAGCGTTTCCTGACCGCCAACCCGCTGCAACTCGTGTTCCTGGAGTACCCGTAACAGTTTGGCCTGCATCGAGGGGGAGGTTTCCCCGATCTCATCAAGAAAAAGGGTACCCCCCTGGGCCTGGACAAACCGTCCTTCACGCCGACGATCAGCCCCGGTGAAGGCGCCCCGTTCATGGCCAAAGAGTTCTGACTCAAGCAGGGTTTCAGCAAGGGCTGCACAGTTGACCTTGATCAGGGGCCCACCCGCCCGCTGACTTTTATGATGCAGGGCCGCCGCCACCAGCTCCTTTCCGGTGCCCGATTCGCCGTTGATCAAGACGGTGGCCTCGGTGGGAGCCACATGCACGATCATGTCCCACAGGTCCTGCATGGATGTCGATTTGCCAATAATGCGGTTATCATCACCAAAGGGCTGCTCGGACTCAGAAGATTCCGCCTCCTGGTGCCGGTGGCCCATGGCCACCTCAAGGGTTGTCTTGAGGCGGTCGAAATCAAGAGGTTTAGTCAGGTAGTCGTGGGCGCCCTGCTTGATTGCAGCCACTGCCGAATCCACCGAGGAAAAGGCGGTCATAATCACCACAGGTATGGCGGGGTTGATGGCATGAATACGCTTGAGCGCCTCCATGCCATCCATGGTGGTCATGCGCACATCCATCAAAATGGCATCAAAAGGCCCCTGCTCAACAGCGGCAACAGCTGTAGAGCCGTCATCGGCCTCTTCTGCGTCCCACCCCCATTCGCCAAAGAGCGAGTGG
The DNA here is from genome assembly GCF_016919065.1 of Desulfobulbus rhabdoformis. Classification (GTDB taxonomy): domain Bacteria; phylum Desulfobacterota; class Desulfobulbia; order Desulfobulbales; family Desulfobulbaceae; genus Desulfobulbus; species Desulfobulbus rhabdoformis. The sequence goes on along the minus strand of NZ_JAFFQA010000030.1, from coordinate 39,109 downwards.
AGCATGAATCGGTGCACCCGTTCATCATCGACGATCAAAACCTTGGCCTTAGGCTGCGCTGCCATATACATTTCCCTGCTGTCTAGATCTCTCATTGATTAGAGCAAGCATACTTTGCAAAAACGAGTATACTATCTTCATGGAACATACACTGACAATACACAAGCTCATACATGGAGGCAAGGGGCTCGGTACCCTGGCCGACGGCATGGTGGTTATGGTCCCGGGGGCTCTCCCTGGTGAGCAGGTCACGGTGCGTGAAACAAAAAAACATCGCGGCCACATGGAGGCGGAGCTGATTGCTGTTGACGAGGCGGCAGCGGAACGGATCACGCCTCCCTGCCCCTATTACGGGCAGTGCGGAGGCTGTAACCTCCAGCACGCTGACACCTCAGCTCAGCTCAGGTTCAAAGAAGAAATCCTCAAGGAATCGCTGCAACGCGCCGGTATCGCTCTCGAGCCAGAACAGTTCGGTCCCCCCTTGGCTTCACCGCAGAGTTTTGGCTATCGCCATCGCATTCGCCTGCATATGGACAGCCAAGGTAACCTGGGCTATCACCAGGCGGCAAGTAATCAGATCGTGGCGATTCGCCGTTGTCTCCTGGCTGCGGAACCAATCAACGAAGCTTTGGCCGCGCTGATAGACAAGGGGATCGCTGCAAAGCTTGCGGGCAGCATCGACGCCCTTGAGTTACTCCTCTCGCCGGCTAATGGTGAGCTCAGTTTAGTACTCCATCCCCTGCGCGGTGTCAGTGCCAAAAACCTGGCCGGTCATGGTTCCATGCTAAAAGATTTGGTGCAACACGTTGTCATCGAGCAGAAAAAAGGACGGCCCCCCCACCAGCAGGCCGCAAATCTAGCCCAGGATTTCAACGTGGGCGAACTCAATTATCGTCTCCGTTGGTCAGCGGGTTGTTTTTTTCAGGTGAATGTCGCCCAAAACGTTCGCCTCATTGAGCTGAGCCTGAAGGCTGCTCAAAAGCTGGAGCGCCCCTTCTCCCTGCTTGATCTCTTTAGCGGCATGGGCAATTTTTCCCTTCCCTTTGCCCTAGCAGGAGCGAAGGTCTTAGGTATTGATCAGAACCGGGAAAGCATTACCTGGGCCGAAACCAACAGCGATGCCCTGGAAGTGGAAACGCGGTATAAAGCCGCTGATGTGGGCCAACAACTCCAACGTCTGGTGCGCAAGGAACGAACCTTTGACTGTGTCCTCTTAGATCCTCCCCGCCAGGGGCTGGGAAAAACCGCTACGCTTATACCACAACTCTCCCCCCAGATGATTCTCTCCATATCCTGCGATCCGGCCACCCACGCCCGTGATCTCAAAGCCATGATGGAAGGCGGCTATCGGCTGGTGCAGATCACAGCCATTGATATGTTCCCGCAAACCCATCACATCGAATCCCTGGCCGTCCTGGAAAGGAATTGACATCAGCGAGTGAGCGAACTAAACTTCGCAGTTTATGTATTCTCAGCAGACTGATCAATTCAGTAGCTTACTCTGATATTTTCTCCCCATCGGGCTCCTAACAACTGATCGCATATATTTCATGGAAAACACAAGTAACCTTCTCAAGCAGCGCCGTGAAAAAGCCGAGACCCTGGCCGAAGCCGGCGTCAAGCTTTTTAGCAATAGTTTCAAAACTCCGCATCCCATTGCCGACATTCTCCCCCAGGGGGAAGATCTAGCCGCTGAAACCCACGACGAGTCGGGGCACAGCTACCGCATTGCCGGGCGGGTCATGTCCATGCGTAAGTTCGGCAAGGCCGCTTTTTTCCATGTACGCGACAGCTCTGGCCAGATGCAGATCTATGCAAAACGTGATCTTCTGGGTGTAGAGAATTACAATCTGTTCAAGAAGTGGGATGTGGGCGATATTGTCGGCGTTGAGGGCACCCTTTTCCGCACCAAAACCGGTGAACTCTCTCTTGAGGCCAAAGGGTTGCAGATGATCACCAAATCGCTGCGCCCTCTGCCGGAGAAATTCCACGGCCTCACCGATGTGGAAACCCGCTACCGCCAGCGTTACCTGGACCTGATCGTCAATCCGGAGTCGCGTGAGGTCTTTCAAAAACGGGTGGAGATTATTCGCCTCATTCGCGAATTCCTCAACAACCGTGGCTACATGGAAGTTGAGACCCCGATGATGCAGCCGGTCCCCGGTGGCGCCACGGCCAAGCCCTTCCGCACCCATCACAACGCCCTGGATATGGATCTCTACCTGCGCATCGCGCCGGAGCTCTACCTCAAGCGGCTTTTGGTGGGGGGCTTCGAGAAGGTCTTTGAGATCAACCGTAACTTCCGCAATGAAGGGCTCTCCACCCGCCATAACCCGGAATTCACCATGCTGGAGTTCTACCAGGCTTACTCCACCTACCATGATCTGATGGATCTGACCGAGGAGATGGTCTCCTGGCTGGCCCATGAGGTGACGGGCTCCATGGATATCAGCTATCAGGGCACGGAGGTCAACCTGGCCCCGCCCTGGCAGCGTCTCACCATGGAGGAGTCCCTGGTCAAGATCGGCGGCATTGCTCCAGAAATCCTTGCCGATGATGCAGCGGTCATGGCTCTGGTTAAAGAAAAGGGGATCAAACTCCAACCCGAGGCGGGGATCGGTAAGGCCAAAACCGAGCTTTTTGAGCTGCTGGTTGAGGAAAAACTGATCAACCCCACCTTTATCACCTCCTATCCCACCGAGGTATCACCGCTTGCTCGCCGCAACGAAGAGGACCCCAGCGTCACCGACCGGTTCGAGCTCTTCATCACCGGCCGCGAGATCGCCAACGCCTTTTCCGAGCTCAACGACCCCATTGATCAGCTGCAGCGATTCCAGAAACAGATCGATGAGCGGGGCGACGACGACGAGATCCATCCGGTGCTCGATAAAGACTACGTCCGCGCCCTGGAGTACGGTATGCCTTCCGCTGCCGGCGAGGGCATCGGCATTGACCGTTTGGTCATGCTGCTGACCGACTCGCCCTCGATCCGCGACGTTATCCTCTTTCCGCATATGAAGCCGGAAATAAGCGAATAACACCGCAAGCCCATGGCATCTTTTGAATGGTTTGTCAGCCTGCGTTATCTGCGGGCCAAGCGCAAGCAGAAATTCATCTCCCTGATCACCATCATCTCCATTCTTGGGGTGGCTGTGGGCGTATTGGCCCTGATTGTGGTGCTCTCTGTCTACACCGGGTTTACCGAGGGACTGCGCGACCAGATCATCGGGGTCAACGCCCATGCTCTGGTGCAGCGCTACGGTACAACAATCACCGACACGGATACCGTTCGAGCCGAAGTGGAATCAGTCCAAGGCGTGGAGGCAACCACGCCTTATATCTACGGCCAGGCCTTGATCAGCTCCAGAGCCAACTCTTCAGGGATCGTGCTCAGAGGCATTGATGCGGCCTCGGCCATGCGGGTGATTAACATCGGCAACAAAATGCTTGCCGGCAAACTGCTTGACCTGGACACTCCCCAGGAGGTTCCGGGGATTGTTTTGGGCCGTGATATGGCGACCCAGCTGCAGGTCTGGGTGGGAAATAAAATTCGACTGATCTCACCCAATGGCCCCCTTTCGCCCATGGGAGTTCTGCCCAAGGTCCGTACCTGCCAGGTGGTGGGTATCTTTGAAACCGGTATGTTTGAATACGACTCCACCATGGGCTATGTTTCTCTGGCAACCGCCCGCAGCCTCACCGACCTGCGTCAGGGTGTGCACGGCATTGAGGTCAAAGTCAGCAAGATAGATCAGGCGGGACCGATTGCCCGCGCTGTCCAGCAGGCCCTGGGAAGCGACTACACGGTACGCGACTGGATGCAGCTCAACCGTAACCTCTTTGCCGGGCTCAAGTTGGAAAAGATGGGGTTGTTCATAGCCCTTGATCTCATCATTCTGGTGGCAGCACTCAATATCATCAGCGCCCTGATCATGGTGGTGATGGAAAAAACCCGCGATATCGCCATCCTCAAATCCATGGGGGCCACCACCCGCTCAATCATGCGCATCTTTTTCTACCAAGGCATGGTGATCGGTATTTGTGGTACCATCCTGGGCGTTGCCGGAGGACTGGGGCTCTGCGGCCTGCTTTCCCGCTATAAGATCATCGAGCTGCCTCCCAACGTCTACCCCATGTCCACCATGCCGATCAAAGTCGTGCCCTTTGATGTAAGCCTGATTGCGATTTCAGCGATTCTCATCACCCTCCTGGCCACCTTGTACCCTTCATGGAAGGCCTCAAAAGTCCGTCCGGCGGAGGCACTCAGCTATGAATAACCCTCTGCTTGCAGCGCAGGACCTGACCAAGAGCTACCGCAGCGGCAGCGCCTCCATCTCGGTGCTCAAGTCGGTGGAGCTCACCATAGAACCCGGCGAGATGACCGCCATTGTCGGGGCCTCCGGTTCCGGCAAGACCACCCTGCTGCAGATCCTTGGCACCCTGGATATGCCTGATGCAGGCAAGCTCATTTTCCAGGGCCAGGAGTTGACCGGTCGTTCGGAACCGGCACTCGCCGAGCATCGCAACCGTAACATTGGTTTTATTTTTCAGTTTCACCACCTGCTGCCTGAATTCACCGCCCTGGAAAATGTGATGATGCCGGGCCTGATCAACGGTGGTTCCCGCACAAAAATCCAGAAAAAGGCAAAGGCGCTTCTTTCCCAGGTGGGCTTGGAGCAGCGAATGGAGCACCGCAGTGGGGAACTCTCCGGTGGCGAGCAGCAGCGGGTTGCGCTGGCAAGGGCCCTGGTGATGGATCCCGCCCTGCTCCTGGCTGATGAGCCCACCGGTAACCTGGACTCGGTCAGCGGTCAACGGGTCTTTGATCTGTTCAAAGAACTCAGCGCCAGCCTGAACCTCTCGGTGGTGATGGTCACCCACAATATGGAACTGGCCGGAGCCATGGATCGCTGTCTCACTCTGGCGGATGGACAGTTGCAGTAAGCAGCGTGTGCGTAAGGGTTCGCTTTCCTTGCGCAGATGTCCCTTGTTTTCCCTTTCCTCTCCCTTTCCAGACAGTGCCAACAGATACGCTCCATGCCCCTTTTAATCGACGATCCCACCTGTACAGAACTCCTGGAGAAAACCGATCGACTCTCCGCATTTGAGCGCGCAGTTCTCCAACTCCTGGCCGTAGCCGACGAGCCCTTGACCGGTCCGAAAATCCTTGAGCTCTGCAAAGAATCGGGACTGCTCCTGGCCTTTGAGAAACAAACGCTTTCAGTCGCCTCCCTGTCAGTGCTCTTGCGTGGCTTAAAACAAGAAGGACTGCTCGGCAGTGGCTATCAGGTCAACGAGTATATTGTCGAAGTCATGGTGCGCCAGGTCTTTGCCGATACCACAACCACTCTGGAGCCCCCTGCCCCGGCAAAAAAGAAAAAACGGGTGGACAGCCGCAGCCGCACGCGGGCACGACGAACACCAAAGGAATCGCTGTCCCTTCCTCTGGGGCAAGCTTTGGCGCAGGCGGTGCGAACCCTCCTCCCCGTGCCCGGTTCCTTCTCGGCCATTGCTAAAAATCAGATCACTGCAGCCTGTTCGCGCAAGGTCCGGGAGTTGCGTCTGGCTCTGGTTGACTCGAAAGATGCACAAATCGACACTCTGGCGCAGGACCTTCTGGATCACTGCCTGCCCATTCCTGAACCCGACGGTCCCTATCTCGACCCGGTCGTTCGCATGGTCAACACCCCTTTTGATCCCACCTGGATCACATCGCTCTCTCCCCACAGTCAGGGAATCATTTTTCAGCGTCTCTTTGCCTATGCCTACTACAATCAGGAAAATGACAGCCAGGCCCTCCAACTGGCCCTGAAGCTTACGCCCCATGACCAGTTGAAAGGAAGCGTGCGCGAGGAGTTGCTCTTTCACCTGCTCATACGCCTGCTGCTGACCGGACAACTGGATCAGGTCGAAAGCATTCTTGCCGCAAACCAGCAAGAACCTGTAGCCGACTGGAACATGGGAATCCGGGGATGGCTCTCCCTGCTCCAGGGCCAGGTGGCAAAGGCCATTGAGCTCTACGAGGCAGACCTGAAAACGTATCGTCGTCTCTATAAAAAACGAAACCAGTTTTTTTGTAACATTACCGGCCCTTATTTTATCTATGCCCTGCTCATTGAGGGAAGTCCGGCAAGCCTGAATAGCGCCGCAAGCCTGCTCAATCTGGTCGAACAACAGCTGCCCCCCTACAAATTCCCTCCCGTCTATGCGGCCCTTCGGGCCATGCTTGCAAACCTGACAGGAACGCCGCCCGAAACAGCCTGCCGTCCCCTGCCACCACTGAGCAGCAGGCTGATGTACGCCAATGGTCCTGCAGGGCCCCTGTTTGTGGCCATGGCACTCTTTTGCATCAAGGGAAAACTCACCCGCAAACAGATATCCGCTCTGGAGCAGTGTTTGCAGCGTTGTCAGGACTGTGGTGACCACTGGCTCACCTTGGAGTATGCGCAGTTGCTCTCGCGCGCCGACAAACAGACGCCGAAAAGGCAACAGCTGCTCACCTCGCTTGCACAAACAACAGGTATCGTCCCTCTGAGCGGGGCGCTTCAGGTTGAGGAGGACTGGCAGAAAAATCTACGCGCCCTGCACATGGTGGTGGAAAACGCTGTGGCCCACAATAGCCAGGCAAACGGTCTCGCAGAGACGCGGTTGGTTTACCTCGTAGAGTTCAGCCGCTCTGGCGAGCTTAAAACCATATCCCCGCTGGAACAAAAAAGAACGGTCAAGGGAACCTGGAGCAAAGGCCGGGCCATCTCCCTCAAGCGGCTGGCAACAGGTGAAAATCTGAATTCGCTCAGCGAGCACGATCAGCGAATTCGCGTGGCGATTCGTCGCTACAACTCCTATTACAGTGCCTACGGCTATAGCTTTAACATGGACGAGCTTCTCCCGGCACTGGTCGGGCATCCCCTGCTCTTTCTTGCCCAGTCCCCCACCACACCCGTTGAAATAGTTGCAGGCGTTCCCGAGGTGCAAATCGACAATCAGGGAGACAAGCTCTCCATTCGCCTGCACCCCAAAAACCCCTTTGAAGAGCCTCACGTCCTTGTTTGCGAAACCCCGACGCGTTACCGGCTGATCACCTTTAACAAGGCACAGCTGCAGATTGCGCAGATCATCGGTAGCCAGGCCATGATACTCCCCTCTTCAGCAGACAAGCAACTCAACACGATTCTCTCTTCCGTGGCCAATCTGGTGCCTGTTCATTCTACAGTTCCAGGGACAGCATACTCGGTGGAAAACGTGGACACCGACTCCCTGCCCAGAGCACACCTGCTTCCCCATGAAATGGGCCTCCGGCTTGAAATTTTGATACACCCTCTGGGCGAAAAAGGCCCCTGCCTCAAACCGGGGAAAGGGGTGAAAAACCTGATGGCCGATGTTGCGGGAAAACGTTACCAATGCACACGTGCGCTTAAGGAGGAGCAGCAACGGACAGCGGCCTTGCTGCGTCTCCTCCCCAGCCTGGAAAACCTTCTGGAGATAGAAGAGCAGTGGTTTGCCCCAGAAGCCCACGAGGCCCTGCAACTGCTGCAGGATCTCCAGGAGGCCCAGGCAAAAGGTGAGACCCAGGTGGTCTGGCCAGAGGGAGAAAAATTTAAGCTGGGCAAGACACTCACGCTCGGCGACATGCAGATGCGCTTGAACAGCAGGCAATCCTGGTTTGAGATTGACGGTTCGCTCCAGGTCGATGCCGACCACGTTCTTGATATGCGCCAGTTGCTCGCACTCTTAGCCGAAACGCCCCATCGTTTTCTTCATCTGGGAGATGGAGAGTTTGCAGCCATCTCCAGGGAGTTGCGCAAACGTCTGGACGACCTGGCAGCGTTAAGCCAGCGAAAAGGGAAAAAGCTGCAGCTCCACCCTTTGGCTGCCCTGGCCCTGGAAGACCTCACCGAGGATATTGGGCATCTCGAAGTCGATAAGCAGTGGCAACAACGTCTCCGCACCATTGGTGAGGGGATGGCGCTGACACCCCAGCCCCCTTCAACGCTCAAGGCCCAGCTTCGGGACTATCAGCTCGAAGGGTTCCAATGGCTGGCCCGTCTAGCTCATCTTGAGTTTGGCGCCTGCCTGGCCGATGACATGGGCCTGGGAAAAACCCTACAGGCCCTGGCGGTGATCCTCCATAGCGCCCAACAGGGCCCGACCCTGGTGATTGCGCCCACCTCGGTCTGCGGCAACTGGATCATCGAAGCCCAAAAATTTGCCCCCACCCTACGCCCCATAAGCTTTGGTGGTTCTGATCGGGCCGGACAACTCGCTGAGCTTGGCCCCTTTGATCTGATGATTGCCAGTTATGGGCTCTTGCATCAGGAAGCCGATCTTTTATGCCAGGTTGCCTGGCAAACGGTGGTGCTCGACGAGGCCCAGGCCATCAAAAACGCCTCGACTAAACGATCCAAGGCGGCCATGCGCCTCCAGGCAAAATTTCGTCTGATCACCACAGGAACCCCTATTGAAAACCATCTCAGCGAATTCTGGACCTTGTTTCATTTTATCAATCCAGGCCTGCTGGGCTCCAAGGAACGATTCAACAACCGCTTCGCCATCCCCATTGAACGGGAACACGACCGGGAGGCCGGACGACGCCTGAAAAAACTGGTGCGCCCCTTTGTTTTGCGTCGTCTCAAGACGCAGGTGCTTGAAGAGTTGCCGCCCCGGACCGAGGTCACCCTTGAGGTCGAACAGAGCCCGGAGGAGGCCGCCTTTTACGAGGCCCTGCGCCAGAAGGCACTGGAACGAATTGAGGCGGAACAGACAGAAAACGGTAATGCGCCGATACGAATCCTTGCCGAAATAACCCGCCTTCGCCAAGCCTGTTGCCACCCGAAACTGGTGACGCCGGAATCGAAACTCAGTGGCGGGAAGTTACAGATCTTGGGTTCGGTGCTCAGTGAACTGTTGGAAAACGGACACAAGGCCCTGGTGTTCAGTCAATTCGTCGGCCATCTCAACCTGATTCGCGAGCACCTGGAGACCCTCTCCATCAGCTACTGTTATCTTGATGGGGCAACGCCCGCCAAAAAGCGACAACAGGAGGTGGAGAGATTTCAGGCGGGCAAGACAGATGTTTTCCTCATCAGCCTTAAGGCGGGGGGGCTGGGGCTCAACCTCACCGCGGCGGATTACGTCATCCACATGGATCCCTGGTGGAATCCCGCGGTGGAAGACCAGGCATCGGATCGGGCCCACCGCATGGGCCAGCAACGACCGGTCACGGTCTACCGCCTCATTACCAAGCACACCATTGAAGAAAAAATTGTTCGCCTCCACGCGGAAAAACGCGACCTGGCCGATTCGCTTCTCAAGGAAACCGACACCGGCACCACGCTCTCCGCCGATGAGCTTCTACGCCTGATTCGGGATGCCTGATCCTCCTTTCCCAGGGACGAACACCTTCCTGTTTACAGGGGGGAGCCAGTTCCACTCCGCTCCTATGAAGCAGAACGGGGACATCACAAAAAAACCTCCTCCCGAAGCGGTATCCGGGAGGAGGTCATCATTGCAATCAGTGGCGCGAAGCACACTCTGGAAGGTTCGCCTTAGAGCTGGACTTCCTTGCCGTTCAGCAGCAATTTACCGTCTTTGATCTCGGCAACATGTTGGGCCTGCTCTCCCTGCTCAACAAAAATCCCGGTCTGCATGCCGCCGGTCATCGGTTGAAAAAGCTCTGGCTTACCGGCCAACAGCGCTTTGGGCAGGCTGCAGTGTGATTGCAGGCTAAAGATGTCAAAGGCCAAGGTCGGATCTTGGGAAAGCGGCATAAACTGGGCAAGGGTCATATCCTTCTTGAGGCCCACACTGATGTCGCCGGTGACCTTTCCCTGGGGCAGGGTAAAATGGAGGTCGGACACTTGCAGCTCCAGTCCCTTGGCCATCATTTTTTCCGCTGGGCCCAGCAGCTGCATCCCGATCGTCTTCATCTCTTTCTCCAGAGCCTTTTCAACCTCTTTGGGATCCTGTCCATTCGCCCCCAGACTGGTCAGTGCCCTGTTAAAGGCTTGCATGTACATGACCAGCAACTCTTCATAGGCAGAGGCATTGATGTTATTCAATGCCAGGCCAACAAAGGCATTGTCGATTTTTTCCCCACCCGCATCAATACTGTCTGTGGAATACTCCATCTTGGTCGAAAACCGGTCGTTCTCCTTGCTGTAGTCGGAAACATAGTTGAACTTGAAGTTGGCGAAAGAAAATGGTTTATTGCCATCCTTTATCCATCCACCTTCAGCGACCATGGTGCCAAAGCCATTCCAAAGGTATATTGACTCCATCCTCATATCAGCTTGTAGGCTCACCCCCTCCAGGGCCGCCTGGTCATCCACGCCCATTCCATCCCAGGATCCCTCATAGGTAAAATGCTTCAGTTCTTTGTCGACATTCATCACGACATGGGCCGGTTTGATTTGCAGGGTTTTCCCTGCGACATCAAGGGAAAAAGGGTCCAGCTTGGTGGTGATTGCACTGTTACCCATGAGCGAATACTGGGTGGTGATGTGGAGAGGGTCCTTCCCGGCAAGTTTCGTTTTCACGAACTCCGCATATTTGGGATTGTTCATCAGGGTTGTTTCGGCGACCACACCGGTCAGCCCGTGCTTCACCGTATCGTGAAACAAAATCTCCTGGGTGCCGTAGAGGGAGGAGAGCGGCCCCAGATTGTACTTCCAATCGACCTCCGATGAGCTATAGCTCCGGTCATAGCGAACGATTTCCAAAGAAGCCCCGAGGGTGGCTTCCTTGTACATGGTATTGCACTTCTCGGTCAGCGCGCGAAGCTGCTTCTCAGCGATCATACCGCTGACATAGGGAGCACTGATCCCGGCGGCAAGAAGAAGAACGACAACCACACTTACAAATTTTTTCATACGACTCCTTCGGACAAATGTCCTTTTTATTGAGAGGGAAGTAAGGATAAAGGCACTTCGACCTGAGCAAAGCAAATCGCTCCAGAACTTCATGACGATCTCGGGATACACCTCGACCGTTATTTTGAGCATGGGATGCATCCTGCACCTGCATGCAGAGTGCCCCCCTCTCCTGTAGCAGAATTAACCTCGGCTCTGCAAGCAGAGAGTGGGTCCATCAGGTATAAAATTATACTGTTAAATCAAAGACAAAAAGCAAAAAGACGAGATAATATCTTCGCGCCCCTGCTCTCTTCCCGTCAAACGCGTTGTCCTGCAATGGCTCCCCTTTTCCTCAGGCATGATCCCCAAGCCCCCTTTTGGCCTTGTCCCTCTTGGCAAGCTGTCCTACTTTGTTAAGCACCCTTTTCAATACTAACGGAGGAACATCCATGCATCGCCTTCACAAAAGTTGGCTTCCTTTGACACTCATCCTGCTCCTCGGTCTCGCGTCATGGGCCCAGGCCCAGGCTCCGCCTACCGAAACACAAGTCCCAGGGTATTACCGCCTGCAACTCGGTGATTTTGAAGTCACCGCCCTCTATGACGGTGCGGTCCAAATCGACACGAAACTCCTGCACAACATTAACCAGCCTGAGCTGCTCTCTCTCCTGCAGGCAAAATTTGTCTCACATCCCAAGATGCAGACCGCGGTCAACGGCTATCTGATCAACACAGGCGACCACCTGGTCCTGATCGATACCGGAGCCTCCACACTTTTTGGACCACAGCTTGGCTTTATTCAGCAGAACCTCAAGGCAAGCGGTTATCGCCTGGTGGATGTGGATACCGTCATCCTCACCCACATGCATGCCGATCATCTCGGCGGCCTTGTCAATGAGGACGAAGAGCCGTTATACCCTCAGGCACACGTCTTTGTCGCTGAGCAGGAGGGAGCCTACTGGCTCTCCGAGCAGACAGCAGCCGAGGCCCCCAAAAACAGACAACAGGCCTTTGCCGTTGCGCGTGAGGCCTCAGCCCCCTACCGCCAACAGAATAGGTGGCACACCTTCAGTAACAACTCTGAGATTGTTCCCGGCATCCGCAGTGTCGCTGCCAATGGGCATACCCCTGGCCACACCGCCTTTTCCATACAATCCAAGGGCCAAACTCTCTATATCTGGGGGGATGTTGTCCATGCCCATGCTGTTCAGTTTGCCCGCCCCGAGGTCTCCATTGATTTTGATGTCAATCAACCCCAGGCAGTGGCCACGCGTAAAACCCTGTTACACCAACTGGCGGCGAGCGGTGATCTGGTTGGAGGAATGCACCTCCCCTTCCCCGGGCTCGGTCATGTTCGTGCAGATGGCCAGGGTAAATATGCCTGGGTTCCAATCGAATTCTCGCTTATACTAGATAAGATACCCGATTGATAGAGCCCCCAGCAGATAGACTCCCTCTCTTGAGGGTGTTTTGAATAATTAGATTTTTCAATCAAGGTCAAGGATTGCTGATAATTTTACCGCAGGCATATTGGTGATATTCCGAGGATAAAATTTTCAGCATGACGCAGAGATTGGCAGAAAAAGCAATTATTCAAGATGCCCTAGAGGGAGTCACTGGGGAGAGCCCCTTTGCCCCAGTACCTTGTACGAGCATGAGACGTAAAAATATTCCTGTTTCCCAACGCATTGTCCTCCTCCCACTTATCCTGATCACCGTTTTTGTAATTATCGGGGTCGTCTTCATTGACCTCTATTTCGGCCAGGTTGCCCTGAAACGATACGAAAAAGAACTCATACATCTTGCCCGAAGTGGGGCGCAGATGGTCAGTTTTTTACCGAACCAGAAGGACACCCTCGAAAGCTTTGATCACCTTGCCGACTCCTTTACGGAACAGGGACGCTTTCGAGTAACCATTATCAACCATGCGGGAACAGTCCTCGGCGACTCCCAACTTTCCCTCCAAGAGGTCAAAGAAATTGAAAATCACGGAGAGCGTCCCGAAATCCTGCAGGCGAAAGAATCGGGTATCGGCATTTCCCGTCGGTTCAGTACAACCCTCCGTATTGATTTGCTCTACGTTGCAGCTCGCTGCAGCACGCCCTCGTTCAAAGGCTATTTCCGTGTGGCCCTGCCCCTGGTCGACCTGCACCAGGAACGCCAACAGCAGCGACTGCTTTTAGGGGGCATTGGCCTCCTTTCCTTGCTCATTGCCACCTCGTTGAGCATGCTCATATCCCGACACCTGCTGTACCTGGTCCGACAGGGAAAAATGGAGCTTGAACAGCGGGTAATAAGCCGGACCAAAGAAATCGGTATCCTCCAGAACCTGGGAACTCAGCTCAGTGCCTGTAACTCCAAGGAAGAGGCTCTCCAGGCCATAGAAATCGTAACGACCATTCTCTTACCCCGTTTTACCGGGACACTGGCTCTCTTCCGCTCCTCCAAAGACAAGCTGGAAATAGCCACAACCTGGAATGGACAGTGGAAGGGAGAGGCGAGTTATAGCCCGGATCAATGCTGGGCATTACGGATAGGCCAAGCCCATATGGGCGATGTGGACCATGGGACGATGCGTTGCAGCCACTCGCCCCAGAAGGAGGAGCAACTCTTCTGTGTACCCTTGATCGCGCAGGGCGTCACACTTGGTGTCCTCCATTTCGCAGGCCCCAGAGTGGTGGAATGGACCTCGGAGGAAAAGCAGCTTGCAGCAGCTATTGCTGAGCATGCAAGCCTGACCCTTTCCAACCTTGCGCTCCGGGAAAGCCTACGTCAGCAGGCCATTCGCGACCCGCTGACAGGGCTTTACAACCGTCGATACCTGCAGGAGACGCTGAACAATGAGCTGCATCGGGCTTCCCGACGAAAACAGGAACTCGGCCTCCTGATGATCGATCTCGACCACTTCAAAAAATTCAACGACGAACACGGTCATGAAGTGGAGGATTATATTCTCAGTGAGTTTGGCCGGTTGGTACGCCTGGCCATTCGCGGGGAGGATATTGCCTGTCGTTACGGCGGAGAAGAGTTCACACTTGTACTGCCTGAAGCAGAGAGGGAAGGCTCATTGGCCGTTGCCGAAAAGATTGCAACGATGATCCGCGAACACAATTTTCTTGTGAATAACCGCTCATGCGGTCCCATAACGGTTTCCATCGGTGTCGCCCTCTTCCCCTGCCACGGCATGACGGCGGAAGAACTCTTCAAACAGGCCGATGACGCGCTGTACCAGGCCAAAAGGGAGGGAAGAAATCGTGTGGTCCTGGCCGGAGGGGCAGATTGAGCCAGTGGGCGAGGATATTGACTGGTTTTACCTGGATCATTTTACAGGAAGGAGCATGCGCAAGCCCCTAGAAACAGAGAAGCCGCTTCCCGGAGAGGAAGCGGCTTGTCACTGCGATCAATGTCAAATTTTGGTTTATCCGATATACTCAAGGGCAATCTTGAGCATGCGCCGTACCGGCTCGGCCGCTCCCCAGAGCAGCTGATCGCCAACGGAGAAGGCGCTGAGATACTCAGGCCCAATGTTCATCTTACGCAGACGGCCTACAGGAATATCCAGGGTTCCGGTAACCCGGGCCGGGGTCAACTCTTTGAGGGTCTCTTCCTTGGTGTTGGCCACCAGCTGCACCCACTGATTATGCTCACCGATGGCCTGCTCGATCTCAGAGAGCGGAATATCCTTTTTGAGCTTAACAGTGAAGGCCTGACTGTGACAGCGCATGGAACCTATCCGCACACAGCATCCATCAATCGGAATCGTCCCTGGAGCCAGCCCTAAAATTTTGTTGGTCTCGGTGACGCCCTTCCACTCCTCGCGGGTCTGGCCGTTATCCATGGGAGAGTCGATCCAGGGGATGAGACTTCCGGCCAGGGGGGCTCCAAAATTCGCCGTGGGAAAGGCGGGATTGCGCAGGGTATCAATGACGTTGCGATCCAGGTTCAAAATGGTGGTTGCCGGATCATCCAAGTAATCCTGGGCGTTCTCCCCCACCAACCGCATCTGCTCGACCAGCTCGCGCATATTTTTGGCACCGGCACCTGAGGCAGCCTGATAGGTCTGACTGGTGATCCACTCAACCCAACCCTTTGCAAACAAACCGCCCAAACCCATCATCATCAGAGAGACCGTGCAATTGCCGCCGATGTATTTTTTGATGCCCTTGGCAAGTCCCTGATCAATAACATTGCGGTTGACCGGATCAAGGACAATAATCGAATCCTCATCCAGACGCAGCTTGGAGGCTGCATCGATCCAGTAGCCCGCCCAGTTTTTGGCCAGCAACTGAGGGTGTACCTCGGCGGTGTAGCCGCCGCCCTGACAGGAGACGATGATATCCATCTCACTTAGCAGGGCCACATTGCGGGCATCCAGCAACTCGTACACGGTCCCGTTGACCTCCGGCCCCGCCTGCCCGGCCTGGGAGGTGGAGAAGAAACTGGGCTCATAGCCTTGAAAATCTCCTTCCTGTCGCATCCGCTCCATCAACACAGAGCCGACCATACCGCGCCAGCCGATAATACCTACTTTTTTCATAGCTTCCTTCCGCGTATATTCAAAAGAGTAATGCCTGCCTCACTGCAGGCGGAAATGACTTTTGATCTCATCGGCGATGACCGGAGCCACACTGTATATCTGCAGCAGGTCATCGCTCTGGGTACCTGGATAGGTATCCGCACCGATGATGCAACCAATGCCCTTTTCGATAAACCGCTCACGCGCGTTGCCCGCCAAAACCAGGTGCGTTGCCATGACCATCACCCCGACAGCGCCCGCCTGATAGCAGCGATCAACGGTCTGCAGCATGGACCCGCCGGTACGGATCATATCATCACAAATGATGGCGGTTCGTCCCCGCACAGCCCCTGAGAGCTGGCCGACAATGGTTTTATCCACATCGTAGCGGTCTTTATTGGCCGCCGTATGCGGGCAGTCCAACAGCCCGGCTAAACGTGCCACGCGTTTGGAGAAACCGTAGTCAGGGGAGACCAGCACAATGTTTTCCAGCTGCAGATCTTTAATTTTCTCGGCAGCCAGTCGCTCGGTCCAGAGGTGGTTGGTATGCACCTCGCCACTATGGGCGTGGAGCACCGCCTCGGAGTGCAGGTCGATAAAATTCACATAATCGGGCCGAGCCCTAAAAATCTGCCGGGTCCGGGTGATCCCTTTGGGAATCTCACCGGATCCCGGTTTAGCCCGTTCCATGGTGGAGTATCCCAGATAGGGAATAATCACGTTGACAGACAGGGCATTCCAGTAGCGGGCCCCGGTAATCAGATCGATCAACTCCTGGTGGCCGCTGTCATCTGCGGTGGAGCCGAGAATCACCAGATCGCACCCGGCAATGTCCTGGGGGAAGGCATGGTAGATCTCACCATCGGCAAAGGTGCGGGTAATCATTTCGGTTACCGGCACGTCCAGTTCACTGGAGACCTTCTGGGCCAAGTCAGTCGTCGAGCTGGTTGCAAGTAAAACGATATTCTTTCTTCGTGGCATTCCCTTCCCTCCCTTTGCGCGAAAACCGGTTCTTCAATGAACAAAGAACCGGTTTTCATTTATGGTAATGACAATGAGCATTCCCTCCGCCCCTTGTCACGCAGGTTAGTTGGCCAGAATTTCGCTGACGATCGCATCTCCCATGCCGCTGGTGGAAACCGGAGTCACCCCGGGGGTGGCGATGTCGCTGGTCATGATGTTTTTCTCAAGGATTGCGGAAACAGCCGCCTCAATGGCCTCGGCCGCTTCGGCCAGGCCCAGGCTGTATTTGAGCATCATGGCGGCAGAGAGGATCTGGGCGATGGGATTGGCAATCCCCTGGCCTGCAATATCCGGAGCGGAACCACCGGCAGGCTCAAACAG
Source organism: Desulfobulbus rhabdoformis (assembly GCF_016919065.1). Lineage (GTDB taxonomy): Bacteria > Desulfobacterota > Desulfobulbia > Desulfobulbales > Desulfobulbaceae > Desulfobulbus > Desulfobulbus rhabdoformis. The sequence continues at coordinate 22,399 of NZ_JAFFQA010000030.1, read as the reverse complement.
GCCGAGTTTGGAGGCATTCAGGCTGGCCGAGGCAAGCATGCCCATGGAACCGGTAAGCATGGCGGCCTCATCAGAGATGATATCGCCAAACATATTGCCGCAGAGCAGTACATCAAACTGATGCGGATCTTTCACCAGCTGCATGGTGGCATTGTCGATATAGATATGATCCAGCTCCACATCCGGATAGTCCTTGGCGACCTCTTTGACGACCTCGCGCCAGAAAACCATGCAGGTGAGAACGTTGGCCTTATCCACCGAGGTCACCTTTTTATTGCGGACGCGCGCAGCCTCAAAGGCCATGCGGGCGATACGTTCGATTTCAGAGCGCTTGTAAATTTTGGTATCCCAGGCGGTCTCGTCCGGGCCGCTGCCCTCGCGCCCTTTAGGCTGACCAAAATAGATCCCGGAGGTCAGCTCGCGGACAACGAGCACGTCGAAGCCATCACCCACGATATCTGCGCGCAACGGACAGGCGGCAGCCAGGGCTTTGAAAACCTTAGCCGGGCGCAGGTTGCAGAAGAGATCAAAGTGTTTCCGCAGCGGCAAAAGCGCTGCCCGCTCCGGCTGCTGCTCCGGAGGCAGGCTCTCCCATTTGGGGCCGCCGACCGAACCAAACAAAATGGCTTCGCTCGCTTCGCAGACCTTCAGAGTCGACTCGGGCAAGGCCTCGCCATGGTTATCAATGGCGGCACCGCCGACATCGGCGCTGGTGTACTCCAGGGTAAAACCAAACTTCTGCTGAACAGCGTCCAGTACTTTGATGGCCTCGGCCATTACCTCGGGGCCGATACCATCACCGGCCAAAACTGCAATCTTGTGTGCCATGTCTATCCTCGTGGGAAAACAAAATATGTATTAGGGACAGGCGGAAGAAGCAAGATGATTTCACTGTTCTTCCGTCATTATCATCAATCAAACAAAAAACAGAAAGTAAAAAAACTCATGTGCCGTCAACTCGGCCAATCTCGGCCAAAAGCCGTGGTGCCTTTGAAAAGGGAAGACGAAGATGATGCTCGGCACGCACCTGCCATCCCCCATCGCTCAGGCTCTCTATTCCTGCCAGGGGGGCTTCGTTGGCAAGCATGAGAAGAACACGCGTTTCCGGTGTCACCAAGGGGCCAATTAACGGCAAAAAGTTCGTTGGCTCAGCAACCGCCCGGCTGGTTATATGGGTAAAGCGTCCCTGCCATTGGCTGCTGTGGGCTTCGATTCGATCCTGTACAACCTCAATATGCTCAAGCCCAAGGGTGCGAATCACGTGGCGGAGAAAGCTTACCCGCTTCTGCCGCGGCTCGACCAGAGTAAAGCGAACGGCAGGCAAGGCGCAGGCAAGGACCAATCCGGGAAAACCGGCCCCGGTCCCCACATCCAGCAGGTGTGCCCCTGGCTGGTTCAGTAGAGGCACCAGGGTGAGTGAATCAAGAAAATGGTTCTCGATGATCTGGGGCTCCGGGGTCTCTCTGGCGATGAGATTCACCCGTCGACGCCATTTGCACAGCTCTTTAAAATAGGCGGAGAGCTTTTCCTGTGCCTCCTCTTCCAGCTGCAGGCCAAGTGTTCGCGCTCCGCGTATGAGCAGCTCTTGATTATCCCTTGCCAAGTCGAATCGCAACCGAGTTGCCGTGAGCGGTGAGGCCTTCCAGCTCAGCCAAACGCTGAATGTGCTCGCCATCGGCTTGCAGGGCCGCCCGGGTGTAGGAGATGATCGAACTCTTTTTCAAAAAGGTTTCAACGCCCAGGGCGGAAGAGATACGTGCGGTGCCCATGGTCGGCAGCACGTGGTTGGGTCCGGCCACATAATCACCGGAAGCCTCCGGGGTCCAGGGACCAAGGAAGATGGCACCAGCATGGCGGATTTTCGGTAACCACTGCCAGGGCTCGACAATCTGCAGTTCCAGATGCTCAATGGCGATCTCGTTGGCCAGCTCAATGGCCTGATCAAGATCCTGGGCCAAAAGAATCAAACCACGATCCTGCAATGAGGTGCGGGCGATATCCACCCGGGGCAGTTTCGGCAGCTGCTCGGCAAGCTCTGCCTTGATGCCATCCACAAGCGCTGTGCTGGTGGTGATGACGATGGCCAGGGCCTGGGGATCATGTTCCGCCTGGGCCAGCATATCCGCGGCGACAAAGGCGGGGACCGCACTCTCATCCGCCACAATCAGAACCTCGCTGGGACCGGCAATCATGTCGATACGTACCCGGCCCATGACCTGGCGTTTTGCCTCGGCCACAAACTGATTACCCGGACCAACGATCACATCCACAGGCGCAATGGACTCGGTGCCATAGGCAAGAGCACCAATAGCCCAAGCGGAGCCGACCTTGTAGACCTCATCAATGCCGATCTCGCGCGCTGCTGCCAGCAGCACCGGGCTCACCTTTCCTTCCGGGTTGGGTGGGGTTACCATCACCCGTTTGGATACGCCTGCAATCTGGGCGGGGATGCCATTCATCAAGACCGATGAAACCAGAGGCGTTGAACCCTCCTTGCCACCGGGCACGTAGAGGCCAGCGCTGTCCACCGGGCGAACCAGGCGACCGGTGATGGTGCCGTCATCGCGGGTCATCATCCAAGAATCTTCGAGCTCACGCTCATGAAAACGACGGATGCGGTCTGCTGCCAGCTTGAGGGTGGTGCGAAAATCCTCATCCACCTCAGCTTCGGCCTGATCAAACTCTTCCGGGCTGACGCGCAGATGCTCAAGGCGCATCTTGGGACAGTCAAAACGCTGGCAGTAGTCCACCAGGGCTGCATCCCCCTCTTTTTGTACCCGGGTAAGAATCTCTGTGACTGTTTTGCTGCAGGTATCGTCGGATTCCTCGGCAAAACGATTGCGCAGGCTCACGCGGCACTGCTCCCCCTCAGGGGTATTGATTATTCTTGTCTTTACATCCATCGTTCAATCTACCTCATGACTAACAAACACCGAAAATCGGTTTGAAAAAGCAGTTTTTTTATCACGAAAACAGGGGGGATGTCAATCTACCTTCGGGAAAATCCGGGAAAAACCTGAAGCAGAGAGCAATCAGCCACCATGGCGATGGAACCAGCGCTCCACCTCCTGGGTAGTAAAGGATTTGATGACCGGACGGCCGTGGGGACAGTGGGAGAAAACCGCGCTTGTCTCCATTTCGGCAAGGAGGGTCAACATTTCCTGGGGTTGCAGTCGATTCCCGGCCTTGATTGCTGCCTTGCAAGCCATGGAGGCGAGCAAATCATCCACCACCTGAGGCAGGGGACGAGCCGCCTCTGCCCCACGCAGACCACGCAATCCATCCAGGACTTCCCGCAAGAGGATTTTGGGATCTTCCTGACGAATCAACGCAGGGACCGCCTTGATCACAAAGGTGCTATCGCCAAAGTACTCCGCCTGCAATCCCAGACTCGCCACGGTTTCTTCGTGTGCTTCCATGGTGTCCATCTGGGCGGGAGTCAGCTCGACCGTGGCCGGAAACATCAGGCTCTGCCGGGGAATACGTGTCGCCTGATAGCCCGCAAGCAATTGCGTGTAAAGGATCCGTTCATGGGCTGCATGCTGGTCAATGACGATGAGCTCACCGTCTTTTTCACAAAGCAGGTACAGCTGAAAGAGTTGACCGATGAGCTGAAGCCCTGTGAAAACGGGTGTATTCTCCACTGGTTCATCGCTCTCCGACGTAACTGGCAGCTCGGGGGGCGGCTCCTCTTTTGGCTCGATGGGGACCACCCTCGGAGGCGGATCCATAGGCGGCGATGTATGAGCTGCCCCCTGTCGGGGCTCTGGTTCAGCCGTTTTCAGCGACGGAGTACGTTGCGGGCTCAACAGCTGGGGGGCAACCGGCGTCTGCGTTGGACTGGTGGGAAGCACGGGTTGTGCGCTTGGCTGCTTTTCCGGAGACTGCGCGGGAGGAGGAGCGCTAGAGGAAGAGGTAAAGAGCGAGGAGCGCAGCCTTTCCTGATGGGTCTCCAGGGCCTTGCGGACAGTGGCAGCAATAAAGCGATGCACCGTCTCGCTCTTGCGAAAACGAATCTCACGTTTGGAGGGATGCACATTCACATCCACCTGATCCGGGCCGATGGTGAGCAGCAATGCACCAGCGGCCTGGTATCCTTTCATCAAAAAGCCCTGCATTCCCTCGCTGACCGCGTGGCGAATCATCCCGTCCTGGACCGGGCGATCGTTCACGAGAATACGCAAACGCGCCGAGGAGGCGGGGGCGGTTTCCGGCAGGAGAAGGTACCCCGCAAGAGCAATCTCATCCGGGCCGGAAACCTGCGCCTCCAGAGGCAGCAGTTTCCCTGGGTATTTAAAAACCTCGCGCACCCGCCGCTCCAAATCGGAGCCGGGCTGGTATTCGAGACTTACCCGGCTTTCATTATAGAGGGTGAATCCCACATGGGGATGTGCCAGAGCCTGATTTTTGATCACCTCTTCAATGTGGTGCATCTCGGTTCGGGCGGATTTGAGAAATTTTTTCCGCGCCGGCATGTTACCAAAGAGATGACGGATCTCGATCACCGTGCCCCGGCTGCAACCGTGCTCATGCACAGTCTGGAGATTACCGTAGCGGATCTCCGCCCGGGTGCCCAACTCCTGGTGCGCCGGACGGGAGGCAATGGTCATCCAGGAGACCGAGCCAATACTGGGAATGGCCTCCCCGCGAAAGCCCAAAGTGGCTATGGCGGCCAGCTGCGATTCGTCCTTAATTTTGGAGGTGGCGTGCCGCTCGAGGGAGAGCAACACGTCATCCCCGTCCATGCCCTCACCGTTATCGGTGATGCGTAACAGGCGGGAACCACTCCCCTCGACATAGACATCGATGCGGTCGGCACCGGCGTCCAGGCTGTTTTCTACGAGTTCCTTGACCACCGAGGCAGGACGCTCCACCACCTCACCAGCGGCGATCTGGTTGGCCAGTTGTTCGGAAAGAATGCGTATTCGAGACACGATCAGTTGGAGGGGTTGGGGTTTAGCGGTGCTGAAATCGACAATTCATGGTAACAACAAAAAGAGAAACACTCTTACCCCGCAACCCTACAGCGTCTTTGACCACTTGTCCACCACCGCATGAGCCAATCCGGAGCAACAGCCACATCCTCTTCCAAAAGAAGCAAGGTACTCAATCAGCACCACCTGACTAAATTACTGCTGGCAGTTGCCGGAACGCTGACCCTCTGTATAGGGATCGTCCTCACCTGGTTTTCCAGCCTGCCCGATATCCGTTCCATCAATGATTACCACCCTCGAGTGGCGACTGTCATCCTGGACCGAACCTATAAGCCCATCAGTGCCATTGGCCGGGAGTTTCGCATTCTCATTCCTTTTGAAGAGATGCCTTCACTGTTACCCAAGGCCTTTGTTGCCGCGGAAGATAGCCGTTTCTGGGAGCATGATGGCCTTGATCTCTGGTCAATCGCCCGGGCCGCTTTTAACAATATGCGTTCGGGCCGCCGCAGCCAGGGGGGCTCGACCATTACCCAACAAGTCACCCGAGCCCTGCTCCTGACCCGGGAAAAGAGCTATACCCGTAAACTGGCCGAGGCGGTTCTCTCACACCGGCTTGAACGCATGCTCAGTAAAGAGGAAATACTCACTATTTACCTCAATGAAATCTACCTGGGTGAAGGCGCCTATGGGGTAGAGGCTGCGGCCAGAACCTACTTTGGCAAACATGCCCGCGACTTAAGCTTAGGCGAGATTGCCCTGCTTGCCGGCCTGCCCCAATCACCTTCCAACTACTCTCCCCTGCGTCACCCCAAGGCTGCCCAGGCAAGGCAACGCTACGTGCTCAACCGCATGGCTGAAGACAGGATCATCACAGATACCAGTGCCCGCCTGGCGTATGACCAGGGGCTGCAATTGGCTGGCAACTGGCGTAAGGCAACCAATGGCTACTTTGGCCTCTATGTCCGTCAGTTATTGCGCGAACAGTACACAGAAAAAGATCTCTTTCAAAAAGGGCTGAGCGTGGCCACAACGATTGATTCCCGGCTTCAGGAAATTGCTGCCAAGGCAGTCCAGGCAGGAGTCACCCGTATTGGCATGCGCCACCTGGATACACCGCCCCCCCAGGGGGCATTGGTAGCCCTTAACTCGCACAACGGCCATATTCTTGCCATGATCGGCGGAGCGGATTTCACGGAAAATCAGTTCAACCGGGCAGTCAAGGCCAACCGCCAACCCGGTTCCGCCTTTAAACCGGTGGTCTATGCTGCGGCCCTGGAAAAGGGGGTGGATCCCGCCACCCGCTTCAACGATGCCCCCATCTCGCTCAAAAGCGGACGAAAGCGTCCCTGGCGCCCCCACAACTTCATGAACCATTACCGTGGGCCCATGCCCCTTGGTGAGGCGCTGGTGCGTTCAAGCAATGTGGTTGCCGTCCGCCTCCTCCAGCAAATTGGAGTGGATAGTGCCGCCCATATAGCTAAAAAACTGGGGATCACAGCACCGCTGGCGGGCAATTTAACCCTGGCCCTGGGGGCCTCGCCGGTCTCACTGCTGGAGTTGACCTCTGCCTACACCTGCTTTGCCAATCAGGGAATTTATCCGCCACCTGTGGCTATTACCCGGGTCCGTGAACAGGACGGCACCATTAAAATCTGGCCGCGAGCGCCTGCGCATCGGGTGGTTTCCTCCTATACTGCGGCCTGGATGCAGGAAGCCATGCGTCAGGTCGTGGAGCGGGGTACCGGCAAAAACGCGTCCGGGGTTCCCGGGGCCACCGGCAAAACCGGGACCACGGACAACAATATCGACGCTTGGTTTGTCGGCTCAGCCAGGGGACTCACCGCCGGGGTCTGGTTTGGTCACGATCGGGATACCACCCTGGGAAAAGGGGAAACCGGCGGCAAAGCCGCTGCCCCGGCCTGGAAACATTTCATGCAACTTATTTCAAACTGAGTACTCTCCCATGCATATAAGTCAACAGTTCCAGCGCTGGTACAGTGGTCCTCCTCAAATAAAACTGGAGTATGCACGGCAACTTTGCAAGATTGTGCAAGAAAACCTCTGGCTTGATGGCAAACTGCACGATAAGCTTCTAGGCCTCAAAAAAAGCTGTGAGCAACTCAGTCTGCAGATGGAGCGAATGGAGATGGGGAAGCTCTGTTCCGCCTGCGCAACACGACCAGATGGCGGGTGTTGCAGCGCCTACATGGCCGATAACACCGACAGCATTCAGATTCTTATTAACCTGCTTTTAGAAAAAGATATCTCGCTCCGTGATCCTGTCGACAGTGAATGCTGTTTCCTCGGCCCCCAAGGTTGCCGCTTTATGGCCAAACCTATTTTCTGCCTCAACTATAACTGCACCCATATTATGAAACGAACTGATCCCCAAACCATGAAGACACTGGAACAGCACGCGGCTGCAGTGCTTGGACAGCAAACAGCCATTGAATCCTGGCTTCTTGACCGCCTGCAACATCTCCCCTTACAAACGATTTAATTCGCCATGCAAGTCTTTACGCTCCTTCCCACCCCCTTGGGAACATTTACCCTGGCAGGTGATGCAAATGCCATCAGCGCAATCATTTTGCCCACCAGTAGCAAGGACACTGGCCTGACAGAGGAGGCCAAGGTTTCATGCGGCAGCCACCCCTTGCTGGCTGAAGCGGGAAAACAGCTCAATGCCTACCTCACTGGGCGATTGCACGTCTTTGATCTGCCTCTGGCTCCGGCCGGCACTGTATTTCAGCAGCAGGTATGGCAGGAACTGCTCGCGATTCCCTATGGCCAGACACGCACCTACGGCGAGTTGGCCATTCGTCTGGGCGGTGTGGGCAAAGCCAGAGCAGTCGGAGGCGCAGCCCATGTCAACCCCATCGCCATTGTCATCCCCTGTCATCGGCTCATTGGTACAGGCGGTAAACTCACGGGCTTTGGTGGCGGTCTACCCATGAAACAGACCCTCTTAGATCTGGAACAGGGAAACGGCTCACTGCTTGCTCCTCTGCCCAATCAATAAGGCTGCAAGCAAAGGAGAAAATTCCTCGAGAATTTTTCTCAAAAATAGGCTAGATAGAGGGGAAACGTGTTCCAGGAGGTAGTTACACATGGTCGATATCATCATAGGCTCCATTGAGCCTGTCACCCCGCAAAAGCAACCTAAAACCCCGGAAGGCAAGCCGGTAGAAGCGGAGTTACTTCACATACGAGAACCCCGGCAGCGAGTCATAGGCCCTGCAGGCGAAGAGCGAAGGCGACAGCCTCGGCAGGATCCGCAACGAGGCCGAGTTTTAACCCTGCTCATTCCCGATGCCACCTCCCTGCCCAAGGATCTGGATATCAGTAAGTACAAGGTCCTCCTTCGCTTTATGAAAAAATAGCCGAGACTATGAGGCCCAGCCAGGAAAGTCGAACAGAAAATATTATTTTCAATCCTCCCTGTTCAGTCGTCACACTCCGCCACGGAATCAGGTTCAAGTCCCCAAGTTCACCTCTTGGTTAATCTTTTTGACTCCCTGGTGATTATCCTCCCCCTTATTTTCGATTTGAAATTGAAAGGGATACGGGGCCTGTATTTCCCTGTTGACGGGGAGCACTGTTGATTCTGCCTCTTGCAGGTTGGTAAAATCACTCAACAACGGGTCGGCGTTTTTCAACGTTTTTCGGATATTTACCGGCCCTGCCCATAACACATACTGTTCGTTATATTCCGACTCCGCGGCCGCCGACTGAGGTGGCATCAAAAGGTCTCCGGTCCAATGGTCGACGGCGAGAACTTCAAGTGAAGTCTTCGCTTTAAGGATCTCGTTGTTGGCCAGTAACCAATCAATACGGGTATACACGGTTCCAAATACATCAACCGTGATATACACATCAACTTCCGCCTCGGATGGCGGGACAATGTAAACACCTTTGAGAAAAAGGTAGGTCTGCATCAAGGCGGAGAGATATTGCAGGTCATTCGAGGTGATTTCCTCGGAGTTGTGATACGCGCCCATACCTTCGTATGCAACTCCGGCTTGAATGGTTGTCGCGCCGCCTTCCTGTTGGCTCTTTTTAAGAACGGGGGCATTCAATAGGGTTTCCGAGGTCTGTGATCCTGTAGTGGTGGTCGTTCCGGTTGTCGAAGAGGAGGATGAGGAGCTCGAATACCGAGGGTAAACTGAGGTCTCTGTAACAGGGGCAGTCTGAATATAATCCCCTCGCAGCTGCGAGATAATAGAAAACCGACCACCGGCGAGGTTACCGGCCCCGGTATCGCCGATGGCGTTCACAAACAGATTGACCTTCTTGCCTTTGATGGTCGTGAGATCGATCTTTTTGATGGCTGCTCTCGTTGCGGCAGCAACCAGTTCCTGTTCAACGGCAAACCGCTTGCCTCCACCATGACCGGGAATTCCGGTCGAGGCTCCACACCCACTCAAGAGAGGCAAAGCAACTGCCAGGACACACAAGAGACGAAAAAATGCAGTTACAGTGGTCACACACATATCCATTGATATTGACAATAAAAAATTAAGGTTCACGTAGACTTTCATCCAGCACTCGGATAATTGGATAGAGAAAGTAAGAGATAACTGACCGTTTCCCGACCTTGATTTCAGCCCGGACCTTCATTCCCGGTATAAGTCGAAACCCTTCAGGTACATTGCGCAGTTGAGTTGAGAGCAAATGGATCCGGGTCTTGTAAAAGGCCTCAAGTGGGCGTTGACCGGAATCAGGTTGAAGGAGCGCCTGGGGCTCGGAATGCTGGAAGGCGTTTTCACTGATAACCCGCACTGCGCCGGGTAAGGTGTCGTGACGCTGGAAGGGGAAGGCATCAAACTTGATCCGGACCGTATCCCCCGTGCGAATACGCCCGATATCCTTTGATCCGACATTCACCTCAGCCTCAAGCACACTGCCATAAGGAACCAGGATAAAAAATGGCTCTGCCTGCTGGAGGATGGAGCCCACGGACCGCTCAGCCATCTTGAGCACAATGCCTTTTTCCGGTGCCCGCAAAGAAATCAAATCATGAACCCGTTCAGCCTTGTGCAGTTCTTCCTGGACCTTCTCCAGTTCTGCCCGCAGGCTGACTTCCTGCTCCATTAACTCACCTTTGCGCTCCTCAACAAAGCGTTGCCAGTCGGACTCGGCCTGGCGGAGTTCGTTACGGGTTACCAATGCCTCTGCCTTCAAGGTTTCAATGGCATTAGCAGCCTCGTACCGGGCTTTCTGCGCTTCGAGTAACCGAAGCCGGTAGTCCTCATCCTGTTGGGGGCGCTTGGCTGTGGTGCCTTCCACATCGCGCAATAATTTGTACTGCTGTTCCTGGCCACGCCGCTGCACCGTATTGAGTGCAAGCTTGGCACGCAGTGCTGCGATCTTGTCATCGGTCATCCGTTTATTCTTTTCCAGGATCAAACGCCGCTGGATTAACACCTGCTCCTGAAGTTTGCCGTCGTCTCCCTCTTCAGGAAGTGCTGCAAAGGGGGTGTGATCCAACTCCGCCCTGATCCGTCGGACTTGAACGCCAAGGGTTAGCTTCTGTTTATTCAACTGACTCAGATCGGCAGTGGCAAAGGTGGGATCCAAGGTAGCCAACACCTGGTCCTTTTCCACCACATCCCCCACTTGTACATTAATAGTCCGGATCACAGCAGTACTCAGCGATTGAACCACAATCGTTGGAGTATTGGTGATTAACTCCCCCTCTGCCACCACGACTCGGTCCACCTTGAACACAATGGCCCCTACCACGGTCAGCACCAGGGAGAGCAGGATCAGGTAGAGTACCCAGCGGATCTTGCCAGGTACCGGGCGCTCCTCGATCTCTACCGCATCCGGTTGATATTCAAGAATGTCTTTTGTTGATTTCGATTCGTCCATCAGAGTTCCATCTGTTGCTGCCAGAGCTTCTTGTAGAGCGGGCAGTTCTGCAGGAGTTGGCTATGGGGCCCATGACCGACCACCAGGCCTCGTTGGAGCACAATAATGCTGTCGGCATCCTTGAGCATGGAGAGACGGTGGGAGACAATGAGTACGGTGCGATTCCTGGCGATCTGCACCAGGTTTTCACGGATGATCCGTTCGCTTTCAGGATCCAGGGCGCTGGTCGCCTCATCCAGGATCAGTATTTCCGGTGAAGTTAATAGAGCACGGGCAATGGCCAGTCGTTGTCGCTGTCCACCGGAGAGATTTTGAGCCCCTTCTTCCAGCATGGTGTCATATCCCTGGGGCAGGGTAACGATGAATTCGTCGGCCCCGGCCATGAGGGCCGCCTGAATAATCTGCTCCCGAGAGGCAGCAGATTGGCCTGCGCGAATATTTTCGGCGATAGTTGCGTTGAATAAAAAATTCTCTTGTAACACCACTCCCATATTTTGGCGCAGATGCGCGGTATCAATCTCATTGAGATAGCAGTCATTGATCCTGATCGTCCCGGTAGAGGGAAAATAGGACTTCTGGAGCATGCGGGTCAGGGTGGTCTTACCGGAACCGGAGGGGCCAACAATGCCCAGAGTAGAACCGGCGGGAATGGTCAGAGAAATTTCGTGGAGAACATTGGGGAGATCAGGGCCATAGCGGAAACTGACCCGATCAAGGACAATATCACCCTTTAATGACGGACGGGCCCCATGGCGGTCCGCACCCCATTCCTGTTTGGCGTTCATAACCAGACCTAATTTTTCCACGGACAGGGCTGCCTCCTGGTACTGGTGGATCAGGCCAACCAGTCGCACCAGAGGTGAGGTCACCCGCCCCGCTAACATCTGAAAGGCGATCAGTGCACCAACGGTGATCGTTCCATCAAAAACAAGACTGGCCCCCATCCAGATGAGAATCACCGTCATCATCCGTTCCAGAAACTGCGTCAGCGATTTGGCCGTGATGGATATTTTACCGACTCGAAACTGCATGCTCACAGCGCGGGCAACCTTTTGCTCCCACTGCTGGCGCAGCAAGGGCTCAATGGCCATGGCTTTGACCGTGGCCATGCCGTTGATTGTTTCCACCAACATGGCCTGACGCCGCCCCTCTGCATCATAGAGAGCATTCAACCGCCGCTTGAACGGGACAATTAACACTCCGATGACCGCGGCAATCAGCAGAGTGAACACCAGGACGATTCCAGTCAGTGACAGGCTATAAAAAAAGAGGAAGGGCAGGAAAACGAAGAGTGAACTTGCCTCCAGCATGGTGAGGAAGACATTGCCGGTAAGGAAGTTGCGGATTTTGGCAGTTTGCTGCATGTGTTGAGTAAGAACACCCGCAGCAACATGCTCAAAGAAATCAAGCGGTAACTGGAGCAGATGGCGAAAGGTGCGACCGGTTACTCGCAGATCAATCTTGTTCGTGGCATGGAGCAGGAGGTAGTCGCGAAGAAAATCAAGCCCCGCATTCACTGCCAAGGCGGCGGCCATACCGCAGCCCAGCGCATGCAGGGTAGTGAAGGCCTGATTTACCAAGACCTTGTCGATCACGATCTGAAAGAAGATCGGGGTCACCAGAGCGATGGCGTTGATGAAAAGGACTGCCAGGGCGATATCGATAAAGGTCAACTTCTGGCGCAGGATCTCGGGAATGAACCAACGGAGACTGAAGGGTTGAGACTCATCGGTCAGCTTGTATACCCGCTTGAGCACATAGAGAGCTCCATCCCAGATGGCCTCAAACTCCTCACGGGAAAAGCGCAGATGCCCCCCTCCTGCCCCGGTCAATGGATCATAACAGGCAATGCGTGCTTCGTTCTCTTTGGGATCGAGTTGGATTCCGGCCAGGATCACATGATGTCCATTTTTCAGGCGAGCAATGGCTGGATAGGCTTTTTTCAGCTGAAGCAGCCCCTCCCACTTCAGGCGTAACAATTTAGCCTTGAGGCCAAGCTCTTTGGCCATGCGCAGCAAGGTATCGGTCGGAATTTCTTGCTTGCTGAGCCCATACTCGTGTATCAGGCGTTCCTGGGTCAGCTCGATTTTGTGTTCTCGAGCCACTATCGAAAAACAGACCAGTGCGGTATTGACCTGCTCAAAGGAGAGGATGCCACCGGCCCAGGCTTGCTGGAACCGGTGAAGTGGGACCTGCTCCTTTCGGGGGAGTCCGTCTCCCTGAGGTATATGCAAGGTGACTGTTTTTGAATCCCCTGGCTGGATTTCAGACAGAACAACATACTGGCCGTCGCGTAACTCAGCAATCACCGGCAGGGAGGCTATCTGATGGAGATTTGGGCGCTGAATGATTGTCTGCAGCCCCAGGGAACGTGCCGTCTGCATGACACGTTCAACATTGATTTTTCTTCCTTCAGCTCCCGAAACAGGAGAGATTGAGGCAAAGCGTGCGGCAGCCTCCTTGCCAAAACGCATTGCCAAAAAACGGCAGCAAGCAATGAGGTTGCCATCGGTCTGAGAAGATTCTTCGAGTGATTGATCCGACATGGTACGTATTCTCTGGGTATGGTGTAAACATGCTTCTCCTCAGGTTAAGGAGCGAGAAAAAGGCGCCGTTTCCGCTTACGGAAACGGCGCCTTGTGTGACCGTCTGTGTGTTTGTGACTATGCCACAACCAGAAAATCGTTAGCCGATATCTCGGGTTTATTGCTTAGGGATGCAAATTGGACAGCAGCGCCTTCACCACTGCCGTCGGCATCGTACAGCAGCGCACCCGATGAGGTGTTATAGAGGATGTAATCGTTGTCATCCTGGGCCGAACCCGTGGAGTTCGCACAGAACAAGGCCGAACTGAGCGTTCCCTCGTCCGTCAGGGATGTGAATACGGATTTGCTCAGTTGCAGGACATCCTCACCACTGACAAAGTCGGAGAGGACAAGCACGGACCCAGTCTCTTCTGTTGAACTGGTGCTTTCCTGCTCAATGGGAAGCGAGGCACCGGGAATGCCATAGCCCCCAGAGGGCTGGATATAACTGAGTTGATGCTCCGGCCCAAGAAACCAATCCAACACCGTAACCGAACCCGCAGTTCCGTCATCAATATTGACCAGCAAATCATCACCTGATTGTACATAGGTAAGCCGGTCTTCCGTGATATCATCTGCAAAAATCAACCAATCCGTTCCACCATCTCCGTTAACGATGGTATCGTTACCCGATCCGGCTCGGTAGACATAGAGATCGTTACCTGTACCGCCACTGAGAACGTCATCTCCAGCATCGCCACCCAGTTGGTCATCACCGGCTCCGCCCAATTGGGTATCATTACCTGTGCCGCCATCAAGATAATCACTGCCATCTCCAGCCACCAACCAATCATTGCCACCAAGGCCGAACAATTGATCGTCTCCTTCAAGGCCCTGCAGCAGATCATTGCCATTGGCGCCAACTACCTGGCCACCTGCAGCTACACCGGTTACAACCTGATCAAAAGTGCTTTCATCGGGGACCGTCAGGAGGTCATTGTCGTCATCTGCAGGCACGGTGAACAGGGCATTGATCTGCGCGGCAGAGATACCGCTTTCACCATAGGGCTGGATATAACTCAGTTGGTTTTCTCCTCCCAGAAACCAGTCGCTGACCGTGATCTGAGTTGCCGAATCCGCGTCAATGCGAATGATTAAATCGTCATTCGACTGAATGAAGCTCAAGCGATCACTGGTAATATTATCATTGAATATGAGCCAGTCGATTCCGCCTCCGGCATTGACGATGGTATCGGCTCCTGCACCGGCCCGATAAATATAGATATCGTCATCACTGCCACCGGTAAGAATATCATCGCCAGCGTCACCACCGAGCTGGTCGGCACCAGCGCCACCATTCTGTACATCATTGCCAGCGCCGCCGTCCAGGTAATCACTGCCAGGGCCACCATTCAACTCGTCATCGCCAGCCAGTCCGAAAAGTTGATCATCGCCTTCATACGCATTGAGTTGATCCGCCCCACTCGTTCCGACGAGCTGCTCCGCGGCCGTCGTCCCTTCGACAACTGTATCAAAATCACCTGCAGGAGGATCCGTCGCCAACATCGCCTCTATTTGCGCGGCTGAAATACCACTTCCACCATATGGCTGGATGTACTCAATGCGGTTGTCGGTATCAGTAAACCAATTCGAGATGGTCACCTGATCGTCGGTTCCATCAACACTAATGACCAGATCATCATTGACCTGACTGAAAACCAGGGTCTCAAGGGTTAAGCCCGTATCAAAAAGCAACCAATCGGTACCGCCACCGCTGTTGTCGATGGTTTCTGCACCATGACCGGAACGGAAGACATACACATCGTTACCGCTACCACCATACAACACGTCATCACCGGTACCGCCATCGAGCTGATCATCCCCTGAGCCGCCGAGCAGCCAGTCGTCACCACCTTGGCCAAAGAGATAATCATTGCCTTCATACCCGCGCAGACAATCGTTGCCGGAAGTTCCAGACAACTGTTCACCATCTGAGGTTCCATAGAGTTGCTGATCAAAAACAACTTCTGCCGGGATCTCTATGCCGTCGGCCTCAGGATTATCCGGTGGGAACATTCGATTGATTGTTGCCGCTGTGATACCATTAGCTCCAGAGGGCTGGATGGCATAGAGTTGATACTGTTCGCCCAAGAACCAGTTGCCGACAACGACCTGGTGGTTTTCGTCGCCGTCGACCCGGACAATCAGGTCGTTACCCGATTTGATAAAGCTCAGGCGATCGGCAGTCAGATCATCGGTAAACAGCAGCCAATCCGAACCGCCATCACTGTTATCGATCTGGTAGACGCCCGCATCGGAGCGATAGACATAGGTGTCATTGCCCAGGCCGCCACGGAGTACATTATTACCGCTTCCGCCATCGAGCTGGTCGTCGCCGTCTTCACCATACAGGCTGTCATTGCCTGAACCACCTTCCAAATAATCATCGCCCGTGCCGCCAAGTAAAAGATCCTGGCCTTCGGAACCAAACAAGGCATCATCACCACCATTGCCGATTAAGGCGTCATCCCCCTCAAGGCCTAAAAGGTTGTTGGCCACCTCATTACCGGTAATGATATTATCAAGCTCATTGCCATTACCACGATACGCAGTTCCGGCCAAAGTTAGATTTTCAACGTTGTCGGAAAGTACATACAGAGTATCGTAGCTGCGAATTTCCGTATCCGTCCCTTGATCAGCCTCTTCTGTAATCGAATCACCTTCCATATCTGTCAGGTAGATATCATCGCCCGCACCACCCCTCATGGTGTCTATACCGGCTCCACCCTCAAGCCTGTTATCGCCGCTATTGCCCTCCAAATAATTATCCTGTTCATTACCAATGGCATCGACATTGGCTGAACCGGTCAGGATGGCATTTTCAACATAGGTGTCAAGCGTAATACCAAGGGTACTCCTGATCGTGTCAAATCCTTCTCCAGCCAGCTCAACCACAACATCGCCTACATCATCAACCTCGTAGATGTCATTGCCATCACCGCCTTCCATATGATCACTGCCTAGACCGCCAATCAGGGTGTCATCTCCTCCCAAACCAAGAAGGATATTGTCGGCATCATTACCAGTGATGGTGTTACTCTGCAAATTACCGGTCCCTTGAATGATAGATCCACTTAAAACCAGATACTCAACAAAGTCGGACAATTCTTCCGAAGTTTCGTAGCCACGGATCTCTGTATCCATGCCTTGGCTGGCAGTTTCTATAATAGAATCGCCTTCATCGGCGGTCAGATAGGTATCATCACCGGACCCGCCCTCCAGGGTGTCGGCTCCAGAGCCGCCATCCAGTATATTATTGGCGCTGTTACCAATTATGTGGTTACTCAACTCATTCCCTGTTCCGTTGATAACAGACGTACCAGTCAGGACCAGGTTTTCCAGGTTCTCACCAAGGGAATACGAAACGGAACTCTCAACAGTATCGGTTCCCTCATCGCTGTTTTCAACAAGGGTATCCTCCAGGTTTTCCACTTCGTAGGTATCATTACCCAAACCGCCAGCCAGCAAATCTGTACCAAGACCGCCTATAAGCCTATCATCGCCGTCACCACCTCGAAGCTCATCGTTGCCATCAAGACCGCTCAGGGTATTATTTCCACTATTGCCCTGCAGGATGTTGCCTCCGGTATTGCCCGTGGCATTTATATCCGAGGTACCTGTTAGGGTAAGATTTTCAACATTGTCGGCAAGTGTCGTGCTGATAGAACTTTCAACCAGATCAACACCTTCATCGATCAGTTCCACCACAGTATCTTCCGCATTATCTACGACATACCTATCGTTACCGATCCCACCGATCATTTGATCACTGCCAAGACCACCAATCAACACGTCATCCCCAGCACCACCGTACAGAATGTCATCCCCAGACTGCCCGTCGAGCTGGTTGTTATACTCATTACCTGTCAGGGTATTGACCAAGTCATTGCCGGTACCGTTTAAGGCATCTGCTCCAAGTAAAGAAAGATCCTCCACATTGTCAGCCAGACTATAATTGACGGTCGCAGCTACTGTATCATTGCCATTGCCAGCATCTTCGATGATTGTGTCAGCCGTGTCATCCACAAGGTATTGATCGTCACCCGCGCCCCCCATCAGGGTGTCCGCGCCAATACCACCATCCAATAGATCGTCACCGTCGTTGCCAACCAAAGTATCGGTACCGGCAAGACCATATAGACTGTTGTTTTGGGCATTTCCTTCAAGCGTATTGTCTAGTTCATTCCCTGTGCCGCTGAGGACTGTTGTATCTTCAGCTAACTGTAGTTTTTCAATGTTGTCTCCAAGAGAGTAATCCACAGAAGCGATGACTGTATCCTGGCCTTCGTCAACCTGCTCGGTCAAAATATCATCAATGCTATCAACCATATAGATGTCATCATCAAGACCACCGAAAAGAGTATCTGTTCCAAGACCGCCGATGAGAATATCATTACCTGCACCGCCATACAGAGCGTCATTTCCATCGCCACCGTATAATTGGTCGTCACCTTCTTCGCCATCAAGGGTATCGTCACCTGTATCGCCATAGAGGGCGTCATTGTCGGCTCCGCCAAACAGCTGATCGTTATCCTCATTGCCGTGGAGGATATCATTACCCGCGTCACCATAAAGGGTATCAAGTCCGACATTGCCGGTGACCAAGTCAGCTCCTTCCTCTCCGTAAAGGATGTCATCACCGACATCACCAGCGATGGTATCATCCCCTATTCCGCCAGAGAGCGCATCAGAGCCTTCTCCACCAGAGAGTGTATCGTTCCCAGCATCGCCGAAGACGGTATCATCACCATCGCCACCGTATAACTGGTCATCACCTTCTCCTCCATCAAGGGTATCGTCACCTGTATCGCCATAGAGGATGTCATTGTCGACTCCGCCAAACAGCTGATCGTTATCCTCATTGCCGTGAAGGATATCATTACCCGCGTCACCATAAAGGATATCAAGTCCGACATTGCCAGCGATGGTATCATCCCCTATTCCGCCGGAGAGTGTATCAGCGCCTTCTCCACCAGAGAGTGTATCGTTCCCAGCATCGCCGAAGACGGTATCGTTGCCATCACCAGCCGAAACGAAGTCATCACCTTCTCCAGCATAAGCCGTGTCGTTGCCGGTTCCGAGATCCAGCTGATCGTCTCCGCCAAGACTATCAACGCTATCATCGCCAGCCAATGCAAAAATATTATCCCGGCCTGAGGTGCCTGTGATGCTATCAGCAACCTCGGTAGCTGGAAGATCAATACCGACTGCGGCAATGACTTCAGCTACGCTCATGATTTGTCCGTCGGAGAATTCGATGGTCTCAATTGGTGTGGTCGCAGCCAGGTTATCGTAATCCACTCCGTCAATATGCAATTCATCCCCTGGTTCTCCACTGCTGATCATCAGGGAGCCAAGCGATAGGGAGATCGAACTTAGGTTAATCCCACCCTGAAATACTATCTTGTTGTGGTCATCGGTAGTGTCGACAATGTGCTTGAGGCCGCTGCCTCGGGATATGTAATAGGTGTCGTCTCCGGCCCCTCCTGCTAGGATATCGGAACCGGTTCCACCATAAAGGAAGTCATTGCCTTCTCCGCCGTAGAGAAAATCGTAACCAATGCCACCATAGAGGCGATCATCTCCATCATCACCAGAGAGAATGTCATTGCCGTTGCCTCCAACCAAAACATCGTTTCCACCGCCCCCAGAAAGCGTATCATTTCCCGTTAACGAACTCACAGCACTTGAATTAGATTCATCCTCGCCAGCCAGCCAATCATCCCCATCCCCGCCATAAAGTTCATCGTCACCGGCTTGTCCAAACAGGGTGTCATCACCATCTCCGCCATCAAGGAAATCATTATCTTCCCCACCCTGCAACTGGTCATTGCCTAATCCTCCATATAGAAAATCTTCTCCATCAACTCCCCAAAGTATATCATTGTCGTCATTGCCGTAGAGCGTGTCATTACCATCATTTCCAACAAGGTTATCGAGACCTGCGTCGCCATAAAGAAAGTCATCGCCTCCACCTCCTTGAAGGAGGTCATCTCCGTCTCCCCCATAGAGCGTATCGTTGCCGTCTCCGGTTTGATCACCATTGTCCCCCCAAATGCGGTCATTCCCTGTTCCTCCAAGTAAGTAGTCGTCTCCCAAACCACCGATTAGGTCGTCATCACCTTCTCCACCATCAAGAAAATCATCGCCATATTGAGACGAATAGGCATCGTCACCATACAAAACGTCATTGCCGGTTCCACCGTAAATACTATCATTACCGCCCTGCCCGACGAGTTGATCATTGCCAGCACCACCATCAACAAAATCGTCACCATCCTCTGAGGCCAGTATGGAGGAGGAAGGGTCTGAATCGGCCCAAATCCGGTCGTCCCCGTCTCCGCCCAGAAGTACATCAGAGCCAGTTTCACCATACATATCGTCGATTCCGGCACCACCAAGAAGGATATCTTCCCCTTGCCCACCAACCAACACATCGTCCCCGTCTCCGCCATCTAGGAAGTCGTTTCCTTGATTGCCAATCAAAAAATCGCGATCAGCTCCACCATATAAATAATCTCCACCACCGTTGCCAGCGAGAAGATCGTTGCCGCCTTCGCCGAACAAAGTCACCGCCTCGGTAAACAAAGGTTCAATTTCCATCCCGTGTTCCAGAAAATAGTTGTTCGGCATGTAACCATCAGGGGCATATACAGGATGAAAATATTGCAAATCAAAGCTTTCTAGACTAAAAGTAAATTCATAGGTCCAACTATCTCCAAGAACAGATTCTCCATTGATGGTAGTCATTCCAACTCCACCTGAAAACCAGACACTGAGGTAGCCGCTATCAGGATCTCGTCCCAATCCGTCTTCATAGCTTGATTGCCAGTGCTGACTCAAATCAGCCCAAATTGCATCCATGGTTAAGTAGGAGTCCCAAACATATCCGAAAAACCATTCCCTAACGTTTGCCGAAATGATATCGTCACCATCTCCACCATATATTTCTGATCCGCCACCTATCCAAGTGATAAGGTCATTACCTGCACCGCCCAATATGGTATCAGCTCCACCTTGACCAGCAATCCAATCATCTCCATTCCCACCATCAAGCAAATCATTACCGGTGCCACCGATTAGCATATCTTTGCCGTCCAGGCCGTGGATTTCTTTGCCTGTACTTGTGGAGTCCTGATATAAAAAATTATCGTCTATATTCCCCGGAGAAACGATCTCCAGATCTCCAGGATCGGATTCTTCCGTCAGCGAGATACCAAAATCACCATCCTGAAAATCAGCACCCAGATCGAGTAGGCTGTTGTCGGGCATGCGGAGTTGCCAGGTCGCGCCATGGATAAGAGTAACAATGTCCACCTCGTTGATTTCACGAACCCATTCGTTGAGATAGCCACCGTCCCCGTCCTTCTCGCGCTCGAACGTCCCGGCCGCCACATACTCACCTTCGTTGTCACGGATAATGATGGTGCCGTGCTGCTTGCCGTCCTCCTCCCGGAGATCGACAATCGTGTCGTTGCCATCACCTACGTTCCAGATGTAGATGTCGTTGTCCTTGCCACCTTCGAGATAGTCGTCGCCTTTGCCGCCAATCAGATTGTCGTTGCCTGCCATACCGTACAAATGATCGTCTTTGGAACCGCCATTAATTTCCGGATCTCCCTCACTTGAGCCGAAGATGAATTGCTGGTAATTGTCTTTCTTTGTTGCCAAATTCGTATATACCGCATTCAGTGATTGTTTCCCCGTTGTCAGATCGTTATAATAATAAGATGGCAGATTCGGATAGACATCAGTATTCCAAGGGTCATAAGGATTTTTAGCGCCAGTATCATTGATGTTCTCATAAAATAACTGAACCAGAAAATTGGCACGGTCCTGCAGATATTTGTCAGTCAGTTGACCGTCTGGGGTTGAGGAAGTATAAAGATCAAGCTCTCCATCTTGATTAAATTTCGTATCATAATCAACACCGATAATTGCAAACGGGTTGAGGTTGACCAAAGCATAACGAAACGCTAGACCTTGATCGGTGTTGGCTCTAGCTTTACTTTCAATGACAGAGGCAGAGAGATTACCAAGTACCTCCAATCGAAGATTTTGGTATTGAGCTTCATTTAATTTATTTTCAAGTTCAATCAAACGGTCATGAAGGGATATTCTTGCTTCCCAATCTGGATGGCTAAATCTATCACCTGAAGCTTCTCCTTGTACTACTGGATCTTGATTCTGGGTCTGTAGCAGAGTTGAAAGCGATCCAAGCAACATCTCATTTGTAGAGCCTTCTTCATTAGATGCACTTTCCATGAGTTGGGTTAAGATAATCCGTTTACTTTCCAATATCAAACCACCTGGCAAGAGCTTTTCAAACAAGGCCTGTACACTCAGATCATCTGAGAATTGGGACATGCTATGACTGTTCTTTTCCGTGGCAATATATATCTCTGTTGATGCAGGAGTTCCCGTAATATTTGATGACACTAAGCTTATATCATCTCCCGGCCCAGTACTTTCACTCTCGAGAGTATGTAACTTACTGGACACATTTGCAAAACTACCCTGAGTAGCTTCAGGCAAAAGTCCTGCTACTTGCTCAACGAAAGAGTCAGTGAGTTTGTCAGATGTTGGGGGATCGACAGCACTTCCCGTTATCCCGTAATGCCCTGTTTTTATGGGGTACGAGGGAATTGGGTTTCGTAAACTTTTAGAGAACACGCTTGGTTCCAAAACGGCTGCTCTCCGAGCGCCTCGGCAACGAGCTTAGACGCGATTAACTCATCAAAAATAAACGAAAAATTAATCAGGAGTAGCGTATTTTTTTCTTGACAAAGCCTTGAAGGTAAAAATCGATTTTTTCATGGAATTACAACTAATTACACGGAGAATCGATTATGCAGTCACTGAAAATTTTCTCGATCAAGGCGTTACAACTGGTTGCACCGACGAACGGAAGAGCCGTGAACAAAACACTCCACGTGGACGCATTAATTCAAGCTATCAAAGCTGATTTTGGCAAACTTACCGATCATCGGGCCCAAAATGCCAAGATTG